>CAZYQT010000006.1:0-61260 GCA_964650255.1 uncultured Candidatus Saccharibacteria bacterium
CGAGCTACGCTAGTAAACGCACTCACCAGCTAAAGCTGGTGGTTTAACTGGTTAAAGAAAAAAGGCCGGGCTATGTGCTCGGCCTTTTTGATTAGTGATTACTGCCAGTTATATCAGGCAGACTTTTCTAAATGCTTGACTTCTTTAAACACGGTCACAGTTTCAACACGCCGATTTAGTAACATCTCGTCAGCAATTTTGATGGCTTCCTCATCGCTTTTTGCCTCTTTCGTAAATTCTATGCTGTCTTTAATCGTTGATCCTGAAGTTCTGAATAGGTATATTATGTTCATAGGTTTCTCCTTTCACTTTTTGATGATTTTCCAATTCGGATATTTGCCCGATAGGCACTCACTCATTAAAGTGATGATACTTGCCAATACGAGATCGAAAGCCATTGTGGTGATTAGCCAAAATGATATGAAGGTGAGTGTGGTCGTATTTGAACCGGATATGGTTTGCCATCCAAGCCACCTAAAGATGTAATGCACTGGCGCTATCGCCGCTAAGACAGAGACGCAAAATAACATTGGTGAAAGATCTCTGGCCATGTAAAATGCAACCCCCCAGACCTTTTGAAAAAAGTTGATCAATATTTTAAGTCGTTTCATAGTTCCTCCCATACAAATCTTGCAGCAATTTTAGATAAATCTGCAAATATTGTAAAGACCTCAAAAAAGAAAAAGGCCGGGCTATATGCTCGGCCTTTTTAGTTATAAAAATAATTTTTAATCAACGTTTTTTCTTGTTGCCGGTAATTGGCGTATTGCCAATTTGGAAACTCGGCATGGTGGCGGAAGCGACCTCTGCTTGATACCGGGGCAACGCCTCGATCTTTCTAAATAGAGCTTCGACAGCTTGTGGGCCAGAATTTTTTTTGACCCGGCTATCAATGTTTATGTAGCGAACGAAACGTGCAAGTGTTTCCTTTGTGCGCGTATCTTTTAGATAGTACCTGTCTGTGGATTCTTCTGAATTATCCGAGATCGTCGAAAGGACTTCGTACCGTCCTTTAAGTTGAGAGAAGCGTTGGGAATCTCCCTTTGTCTCCTCTAACCAAACAATGCTTCCGTTTAATGTCCCAGCCATTAAATCGTTGATAATTTTTGTTATATTTCTTTTCATCTGATCCTCCAATATTTGAAATTGTTTTTGAACTTGATTTTATTTGCTAATATAACACTTATATAGCTTTTTGTCAAGGACAAAATACAAAAACAGTGTTATAATTTATAGTGAAATACTTAAAAATTCCAAAAATACCACATGGGACGTAAAAAAAAGCGGTCGCGCGATAATGACGAGTCCGAATCTTCCATCCTTAAGTCCATCCCGAAACCAAAATTAGATTTAGCTTCTGAAAGCAAACGCGGCATTGCTGTGGTTGTTTTCGTAGTTTTAGCTGGGATTACAGCTTTGGCCATTCTCGATATTGCCGGTGGCTTGGGCCAATTTTTGAAAAAATTATTTTTTTTGTTGTTCGGAATCATCGCATACTTAATGCCATTAGTTTTTTTGCTAATCGCTTATTTGTTGTTTAAGAGTACTCCAGACGAAGAAAACAAACACCCATACTTCCGCACTTACTTGGGAATGTTTTTAAGTGCTGGGAGCATAGCGGGATTGATCCACTCTTTTTCTATGGATGAACTTAATGGTGCAGTGGCCTTGGCAAATGCTGGTAAAGCAGGCGGCTGGCTCGGCGCATTATTTGGCGGGCCAATAATTGGGGCCTTTAAATTTTGGGCAGGTGATTTAATTTTAATTGGTATTCTCGTAATTGGAATTGTCATCACTTTGAATTTGTCGCCAATGCTGTGGTTCAAGAAAAAAGATGAAGAAGCAATACCAGAAACAACAGGGGAGAAAGTGAAAATTAATTCTTTGGCAGAGGCAGTTTTAGCGGCAGATAATAATACAGATGAAGAAAACGATGAAGAAGAACCAAGGCCAAAATTAACTCCTTCGATTAACTTAACTCCATCTGGCCCAAGCAAAGAAGATGAAGCGATTTCGAAAATGGAATCAATTATTATTGAAGACCGCCGCGACTGGAAGCTACCACCGTTTGATTTACTTGATGATAATAAAACCGAAGTTGATTCTGGAAACATTGAAAGTAATGTAACTATCATTCAAAAAACTTTAGCAGACTTTGGTATTGATGTAGAAATGGGAGAAGTGAATGTTGGCCCAACTGTGACGCAGTACACTCTTCGTCCAGCCACTGGTGTGAAGCTTTCACAAATTGCTGCTTTGCAAAATGATTTGGCGCTCGCGCTCGCTGCACACGCAATTCGTATGGAGCTACCTATCCCAGGCAAGGCGTTGGTCGGTATTGAAGTGCCAAACAAATCTACCGCGATCGTACGCCTTCGCGAAGTGATGCAAACTTCAGACTTTGTGAACAACAAGGGCAAGCTCGCGCTCGCGCTTGGCCGCGATGTTGCTGGTCGCCCAATGATTGCTGACCTTGCCAAAATGCCGCACATGTTAATTGCTGGTGCTACTGGAACCGGAAAATCTGTGGCCATCAACAGTTTGTTTATTTCTTTGCTTTACCGCAACACTCCACAAGACATTAAGTTTATTGTGGTAGACCCGAAGCGCGTGGAGCTTAATATGTACAACGGCATTCCGCATCTTTTGACTCCTGCCATTACTGAATCCGACAAAGCAGTTAATGCACTTAAGTGGGCTGTGGCGGAAATGGAAAGACGTTACAAGCTACTTGCCGAAGCTGGTAATCGAAACATTGCTGACTACAATGCTGCCACTGAACTGCATTTGCCTTACATTGTTATTATTGTTGATGAGTTAGCCGACCTTATGGCTGTTGCCCAGCAAGATGTTGAAGCTGCAATTGTGAGGCTGGCGCAAATGGCTCGTGCGGTTGGTATTCACCTTATTCTTGCAACCCAGCGCCCAAGCGTGGAAGTTATTACTGGACTTATTAAAGCAAACATTACTTCGCGCGCTGCATTTGCTGTGGCATCGCAAGTCGACTCTCGTACTATTTTGGATTCATCGGGTGCAGAAAAACTTTTGGGCAATGGAGACATGTTGTTTGTTTCAGCAGAATTTAATAAGCCAAAGCGCGTACAAGGAGCTTTCGTTGGTGAACAAGAAGTGCGCAAAGTCGTTGACTTCTTTAAGAATCAAGCTGGTGCAGTAATTTACAACGAAGAAGTTACAGAAAAACCAAAACGTGGTTTGGGAATTCCAGGTATGGGTGGTGGTGATGGCGGTAGTGATGAAGACGATTTGTTTGATGCAGCCAAGGAAGAAGTGATGCGTGCTGGAAAAGCTTCTGCTTCTTTGCTCCAGCGTCGCTTGCGTATTGGTTACGCCCGCGCTGCTCGTCTCCTCGACATATTAGAAGACAGGGGAATTATCGGGCCAGGTGATGGTGCCAAGCCTCGCGAAGTGTACGCCGTGTCCGATGCGGAACGCGCGGAGTATGGCAGCGAGACCGAAGAAGTTTAACTTAAAAAATAAAAGCGCCGCAAGGCGCTTTTATCTTTATTAAATTTTTTCCCAAAACCCTTTAAACATTTCACGTAAGTTTTTAGCCATGACTGCATCATGCGTTTCTACTAAATAGTGTGGATGTTGGTTAGTAACTATAAACAAAACATAATCACCAAGAACTGCATGTGTAGCAGTAAAGTCCACGGATTTATCCCAATACTTCACTTGTCGATTTTTATTCTTCACAGCATCGGCAATTTCTTTTTCCGAAGGTTTATTGTTTGTAATTAAGCGTGTACCAAAATCCTCTGGAAAAATTTCCCAATGATGCTCAACCCAATCTTTATATTCTTGTAATATTGATGCATCTTGAAATCCCCACCAGTTTTTCTCATTAATGTTTTTGGCACTCTCAATCCAAATAGGTAATTGCTTAAATAGAAAATCTTTTAATTGTGGCTCATCAATAAAACGAATTTTAGGAACAGAATACTGCTTTGATTTTGGCAAAGCCTGTAATTCCAAGATTGCCTGCTCAATAGCAGTCTTTTTTTGTTCAAGTTCCTGTTCTTGCGATTTATATAGAGTGCGGAGTTCTTCGGGGGGCGTGGCTGTGTAGTAGGTGGTGGTGCCGCCCAAGTCCTCTTGGATAATTCCTTTTTTGATAAGCTCCTTAGAAACGCTGTAAACAGTAGTTCTATTGATTTTTGATACTCGGGAAACGTCTGCAGCTGATAGTTTACCATTCTCTTGAATGCACAAATATACGGCGATTTCCTTATCTGTGAATCCTAATTCTTGCAAATATTCGTTTAGCATAGACTAATTATAGCATGTTGTTGGAGATAAATCAACATATATTTTATGTTATAAATAAGCCATTTATCTTAAAATAATCTAACATTATTTGGAATACTCTTGACAAAATGTCAAAAACTTGATATACTGGTCTCAACAAAAATAAATTCTGGTGTAGCGAGCCAAAAATACGCAAAATTTTAGGAGGAAAAAATGGTACCAAGTTTTGACAGTAATGGCTTAGCTGATGGCCTTACGGAAATGGATGAGGCGTCCAAAGCTCGATTGGAAGAATGGAAGGAAGCAATTAACAAACTTCCTGATACTGAGGACTTTGATACAGACACACTCTCCAATCAAGCTTACATCTTAATACAAGGGGCGCTAGATGTAGGTTTTGATGAACATAGATCCCATGATGTGTTCTATCAATTCAATCAAGGTGATCGAGCTCTCTTAACTGAAAGTTGCAATTGCAGTAGCGGTAGTCTGTGCCCGGCTAGACAAGCGAAAGTTAGATTCGATGGAACATGGAATGAAGCTTACGCCGAGATGGTCAAGCTTTTGAAAAATAAAGCTAACCAAATTCCACAACCACCTGTGTGAAAACAGTTAAATCTTTTAGGTTCGAGAGGTCCTATTAAAACCTCTCACTGTCTCGAAGTGAATACTTCGACTGATGAGCTCAAAAGAGCGAAACAGAAAATCCAGCATGTGACTGGTTCGCGGGCTGATAAGGATCGCGCGAGACATTAAGCAATAGGAGGAAATTAAATATGCAAAATTTGTTGACTAACAAATTAGAAGCTGACTTAGCAGCTGTAGTTGCCACTGAAGCATTTAATGATGCTGCGCACGCTGCTGAGTGGAAATTTGTTGAGTATGTGAACATTAAACAATTTAATGGTTCCATATCAGCAACTGCTATATATTCATCAGATGATGTGATATTAGTATACGCTAATGGCTATGGTGACAAAAACCATTTTGCTCATTCGTTTTTGAGGCACACCTTGGAGAAGGCGGGCTTCGCGTATGCTGAGATAAATCTATATTTATCAATTCACACTGGATTAAGGCCTTGTTTAGTAATTTCTGATTACGATAAGTCTGTGAGTCCAGCTGAGTATATATCTAGCAGGCTTTAATTGCGCTGTTTAAATAAACAGTTCGCAATATCCCAGAGCTTAGTCTGACTGGGGGATATCTAATTTAATGCGCTATGAAAGACCGAAAAGCGCGAAGCAGTATGTGACTGTGGACAGTGAATTAGACTAAATATCATGTCGTGAGACAGCAATATTTAGAAATTAATAAGCTCCACGTGATAGCCGTTTGTCTATCAACCTCCCCGCTCAAGTAGGTTTAAACCTTGAGCACAGGAGATTCTAATAAAATCTCCTTCTGTCTCGAAGTGAATGCTTCGACTGATGAGGCCAAAAGGACGAAACAGACAAATATGATAGTCAATCAATAGGGGGTGTGTATGTTAAAGATTGAAAATGATGAGTTTAAGAACTTTCCTGTTGATCAGCAGGTAAATATTATCCATAAAGCAATTATGGCTGATGATGATATAGAATTTTTCTTTTATGAACTGAAATGCGGTGTGGAAGAAAAAAAGTCCATTTACAAGGCTCACTGTAAAAATCAAACGAGAGATGGGTCAATAGTTCGAATGTTTGAAGCTATGGATTTAAGTGATGTTGAAAAACAGGAATTAGCAGAGTGCGCGATTACTGCAATTATCTCAAATAAATTTTTGAGCTCTGCAAGATATAGATATGACATGCTCTCAAAATATCTTAGTTCAGACAAGCAGGCAAAGTTTTCTGCCGTGCTTGAGGATCGTGAGCATCAATCTTCATTGCGTAAAAGTGTTCTAGGTATATGAACCAAAACACGCATTTATTTTGCCGGTTGTTAATTCAGCCGGCTTTTTTGTTTTCCCAGTTTAGTCTGGAAAACAGAAGGATATTTGCTAAGCAGGCAGTCACGGTAAGCGCAGCCGCGAAGCGGCGTGAGCACTGTCTGCGTGCAGATATCCTTCTGTTTCATCAGTCTCAAAATATGCTATGATAAATGATATGCCAATTGAATTTGAAACAAAAAAACTGTCTATGGAGACCCTGGGGGAGTACCTGGCTGCTGTGCGCAACGAGCTAGGCCTGACTTTAGAAGAGGTTTCTCAGAAAACCGGGGTTTATGAAAAATTCATCCATTATATAGAGACTGGAAAGTACCATTTATTACCTCCTGGGGTGTATGTACTTGGTTTCCTTAAAAAACTGGCAGGAGTTTACAAGATTTCAGCTGATACTCTCCTGGAACAATATCGCAAAGAGCTAGGTATAGTAGAGCATGCGGCCTCTGAGCGACTGAGGGCCAAAAAAACTTGGAAAGAGCGTTTTTCCAAAATCACCATAACACCTAAACTGCTCACTGTTACTGGCGGCGGGGTAGTCGCTGTGGTCGCTTTCTTCTATATAGTGTTCCAAGTGTTCGCTATTAATAAGACTCCTGCTCTTACTATAAACGAACCTAAGAATGATGCAGTAATTTCTGGCACATCAGTGAACGTTGCAGGAAAAACTGAGCCAGGCATAGTGGTATCTATAAACGGACAAAATGTGTTTGTAGATCAATCCGGCGATTTTCATACCACCATTGGTGTAGCTCCTGGACAAAAAGAGTTACGAATTGATGCGTCCAATAAATTCGGCAAGAAAAATGAGCAGGTACTAGCCCTGCGCGTTGAAGAAGAGCCGCATGTGGCTGGGGTGGAAACTACGGTGCCATCAGAATTGCAAATGGAAATTAAGTTTACTAAAGCTACAAAGATTATTGTAAACAAAGACGGTACAGAGCTACCGCTTGAGCAGGTTCCTAAGGGGGCAGTAAAACAGGTTACAGCCCAGGACAAAATTAGTTTAACTACTTTCGATGCGGGTAACACACAGATAACTTTGAATGGAAAACCTGTTGGTACAATTGGAAAAGTAGGTGAAAAAATTACTATTCCTTTTTCAAAAGAAGCGGCTTCGCTAATAGAACAGGCATCAGAATAATTTTAAAAACTTTAACCAAACTTTAGAAAAGTTTTACATCAGTTTTATCTACTAACAGTTATAATTGTTGGGTAATTAAAGAAAAGTATATGGCAAAAAAAACTAAAGAACCAAAGACCACTGCACCAAAGGCAACTTCCACAGCCGGCAAGTGGGGAGCAGTGGAAAGCGCAATGGATCAAATTCGCGATAAATTCGGCGATGGTAGCATCATGAAAATTTCCGATACCCAAAAACTGAACGTAGAAGCAATTCCTACTGGCAGTATTAGTTTGGATATGGCCCTGGGTGTTGGCGGAATTCCTAAGGGGCGCATTGTAGAAGTGTATGGTCCAGAAAGTTCTGGTAAAACAACTTTAACTTTGCACATGATTGCTGAAGTGCAAAAGAAAGGTGGCTTGGCGGCATTTATTGATGCAGAGCACGCGCTCGACCCTGACTACGCAAAACGTATCGGAGTTAATTTAGAAGATTTGTTAATTTCTCAACCAGACAGTGGTGAGCAAGCTTTAGATATTACAGAGACTTTGGTGCGGAGTAATGCGTTAGATTTAATTGTTGTTGACTCAGTAGCAGCATTAACACCGCGTGCGGAAATTGAAGGTGAAATGGGTGCGTCGCACATGGGGCTTCAAGCAAGACTTATGTCGCAGGCGCTTCGTAAGTTAACTGGAATTATTTCTAAATCCAACACGACTGTCATTTTCATTAACCAGATTCGTATGAAAATTGGGGTAATGTTTGGTAACCCAGAAACAACTACTGGTGGGAATGCTTTGAAGTTCTATGCATCGGTTCGAGTGGAAATTCGCCGCAGCGCGCAAATTAAAAATGGTGATAAAATTATTGGCAACCGTACCAAGGCCAAGGTGGTGAAGAACAAAGTGGCGCCGCCGTTCAAAGTTGCTGAGTTTGATATTATGTACAACGAAGGTATTTCTTCTGAAGGAGATGTTCTCGACACTGGCTTATTGTTTGAAATAATTAAGAAGAACGGTAACTCGTATTCTTACAAAGACATTAAGCTTGGGGTTGGCCGCGAAACAGCGAAAACTTTTCTAAAAGAAAATAAGGATATCTTTGAGCAAATAGATAAAGATTTGCGTACCCAGCTAGATAGCGGAGCTGGTATTCCTGAAAAGTTGGTAGAAGCTGAAGAAGAAATCGACGAAGATTAAAAACTATTTTGAAAAAGCACCTGTGACTGCAGGTGCTTTTTCATTTATACTATATATATGCCAAAGAAAGCTGCGGTTAAGACCGCGCCTAAATCAGAACAACTATATTGCAGTGTGGACCTGGAGTTTACCGGGTTCGATCCGAGCAGAGACCAAATTTTAGAAATTGGATTTGCGTTTTTTAGGTTGTCCAGCAAAGGATTCGAAGTTGTTGAAGAGTGGTCGCAAGTTTTTAAGCCATCAATAGAAGTTCATCCAAAAATTTTAGGCTTAACTGGTATTACCCAACAAGAGTTAGATGAAGCTCCTGAGTTCAGCGAATTTCGCGAAGAGTTGCAATCAAAATTAGGCGATGCGATTATAGTCGGCCACAACCCTGTAATGGATGTTAAGTTCTTAGAAAGTTATGGGCTCAAGTTATCTGGAAAGATTGTTGACACCCTCGAGTTAGTCCAATTTATTTTGCCAACACACCACAGTTATAATCTAGAAAACTTGGTGCATTATTTCGGGATCAAGCATCACAAAGCTCATCGTGCTTTAGGTGATGCTTTGTCGACCATTAAGGTGCTAGAAAATCTAACCAAAATTTATCAAAATTTTAGTGAGACCCTAAAAGCCGAGTTGCAAGAAGTAACTGACCGAGGAGATTTTTTGTGGACCAAGATTTTAGAAACTGAATTGAAATCGAAAAAAGCACAAAGTAACGATTCTCTGAAACATGTATTTACTAAAGGAAAAGTTTCCGCGTTAAAGTTAAGTCCAAATTTAATTACTATTGATGCCTCCCCTGATCATCACGAAGTTCGGGCAGCGGTTGGTTTACAAAAGGAGAACAAGTCATCAGTAATCGCTGTTGCAAATGCAAACACGGTAATGCAATTATGGCAGAACGGATTTGCGCATGGTGTGTTTCGCAGCGAAGACACTTTTTCTGAAAGCGCTTTCAAAAAGTTTTTAAAAAGTGCACAGACTAGTGAAGAGTTAAGATTTTGTCTAAAGATCATTGTGTGGCTACACACCAACTGGCAAACCGAAGCAGTGTTCGATTTGAACATTTCTTTTTTTGGCGGGCAGTTTCGACAACATATTGTTGGCGGTAAACCAGTTTTAAGAACTGAACCGGTAATCGCAATTGACTATGTTACTTTAGAATCTTTTGCTGCTCAAAAGAAATCTTCCCCGATCGCTAATCGTAATTTGTTAATTTGTGATATTCAGGAATTTGAAAAATACATTAGTACTGGGTTTGGCACACGTTTGGGCTGGGCTAATGTTTTGTATGCACTCCGTTCAATTTATAACCCAGAAACTGAGTTTGGAAATTTAAAACTGAAAGATGAAATTGTGAATGCGCTCGTGGCAACGGATTTATTTTTTGGATTAGCCTTTATGCTATTACATCAAGCTTTGCCTCACAGCCAATATGCCACCCTGGGTGAGGTAGAGCTAAACCATGGTCATGTGCACTCTAGGCTAAGACGCGCAGCCGAAAAACTTAAAGAGAAATTTGATAAGATTCTCAAAAATACAGAATCCCCAGAGTTGGCTAGGGCAAGCAGTTACCTGGAGTCCTTTTTCTATAGTGATCCAAATCGGGTAAAGTGGATCGATATAGATGAACGCAATTTGTCCTTTCATGATCAACCAATTGATATTGCAGAAGACGTTGCCAAGGTCCTGAAATCTTTTACCAGTACTCGCTTTACTGCAATCATGGCAAATGATAAGTTACTTTTTTACCTTATCGATCGTCTCGGTTTGCATACGGAAAGTTCCGAGATACTTAGCAATTCATTACCAAATACCTTTATTGTATCGAATGATACCGAGTCTGTTATAAGCAGAGAGTTTTTGTTTAAAGAAGTACAGAGTGCCACCTTACCTGCAGTAGTGGTAATGCCAAACTTATCTGAAGTAAAGGAGTTCTACAATAGTTTCTACGATGAAATAAAGAAAGAAGCGGCTTTATTTGCCCAAGGCTATTCAGGTGGCGGCAATAAGATGTTTCGCAACTTTAGTATTAACCCAAAAAGCATTCTATTAGTAACTGCTGAGTTTATGGGTAAACAAAATTATATGATTCCTGCCAAAACAGTTATTTTTGCGGGCTTACCTACAGTAGAACGTAGCCATCCGTATACATCAGCATTAATTTCGTACTGGCAAGGCAAGCACCCGGAATTGGAATCATTGCTTTCCTTCTCAAAGATGGCCGCTGCATTAAAAAAGATAAAAGTTTCCGGTAAAGTACGCTTAAAAATATTTTCTAAGGAAAAAGTTTTGTATTTTGTGGACAAGTCCCGTTGACAAGATGAAAAATTTATGATAAGATACCTTTGTAGTTAATTAGTACCTTGAAATAAAAACATAAGAAACAAACTGGACTAAGGAAATCTGCGCTGAAGGCTAGAGACTTCATTGAGCGTAGGCTTCCTTCTTACTTCTCGTCATAGCTTATTCTAATCTAAGCTGATTGAAAAACAAAAACAAAATGAAGGTTCTTCTCTTGACTTACAAGAGACAAAAATTTTTCTAAAACAAAAACAAAATAAAAAGAACAAAAAGTTTAGGTCGAGAGACCACAAGAGAGGTTTGAAGTGCAGTTTGTAATTTGATTAGAATGCAAACATTTCTTTCAACATCGTGGTTGGAAGAACGCTTAAGGCTGATGAAATGTTAGCTACTGTCTAAGGTCTAGGATCTCAAAGGTTGGGATCCTGCAGCTTAGACGGTGACTAGCTCAAAGCTTTGAGTTAGCGACGTCAACAGCTCGTTCATTTATAATTTAGGGGCCCGTTGGGGTCGCTTTTTGATTTCTGCTATAATCTATTAGTAGAGTAATTAATTTATATAAATTTTATGTTATCTCAAGATTTTATTGATGAAATGCGAAACAAGCTTCTTGAAGAAAAAGATCGTCTTACTCATGAGCTGGCAAGTTCACCAGAGCACACAGAACTTGGACGAGAGTATGATGAAAATGCACAAGAAGTTGAGCTTGATGATGTAAATGCAAGTTTGCATGAGCGCATTGGCAGTGATCTAGAAAAAATTGAAAAAGCCCTCCAAAAAATTCAGGCAGGCACATATGGTATCGATGACAACGGTAATGAAATTTCAGAAGAGCGTTTGCGTGCCATCCCATGGGCAGATGTAGCAATTTAGTTTCGAATGAAAATTCCAGAAATTCGAAAAGTCTCTTGGTTCGCCGTAGTATTATTTTTTATATTGATCGATCAATTCACTAAGTGGTTAGCTGTCCACTGGAATTGGTCGATTTTTTTAAACCACCAGTTTGCATTTAGTTTGCCTGTTCCGGGGGTAGTGATGGCAATAATTTATATTTTAGTTTTAGTTGGGATCGCCATATATATTATTTGGACCTGGCATCGATTTTCTCGAATGCAGAAATTAGCTTGGGCATTTGTTTGTGCGGGAGGGTTGTCCAATATTGGTGAGAGGATAGTACTGTCTCATGTACGCGACTTTATTCCTATTGCCAATGGTATGCTCAACGTCGCTGACTTATTTATTATTTTTGGACTGATTCTACTTTTAGTTAGTCAACGATATTCTGACCACTCTACCACCACCGACCGATCAGAAAACTTTTAGTAAACTTTAAAAAAACTTTACATCAATTTTATCGGTAGTTTGTTAGTCTGGTAATATGCCAGTGCAAAAAATCATGACTGCCACCTTAGTAGGTATTGACGCAAGCTTAGTAGAAGTCGAAGCCGATGTTAGCAATGGTTTGCCAACTACAATTATGGTTGGTCTGCCGGGCGCTGCGGTACAGGAAAGTCGAGAACGGGTGCGGTCTGCCATTAAGCACTCTGGATTTCAGTATCCACAAATGCGCGTGTCTTTAAACCTTGCTCCCGCAAATCTTCCCAAGGGCGGCACTCATTTTGATTTGCCAATTGCTTTAGCAATCCTACTGGCTGCTAAACAAATTAGACCAAAAAACGCCCATTTTTTAGATAAATCATTATTTATTGGAGAGCTTTCTTTAGACGGCAGCATTAAATCTTGTGCCGGATTATTGGCTATGGTACAGGCGGCCCATCAACAAGGGTTTGCTGCAGTATTCATACCAAAAACTAGCGCGGGAATGGCTAGCCTAATACAGGGGGTAAAAATATTTGCAGTTGATACGCTCGCAGAATTAGCACGCCTAATAGTTAGTGACGATATAGAAAATTATTGCGTGAAAAGGTTGTCAATAAAAAATATTCCGGTGGAAGCTGATAATGACTTTGCGAATATTGCAGGGCAAGAGCAGGCCAAGCGTGCTTTGGAAATTGTTGCAAGTGGTGGTCATAATATACTGATGACTGGACCACCAGGTAGTGGCAAAACAATGCTGGCAAAAGCGTTGCCCGGTATTTTGCCTCCACTTGAACTGGAAGAAATTTTAGAGTTAACAAAAATTTATAATAGTGCCGGGAAAATATCTGCTGACGTAATGTTTTCCAGACCAGTGCGCACACCTCATCATACTAGCTCCAGCGTTGCACTTATTGGCGGTGGTGGAATCCCAAGGCCCGGGGAAGTTACTTTGGCCCACCTTGGAGTTTTATTTCTCGATGAGTTCCCAGAATTTTCAAGATCAGTTTTAGAAGTATTACGACAACCATTAGAAGAAAATGTCGTAACCATAACTAGGCTGCGAGACACTTACACGTTTCCAGCCAATTTTATTTTTGTTGCTGCACAGAATCCTTGTCCCTGTGGAAATTTTAACCAACATGGACTCGAATGTACCTGCACACCGTATTTATTAGAAAAGTACAAAAAGAAAATCTCTGGTCCGCTTCTAGATAGAATTGATTTACATATTAACGTGCCCCGATTGTCTTATCAAAAAATAATGAACACTAGTTCTGCTGTTGTGCAATCACAAGAAAACTCGAAAGCGATCGCTAAGAGGGTAATGAAGGCTAGGCAAATTCAGACGAAGCGATTTCAAAAACTTAAAACTAATCATGAAATGTCTGTGTTAGAGCTAAGAAAGTTTTGCAAGCTTGCGTCTGCAGAAAATCATTTGCTCGAGCAGGCTGCCAGCAAGTATCAATTGTCTGGTCGAAGTATTCATAGAGTCCTAAAAGTGGCTAGAACCATTGCCGACTTGGCAGAATCGCAAGAAATCAGTATAAAACATTTGGCCGAAGCCCTCCAATACCGAGTATAATTTGTGTTATAATACGCCTATGCAACAAAAGATTAGAAAAGCTGTTATTCCAGCCGCAGGTTTTGGAACTCGTTTCCTCCCGGCAACGAAAGCCATGCCGAAAGAAATGCTCCCTATTGTAGATAAGCCTATCATCCAATATGTAGTGGAAGAGGCTGTGGCCGCAGGGATTGAAGATATTATCATTGTTACTGGATGGCACAAACGCACCATTGAAGACCATTTTGACTTCCCATTTGAGTTAGAAAAGCGCCTTGAGGAAGCAGGTAAGCATGAGCAGGCAGAAGAAGTCCGCAAAATCGCAGATTTAGCTAATTTTATATATGTCCGCCAAAAAGGCACTTATGGCAACGGTACTCCAGTGCTCAACGCCCGCCATGTGGTAGGAAACGAGCCATTTGCAGTGCTTTGGGGTGATGAATTCATTTATTCTAACCCTCCTAGACTGAAGCAAATGATGGACGTTTGGGAAAAATACGGAGTTCCAAATATTTCCGCTGTCCGCGTACCAGAAGAATCTGTGAATCGCTATGGAATTGCCGATGTAAGTGATGTTGAGCCAGGAATTTTTAAGATTAATAATATAGTAGAAAAGCCAGAGGTTGGATCGGCCCCCTCAAATTTAGCCACCCATGGCGCATACATTTTGCCTCCACGAATTTTTGAACTTTTGGCTGAGGCAACTCCAGGCAAGGGCGGCGAGATTTGGCTTCCGGAAGCAGTTGATAAACTCTCTAAAGAACAAGATGTTTACGCGGTAGAAATTCAGAATGGTCGTTACTACGACACAGGTAATAAACTTGAGTACCTAAAGGCTGTTGTAGAGTTTGGTCTCAAGCATGATGATTTAAAAAGTGAATTCTCTGAATTTTTAAAAAACGTTACGAAATAAAATCCGAAAATTTAAATTTAAAACAAAAATGAAAAAAATATTCCAACGATTTAGCTCTTCTTTGCTCATAATCGCGTTAATTGCGCTGCCGCTTTTATCTATTGGCTGTGGTTGTGATCCGGCAAAAGATCCCGAATGTCGCAAACCAGGACCTGTAACTTTAAAAATTTGGAAGCCTTTTGTAGATACAGATAAAATGCAAAGTATTATTTCTGCGTATCAATCAAAACATAGTAATGTTACTATCGAGTACACTAAAAAAAATATTGAAAACTACGAAGAGGATTTGGCGGATGCCCTAGCAGCAGAAGAGGGCCCTGATATTTACTCAATTAATAATACCTGGGTGCCACGGTATATGAACAAGATTGTCCCTGCCCCGGAAAAAGTGTTTACAGTTAAAGAGTATAAAGACACTTTTGTGGATGCAATGGTTACTGACTTAATACGTGACGATAAAATTTATGGAACAGCTATGTGGGTGGATTCATTGGGGCTGTACTACAACAAGGACTTGATGGGTACCGCCGGTATTGCAACGCCGCCAAAAACATGGGCTGAACTTGCAGATGATACTCGTCGGATAGTGCGCCAAGATGCTGACGGCTATTTTAGTCGTAGCGGACCAGCCATTGGCACTAACAAAAACGTGAATCGAGGCGTTGATGTTATTTATCTGTTAATGCTTCAAGCGGGAGCAGTCCCTTGGGCATCTGATGGGAGCGCCCCTACATTTGCCAATAACGTTACTCGCGGCGGGAACTCTACTAATCCTGGGCAAGAAGCCGTCTCATTTTATACTTCCTTTTCCGATCCTAATAGCGCTAATTATAGTTGGAATGAAGAAAGTGATTATTCTATTGATGCATTTGCTAATGGTCGCGCTGCGTTTTTGTATGGGTATTCTTATACCCGAAGCATTATAGATAGCAAAGCCCCAAATCTTAATTATGATGTAGCCCCGGTGCCGCAAAATAATTTGGTAAATCCTACTGTTAACTATTCAAATTATTTTGCCGAGGTGGTAAGTAAGCAAAGTAAGCAACAAGCTTGGGCCTGGGACTTTTTAAAGTTTGCGACCAGTAAAGCCTCTTTGGATGGTTACTATAAAACTGATAAAGAGCCATCCTCGCGTCGCGATCTTATTGAGCTACAAACCAGTGACCCAGACATTGGGGTATTCGCACATGCCAACTTAACAGGCAAAACTTTCTATAAGGGTAATGAAGGGAAATTCGATGCAATTATTGGCGATATGATTGATGATATTGTTCTACGTGGCCAGGCCGTAGATCAGGCATTGAACCGGGCTCAGTCGCAAGCTCAGACTTTATCGTTAACCAGGTAGAAGAAAATAGCAATATGAATTTTATCAAAAAATTATCATCAGCAGTTTTATTGGCAGCAGCTGCTTTGGTGTTGATCGCGCCTAGCTTTTTGTTAACTCCACGGACTGTCCAGGCTGAATCTTGTAGCCCATTATTTTTAGTGCGACCTTCTCAGAATCAAGCTGGCTCCGACGGCGTGATTGTTAAACCAGCAGACGCTAAGAAAGTTTATTTAGATGTAAAATTTAGTCTTAACGGCCCGAGCACATGTCAAGGACCAGCATACGTTGTGGCCAAGTGGAACAATGCAAAAACTACAATCACAAATAATGTAGACAAAGTTTTTAATTACACCAGCGTCCCCGCAAGAGAAGGCGTGTATAGAATTGAACTACAGATTCCGAATAGTGGTTTCGGTAAAGAGGTTACTGTAACTGTTGCCGATGACGTTCTTCATCCGCCAGCCGGTGGGATTGGGACTGAGAATGGAAGTCACGTGCAGCCAACTGACAAGCCAACGAATGGTAGCAAGGGCGGGTTTGTACCTTGTGGCAATACTGCAGATAATCCTTGCCAAATTGGTCATCTATTTTCCGCATTTATTGTAATCATCAATTATCTAATGGCCATGGCAGGGTTTGTGGCAGTACTAGCAATTATTTTTGCCGGGTTTATGATGATCTATTCTCAAGGACAAGAGAAGCTTAAAGAAGCCAAGGGCCGTTTTACAGGAGCAATCTTTGGGTTGGTGTTAGTGGCGGCGGCATTTGTCTTGATTAACTCTCTTTTCGCTGGCAGCTTGAGTATTGGTGTAAAAGATGGCGGTAAAATTTTATCAGACCCTCTCGAGTATATTAATACGAGAAGTAGTACTACTAATTCAAATACAAGATAATACCTATGAAGCATTTACTAGCGCTGAATAATAATTCCGGCGGCATCAAAATAAATAGCAACACCGGCAATAATTCAAATCAGACTGGTTCTGGTTCGGGCACTGGTACTGGTGGTAATGCCAATAATTTTACTTTGGTTAAACCGGGTAAGATTACTGATGTTTTCAATGGCAAGTCTTTGCTTCAAATTGGAACTATGTTCATCAATTTTCTTTTGGCCATGATTGTAATTGCTGCAGTGGTGGTAATTGTTATTGCCGGATTCAAGATGGTTTTAGGTGGTGCCAACGAATCGCAAATCGCCAAGCAAAAAAAAGCCATTGTCTATGCCATTGCTGGTTTGGTGGTAGCGTTTATGTCGTTTGCCATTGTCCAAATTGTTCAAAACTTTATTCAGAAATAAAATGCGAAAAACTGTGCAAAATTTGAAACTATTTTTTTACAGGCTGGGGCTAACTATTTTTGTCGCGTTCTTATTGATGGGGAGTAGTTCTACAACTGCCCATGCTCAAGCCAGCGCTACAGCCACAGACGGACGATGTGTAACAATCAAAGTATTTCTAATTAATTCAGCGGCCAACACCCCAGCCAATATAACCAGAATTAAAATTTCTGATGCTGGTAAATACGCTCTTCAGGTTGATATCAAAACTAATTTCGGCTGTACAGTTAATGGAAAGTACACGTTAAAAGGTCAAACTTATGAGAATCAAAATGGTACCAATACTACCCCGCAAGAAACTTTTTATTTTGCTAACAGGCAGCCTGTCACAACAAATGATTTTGCAAAGCGAACGGATGCCTTTGGCAGGCCAGCACATCCTTATTCGTATGTATATACTCTAGATTATGATAGCGACGATCTTTCCACTAATCTTTCCGCTCATATTACAATTACTTTTACGGACGACAAGGGTAATTCAGGTTCAACCCCAGGAAGCGGCGGTGGCAGTGGTAGCGGCAGCGGTACGGGCAGTAACAGTAATGTTCCTCCAAACAACAGTGTTCCGAATGAAGATATAAAAACTGATACAGATTTTACTTTAGTTAACTTAGATGATCCAATTGGCACTTTTGATAATTTACTAAATTTCGGCTCAGTTCCGGAAGCAATTGTTAGCCTCATCAGGATATTGTTTATATTAATTGGTATTTCCGCAGTGATAGTCATAATTATTGCTGGGTTCCGAATGGTTGTAGACAGCGGAAATGAGACGCAAATGAAGAAAGCCAAGGAAGCAATTACGTGGTCAATCGTTGGTCTAATAGTTTCTATTTTAGCGTTTAGTATTGTGGCAATTATTCAAAGAATTATTCAAGGTTAAAATGATGATAAAATTTTCTAAATTTATTTGTGCAGTAGCAACGGCTTTGGCGTTGCTTGTTCCCCAAATTGCTTTAGCTGCAAACAATAACAATGGTAGTGCTAATGGCTCCGCTGGTAAGACAGACACCTGCGCGACTCTTAAGCAACAGTTTGATAATGCCAATGGCTCCAATGTGATTGCTAATATTCCCCAGTACTGCCGCATAGAATTTGTTTATCAAAAATTTATTAATACTGCTCTGTATTTCATTGGTATTGTGGCAGTAATTGCCGTAATATACGGCGGTTATTTGTACATGACGGCTGGTGGCAACGCAGCCCAAGTTAAAAAGGGCCGGTCGGTATTGACTTGGGCAATAATTGGCTTAGTAGTAGTGCTGGCGGCTGCTGTAATTGTGAATGTGGTGGTGAACTTGCTTGTTGAAAACAAATTTGTATAATCCGCAAGTTTTCAGTAAAATATAGATACGTTACATATCATATAAATCCACACTTGAAAGGTGGTGAAAACATTGAAACAAACCTTAAAAAAACTTAATTGGTTGAACGTTGCACTATTTGTAATAGTAACTGTAGTATCAATCGCTCCAGTTCTAGCTACTGCTGCGGCTCCCCGCTTAGCAGACGCTCAACTCATCAACCAATTCGTTAATAACTGTCCTGCTGATACTGGAGTGCGTTGTTCCGAAGGGAGCATTGCTTCTATTTTCCGCTTGATCATCAACTGGGCGTTGGCAATTGCCTTTATCGCTGCTGTAATTATGCTTATCTATGGTGGTTTCCGTTACATCACTTCTGCTGGTAACTCTGACCAGGCTACTACAGGTAAGACTGCAATCGTGAATGCTTTGATTGGTATAGTTATTATCGTTCTATCATACATTATTGTTCAGATCGTTTACCGCTTCGTTGCTGGTAATGGCACTGGCGGAGTTCTCGGCGGACCGTAATTAAAAACAAGAATTTGAAATTAGAAAACAAAAAATTTAATTGGACTAGTGTTGCATCAATGTTGGTGGCTTTAGCGATAGTTTTGGCCCCAGCGGTGTTGCCTCATGTTGCAATGGCTCAGCAAGGAATAGGGCAAATGCCTTGTCCTCGCGACCTGGGATATTTGTGTACTGATGGCAGCGTTGCCTCTATATTTAGATTAATTCTAAACTGGGCAATGACTATTGCTTTCCTTGCAGCAGTTATCTATTTAATCTACGGTGGATTTCAATACATCTCTTCCGCAGGTAATACAGATAAAGCAACCAAGGGACGCGCAACAATTGTGAATGCCATTATTGGCATAGTAATAATTGTCTTGTCATATACTATAGTTCAAATTGTGTACAACTTTGTTGTCAGCCCTACTCGGTAGGTGACATAGAAATGGTTTTCCCGCACTCGCTGCGGGATAGCTCCGGGAATAAAATTTAATATTTTACTTCCGGAATTATTAAAACAATTATGACAAAAAAAATCTTTTTACCATTAGTCGCTACAATGATCTTCGTTACTTCGATTTTCATGGGTCCGACTTTGGCTGTATCGCAAGTACACGCGCAGAGCACAACTAACACTGGCGACAAAGTCCAGGATGGACTAACTGATATTGGCGCAGCTTATCCTGCCGGCGCAAAGCAAGAGCGCAATTTAAAAGACGTTATTCGCAAAGTTATTAACTGGGCGTTGTATTTCGCTGCTATCATTGCCGTTATCTTTATAATCATTGGTGGATTTATGTACATAACTTCTGCTGGTGATCCTGGTAAAGCAACTAAAGGCCGCACTACATTGGTTAATGCTTTAATTGGTTTAACAATTATCGTACTATCTTACTTGATTGTTCAGATTGTTTACAACTTCCTGATCAACCGAACATAATTCTAGTCATTTAACGTGAAAATTTCGCAAAAATTTTTGAATAAATTTTCCATGGCCATGCTACTGCTATTGAGCATGGCTTTTTTGGGTGTTGGTTTTGTATTTAAAGCCCATCCAGCTGAGGCAGCAACGATTGATGTGTGTATCAATCGTAGCAATGGCAATCTAGATTACCCAACTAATAATCAGTGTCCAACAAATTTTGAATTAGCTACTGGAATCTCCACTCAGTATGGCGGTGTTTGCATTGCTCAAGAAGAAGATACAGGGCGTTTCGGAATAGTTTATCCTACTGGCGAATATGAATTGGATAGAAACGGTAAAACTTGTGTCTTAAGTTCAGACCACGCAACCCCAATTGGTGATTTTGTAAGATTGAGAACAACTGGAACCGGTGGTGGTAGTGGGGACCCTGTTGATCCAGGTGGTAGTGGTTCAGGGCCAGGTTCTGGTTCCGGCAGTGGAAGCGGTTCAGGCTCAGGGTCTGGATCGGGATCATCGACAACAAGTAATGCTGCCTGCGATCCACCACAAGAAGGCTTCCATAAGGTTGGGCCACTTTGTGTTCCCAATAGCCCATTCACTAACAAAGATGCTCCGATTAACTCTCCAACAGCAGCTGGGCTTGCCGTAAAGATCATCAAAATAGCATTGTATTTTGCAGGCATAGTGGCAGTAATTATGATGATTATTGGTGGTTATCAGGTCATGACTGCTGGCGCGAATGCAACCCAAGCCACTGATGGTCGCAAAACCCTTACCAATGCTATTATTGGCTTAGTCATAGTGATTTTGTCGTACATTGTCATCCAGGCTATTACTAATTACCTCACTAAATAACCCAAGTTTAGGGCTTTGCAAACCCATTTATATATCGTATAATAAGTAACCAGAGCACATCGCCTGGTTATTTTCTTGCCGGAGTGGCGAAATTGGCAGACGCACCAGCCTTAGGAGCTGGCGGGGGCAACCCTGTGGAGGTTCAAGTCCTCTCTCCGGCACCATCAATATTATTAAATTTTTTTATGGGTAAAATTATTAAAAATATCATCTTAATCCTGATTGGATTTTTGATTATCTCTGTGGTGATTGCCGCCTTTACCACTCACAAAGAAACCAAGGTAGTAGCGTTGTCCGAAGTTGGGCAAATGATTAAAGATGATAAAGTTGAGACTTTAGAAGTTAGCTCCTCGGAATTAGAAGTTAAACTTAAGGGTGATAATACAAAACAAAAAGCCAACCTTGGTTTGAATACAGACATCCCGAAGTATTTTGTAGACAGTGGTGTGCCAGCAGACAAATTGGCGAATGTAAAAATTGAATTTAAAACTCCAAGTGCTGCTAGCGAAGTTGCTGGCGCGATTTTGCCATTCTTAATTCCGTTCGTGTTAATTGCTTTGTTCATTTATTTCCTAATGCGCCAAGTGCAGGGTTCAAACAATCGCGCTTTAACTTTTGGACAGAGTTCAGTGAAGTTATCTGATGAGCAAAAGAACAAAGTGCGTTTTGCAGATGTAGCTGGTGCGAAAGAGGCAAAAGAAGAGTTGTCCGAAATTGTGCAGTTCTTAAAATTTCCACAAAAGTTTTTAGCGTTAGGTGCAAAAATCCCTAAAGGTGTTTTGTTGCTTGGTTCTCCGGGTGTTGGTAAGACTATGTTGGCTCGTGCAGTTGCCGGGGAAGCGAACGTACCGTTCTTCCATATTAGTGGTTCTGAGTTCGTAGAAATGTTTGTCGGTGTTGGTGCATCTCGTGTGCGTGATTTATTTAAGAAAGCAAAGCGCAATGCTCCTTGTATTGTGTTCATCGATGAAATTGATGCTGTTGGTCGCCAGCGGGGAGCAGGGCTCGGCGGTGGTCATGATGAACGCGAACAAACCTTGAACCAAATCTTAGTTGAGATGGATGGTTTTGAAACAGACACAAATGTAATCGTAGTAGCAGCGACCAACCGTCCAGATGTTTTGGATCCTGCGCTTCTTCGTCCCGGCCGGTTTGATCGTCAGGTCATTTTGGATTTACCAGACATTAATGACCGAGAAGCGATTTTGCAAATCCACAGTAAAAACAAACCGTTTGGCACTGGCGTAAATCTTCGCAAGATTGCTGAACGCACCCCTGGATTTTCAGGAGCCGATTTAGCTAACTTAGTTAATGAAGCGGCGATTTTGGCGGCTCGTACAGATAAAAAAGTTATAGATAACGAGGATTTAAAGGAAGCGATTGAAAAGATTGTTGTGGGTCCATCTCGCAAAAGCCACCTAATGTCTGATTATGAAAAGAAGGTAACAGCTTACCACGAAGGTGGTCATGCCTTGGTGGGGGCGGTGTTGCCAGAAGCTGACCCTGTCCATAAAGTGACTATTCTTTCACGTGGTCGTGCTCTTGGATATACTTTAAAGTTGCCGGTTGAAGACAAGCACATGCATACCAAACAAAGTTTCTTGGATGAAATTGCATCCGCCATGGGTGGGTATGCAGCAGAAAAATTGGTGTTTGGTGAATTAACCACGGGCGCCTCTAATGACCTGGAAAAGGCAACGAAATCTGCTCGACGATTGGTAACCCAGTTTGGTATGAGTGATGTTATGGGCCCTGTTGTGTTGGGCGATCGCCACGAAAATGTTTTTCTGGGACGTGATCTTGGCGAACAAAGAAATTACAGTGAAGCTACTGCTCAACAAATTGATGCCGAGGTGCGCCGAATTTTAGTTGATGCAGAAGAGCGAGCCACTCAAATTATGACTCAGCACCGTGCCTATTTAGATATCATCGCAGATCGGTTGGTGAAAGAAGAAACTTTGGAACAGGAGGCCTTCACGGAAATAGTTAAGGATATTATCCCTCCAGATAAAAAGATGGTTCCTGAATTCAAGAATACTGACTTAGATAACGAAGTGGAGTAGTTCGCAGTAAACTTGCCGGCAGTGCAAAATAAAAATATTTTCCGCCATGCATACGTCTTGACCTTAAAAAACCCTTTGCTGTGGTTATTTGGTCTGGTACTGTTTGGCGGATTTAATTTATACTTAGTTAATTTTTTTGCCCTTCTGCCGGATAAATACAACTGGTCATCAATTTCATTTTGGTATATCTTTGCGCAGATCTCAGATGACGCCGGAATATTTTTACTGATTTCGATTATAGCATTTCTACTTTTGAATTTAGTAAAAGTAAACTTTATTGTTGCTGCGCACAATTTGATTCACACGACCAGTGAAGATAAGTGTCAGTTGTGCCATCATCGGAAAAATCTAGATTCTCCCCAATCGCGGTTGTATGCTGTCTGGTGGGGAAGGATATTGTTGGCAAGTTTGTACACAGTTTTTTTAACAATGATATTTTCAGTCCCGAGTAATATTTTTGCAGTTCATAATTCCTATACGAATGTGGCCGCAATGATTTTAAATTTGTTTGCTTTGATTATAGTTGTCGCAGCCATTGGTACTTGGAATGCTTTTACAGGCTACTTTATTGTTTGGTACGGATTAGGCTTCCGAGCGGCCGCGCAAGCCGCAGCCAGTTTAATAGTTACAAGGTTTAAGAAAATTTTGGAATTTGTGGTGGTTTTATCAATTATTTATACTATTTCAGTTGTAATCGGAAATGCCTTTATCCACGCATGGCAACATGGTGTTCCAGGTCTAGAGCAGGGTGGTGCGCGCGTTATATTCCTGTTGATGTTTGTGCTTTGGCTAGCTGTAAATAATACTTATTTTAATTTGGCTTTCTTATTGTTTTTCGACAGCACAGTTACAGCTATTCCAGCCGAGAAACCAGAAGCCTTGCCACAGGCACAATAAAACTTTATTTTTTCTTTATCTGTTCTCGAGGTGGGTTGTTGCATAATTAGAATATGCAATCGAAATGGTCTCATCTGAAGGCAAAAGCTATTGGTTTACGAAGGAAAGGAAATTCACTAACACAAATTAGTGCTGACTTAGGTATCCCAAAGCCCACTTTAAGTGGCTGGTTCAGTGGTTTGGTACTGAATAAAAAGGCCCAAGCCACTATCAGGGCGAATTGGGTTGAGAGATTGAAAAGATCCAGAGAAAATGCCGCTAGTTGGCATAATAAACAAAAATTGATGCGAATAGAGATCGCTTCGCGACAAGCATTCCAAACTTTTCGTAGTTTAGATGGTTCAATTTTTACCACTGAGTTGGCCTTGGCTTTGCTGTATCTTGGTGAAGGAGGGAAGGGGTATAGTGGAACTGCTATGGGAAACTCAGACCCCACAGTTTTAAAATTTTTTATTAGTGTACTCGTTTATATCTATGCAGTTCCTATAAAAAATATTAAAGCTGACCTCCATTTACGAGCTGACCAAAATCCTGTAATATTGAGACGTTATTGGTCAAAATCATTAGGGTTACCAATCAAGAATTTTAGGAGTACTATTTTTGATAAAAGAACTATTGGTAAACCAACATATCCAGGCTATAATGGTGTTTGTTTAATAACTTGCGGTAATATTCAAATCCAGAGAAAGTTGGTATTTCTCGCTCGTTTGTACTGTGAAAGTTTTATAAAAAATTGCAAGGGCGGTTAGCTCAGTTGGTAGAGCGTCCGATTGACGTTCGGAAGGTTCAGAGGTTCGAACCCTCTACCGCCCACCAAATTATTAATTACAAGAATTAAGAACTTAGAATCAAGTGAAAACTTAATTTGTGGTTCATGATTCTTGGCCAGAAAGTTTATATGCCAAGCACAAACCAAAAAATATCCGTCGACCAGTTGCAGAAAATAATTGGGCACAAACCCAAAGATTTAGATTTGTATATTTCTGCGTTTACGCATCGCTCGTATTTGAACGAGAACCGTGGTTTCCATTTGCCGCACAACGAACGCCTAGAATTTTTAGGGGACGCAGTGCTGGAGCTGGTTTCGACCGAACACTTGTACAAAAATTATGATCACCCCGAAGGTGAGCTAACCAACTTCCGTAGTGCGTTAGTTAATTACAAAATGTTATCTGAAATTGCCGGGAGGCTGGAGTTCGAGCAATACTTGTTAATGTCCCGCGGTGAAGCCAAAGATACTGGCCGAGCTCGCCAGGTAATTTTAGCGAACTGCATTGAAGCATTCATTGGTGCCCTCTATTTGGATTTGGGGTACGATGTCACTGCTGAATTTATCAAAAAAGAAGTATTAGTGGAACTGCCAAACATTATTTCTGGGGGCACTTACATGGACCCAAAGTCCAAGCTTCAGGAAATGATTCAAGAAAAGCATGGCGTCACTCCAACTTATGGTGTTGTGTCCGAAAGTGGGCCAGACCATGACAAGGTTTTTGTGGTGGCAGCTTATATGGGCAAGAAAGAAATTGGTCGTGGCGAAGGTCCAAGCAAGCAAGAGGGTGAAATTTCTGCTGCTGAAGATGCGCTAAAAGTTATCGAAAGCAAATAGTATGGATAGCCTTCGCGCAGTATTTGGGGTACTCTCATCATTGGCAATAGTAGCAGGCTCAGTGCCATATCTCCGAGATATTCATTACCGAAAAGTTAAACCACATATTTTAAGTTGGATGGGTTGGGGGTTTGTGACAGCTTTGGGTGGTGCCGCAATGCTGGCTTCGGGAAGTACTTGGACCGTGGCGATAGTCTTGGGTAATACCGTGCTTTGCCTATTGATCTGTTTTTATTCGATAATCACAAGGGTGGGCGTTTGGAAAACCAGCCGATACGATTTTTTACTTTTTGGTATGGGAATAATTGGTTTGATATTGTGGCAAATTTCCGGACTGCCAATTATTGCTTTAATTTTTTCTATTGTCGCAGATTTTTGCTTTGGGCTTCCAACGATCATCAAAACCTATAAAGATCCGGCTACGGAAACTCCTTATGTATGGTTGTTTGCGGTTATCTCAGCCATACTGAGTATATTGGCAATTGAAAAGTGGATTTTCACAGATGCAGCTTTTCCTATTTATCTGTTGTTTTTTGATTCTACGGTGTTAGCCTTTGTATTAATCGGTAATCGAGTGAAGAAAGTGGATAACTCTCATTGACCTTGTTATGATCGGTTGTTAAACTTTAAGCACGAGTTTAAACTCCGAGTAACCAAACAAAGACAAAGATCAAAAGCGACTTCCTCAAAAAGGGGAAGCCGTTTTTGTTTATAAAAACGATCAATCAATATGGTATAATAAATGAAGTTATGTACCTGAAACGCTTAGAAATACAAGGCTTTAAATCGTTCGCAAAAAAGACAGTTTTAGAGTTTGAAACCGGCATCACTGCGATTGTCGGGCCGAACGGCAGTGGTAAATCCAACACTGCCGATTGTTTGCGCTGGGTGCTTGGTGAGCAGTCCGCTAAATTGATGCGCGGTAAGAAAAGTGAAGATGTAATCTTCGCGGGGTCTGACAAAAAATCCCGCGGTGGTTTTGCCGAAGTTATTGCCACGTTTGATAACCGTGATCATAAAATTCCTGTAGACAGCGCTGAGGTTAGCATTGGCCGTCGCATTACTCGAAGCGGTGAAAGCGAATATTTAATTAACAACGCCCGCGTGCGCTTGCTAGATATTGTGGATTTGGTTTTAAAGTCTAACATTGGTACATCACGCTACACAGTTATTGGCCAGGGTACAATTGATTCTATGATTCTGGCAGGGCCAAATGAAATCAAGAATTTGTTGGACGAAGCTTCGGGTGTAAAAACTTACTACATAAAACGTGATCGTACACTTCGTCGCTTAGAACAAACTGCGCAAAACTTAATGCGCGCCGAAGACTTGCTGCGCGAATTAGAACCACGCGTAAAATCTTTACGTCGCCAAGCCAAAAGAATGGAAGCGCGAGAAGTTATTGAAGTTGACTTGAAGGCGTATCAGAAAGAACATTACGGTTCACAGTGGTGGACTTTAAAAAAAGCCATTGAGAACTTGGATCAAGAACTTGGCGGGATTAATCAGCAGCGAGCACAAGTTGAAGCTGTAATGAGTGCTCATTTACAAAAAATCGAACAGCATGAAACTGAGAACGCTCAAGCCTTGAGCGAATATAAAACTGTGCAAGAAAAACTGCAAAGCCTGCAAGCAGAAAAAAATTCTTTGCTTGAACAGGTTAGTTTGATTCGCGGAAAAATGCAGAGCCAAAAAACTGGTGCCGGCGATGGCGCCAGTTTGGAAATAGACGCCCACACCCTTGAACAAAAAATTATTGAAATTGAAACTCAAGCCAAGGCAGCGGAAAATCAAGCGAAAACTGCAGCAACTCAATTGGAAGCGCAGGAGAAGGCTTTATCAGCCATTAATGCGCAGCTAACAGAGCTATACACTGCATTAAGTAATCCAGCAGGGAGTGATTGGAAATTAGTGGAGGAGCAAATGTTAGATTTAGATAATACCTTCACTCAATTCCAAAGAATTATTGATGAAACCGCAGACATGGGCCAGGTTCGCAACGCGACTGCTGCAGTGGTCGAGGCCTGGAGTAAGTTCAAAACAACAGCCGGTGAAGCAGCAAAACACCCTGATTACAATCGTAAATTACAGCATCAGCTAAAAGAGTTAACTGATGAAAAAGATAAGTTGCTTGCTGAGCAAAACACTTTGGCCATGGCTGTATCTAAGGCCAACATGACAAAGGATTTCCTAAACGGCCAATTGGCCAGTTTGCAAAATGAAAAATTGCATGTGGATTTGGAATTAAAGAAGGCCACTAGTGGCAACAGTGATTCTTATGTTCAAGAGTTGGTATCAGAGGAAAATAAAGTTCAAGAAAAAATTACTGACATTACCGAGCGCATGACTAAGCTTGATGAGCAATTGCAAACTTTTTACTCAGCAGAAAGCAATTGGAAAGCCGCAATCGCGGAAGAAGATAAACGTTTCCGTGGTCAGCAGGACCAGTTGAGTCAGATTCGCGATCAAGAAAGTAAAGTTCAAATTGAAAAAGCAAAACTGGAAACCCAAAGTGATAATATTGTCTCAGAAATAGTGGCACAGCTTGGGAGCGAATTGCTTGAAAAAATTCAGGCTACAGAAATTAAAAAAGAAACCGAAGGTTTGGCAGAGAAGATTAACAAGCTCCAACATCAATTAAGTCTAATTGGTGGTGTAGATGAATTAACTATTCAGGAATACCATGAGACTGAAAACCGATACACTAATTTAGAATCACAAGTCGTAGATTTGCAAAAAAGCATGTCGGACTTGCGTACTGTAATGGACGAACTAGATGAACATATTAAAGTTAAATTTAACGAAGCGTTTCACAAAGTTAACGCGCAGTTCGAACAATACTTCCGTGTATTGTTTAATGGTGGGCGCGCTTACTTGTCTTTGGTGAAACCAAACGATACCAAAACAGAAGGTGAATTAGTTGAAGAAGAGGCAGAGGATGCCAAAGATGCTGCAGAACAAAAAGACCAGATGCGCCCAGAAGAAAAGATCGTTGCTAAATACGAAAAGGGTAGTTTGGCAGTCGCTGGTGTTGAGATTCGAGCTACTCCTCCGAACAAAAAATTGTCAGCGATTCAATCGCTTTCTGGTGGCGAGCGCTCACTTACTTCAATCGCATTGCTTTGTAGTTTGCTAACATGCTTCCCGTCACCATTCGTTGTACTCGATGAAGTCGATGCAGCTTTAGACGAAGCCAACACCATTCGTTTTGGACAGATTCTTGGCAAGCTGGCTCATCAAACTCAATTCATAACCATTACACACAATCGCGAGACCATGGCTCAGGCAAATATTATTTACGGGGTGACTATGGGTGATGACGGTATTTCGCAGCTGCTCTCTATTAAGATGGATCAGGCCAAGGCTTACGCGAAGTAATTTAGGGAAAACCGCAGTCTTGACTAAAAGGGCTTTCAGTGGTAAACTTTGGAAGTCCTTTTTTGTATCTGAGACCGTCAAACTCGGAAGACAAAAGCAAGATAAGTTTAATAACTATAGATTTAATGTTGACTATTCGTTTACAACGCGCTGGTAAAAAGAACAAGGCTGACTTCCGAGTAGTGCTTGCAGAAAAAACTGCTGCGAGCCAAAAGAAGTTCGTGGAAGTGCTTGGTTCTTACAACCCGCATACTAAAACTTTAGGCATTCGCAACCAGGAACGCCTTAATTACTGGATTGATGAGCAGCATGTCGAAGTTTCTCCGACCGTGCATAACTTGTTGGTTAGCAAAGAGTTGGTAAAAGGAACTAAAGCAAAGGCTTTCACTATTCCAAAGAAAGAAGTGGTTGCTGAAGAACCAGTTGCTGAAGCTCCTGTAGAAACATCAGAGGCCTCAGCAGAGGAGTCCGCTCCTACAGAAGAAGCATCTACTGCGCCAGCGGAAGAAGCCGCGCCAGCAGAAGAAGCTCCTGTTGAAGCCGCTCTTACAGAAGCAGTGACTGAAGAGCCTGCTTCAACTGAAGAAACCCCTGCCTAAAAATTCCCGCCACCCGGCGGGTTTTTTATTTTTGCCAAATATTTGTTATACTTTATTTACGAATAAGCAAACGAAACAAAAATGAATTTCCAAGCCGAAATAAAAAAATACTTTTTACCATTCTTAATATTAGTGGCTTTAATAGTAGTTTTGTTATTTGCCACAAAGAAATCGCCAAACTCAGCACCAGTTAGCGATGAGCCTACAATAAAGAATGGGTTGATCGTACAAGAAGTAGATAAGAATCAAGTTCCGGCAAAATTTCCATCAGATGTACCAATTGAGAGTGATGCGCAAATACTTCAAAATTTTAATGCCATTACGGATGATGGCCGTTTCCAGGCCACCCGAGTATTTCGAACTAAAAAATCTTTAGCCGACAACCTATCGATTTATAAGAATTTTTTGACTGAATCTGGCTTTAAGGTAGAAAGTACAGTTAATACACCCACATATAAAATGGTTACAGGCACAAAGGGCAACACCACAATACAAGCCTCGATAGATGAAAATAGTCAATCCCACGCTAAGACTGTTAACATCAGCTACGTAGAAGTAGCTCGTTAGCAATAATATTTTAATGCAGTTTCGCTTGATTTTTTATGCTAGCTGTGATATAATAAATAAGAAGAGTCACGTTTCCGGAGCTTTGAAACAAAAATGAACGAACAAACATCAAACAATAATAAGAAACCCTTATTTGTGGGAATTATTTTAATTTTGCTTCTACTATTGGTAGGGCTATTTTTATTTTTTAATGCTAGAAATCATAAAAACCAAGGAAATAGTGACCAAAAGAAGGTCGAATTTAAGGCGAATACTCAGCAATTGACCGAAAACCAAGTTCTCAGAGGCTTTCCCCTTACTTTCCCCAAAGAAGAAGGTAGCACAACCCTGCAAAACTCTGAGTCAACCTCTAATACCGACGGTCGTATTCAATCAACTAAGAAGTTTACCAGCCAGCTCTCAGCGCAAAAATCCTTACAAAAATATGCTGATTTCTTCAAAAACTTAGGTTGGAAAGATGGTAATGGAGAAAAAGCTTTAGAGTCACCAGCTCTGTTTACAAAGGATTCTGACATCCTAATGATAGTAGCTACTCCTGACCAAACTGATGATACGTCTGTTGTGGAAATCACAATCATACAAAACAATTTAAAGACAGCTAAATAACATTTATGGCAAGACGATCCGTGCGTAATTTTTTCAATATTTTAACCACATTTAGCATATTGGTGGCATTTGTCATAAGTTTTTCTGGTGTAATTGTTCCTCACCAGGAAGTCTCTGCGGCCGCCAAGTCTAATAACGCAGCTGATGGCGATAACGGTAGCAACTCAATTGGCGACTCTGACGTAGCAAGCAGCTGCCAAGGTCTAGAAACAGAAACCACAGCAAATATCAATGTTGAAGCTACTTACAATGGATCAACTGTTAATAATGGTGCGAGTGGTTCTAATGGCCAATCCAGCAACGGATCCTTAACTTCATATACTGGGTCTAGTTTGCGTATTAGAATGTCTGGGACTACTACACCCAAGGCGGCTAATGGTACAGTGCATGCCACTATTACCGTCAACGGCAATAGTGTGTTCGACAGTACCGGTACTGATGGTGGCGCAAACGGAGTAGACGTAACGTACACATATGATATTGCTAGTTTGGATTCTGAAGTTATTACAACCGTAGTGACCACTGCGTGTAGTAATGTAACAACAATTGTGCATCATACATACCCTGCGCCAGAGAATGGCCTCGACCTTACTTGTGGTGTAAGCCAGATTGTTGCACCGGGGACAGATGCTTATTATCCGCTACAGGCAATTAACATACCAACGGTATTTTACTATCAGGGCATAGATGCCACGATGGATAGTTCTCCATCCGGTCCAAGCATGGCAGACAGCCCAGTATCTTTACCATGGAATACCGACCACTTAGGTTATGCGAGAATCCCTACTGCCTCGTTAACATCAGGGCAAACATATACTTTAACTTTTACAGCTAGAAGCACTAATCCAAGTTTTCCAGGAACGGCAACCTGCCAAGCCAATTTAACAGTCACATCTTTACCTATCCCGACCGCGAATATTACATGCAGTACTGGTGGACCATCTGCTAGTGCCTGCACCATTGCTTATGGTGCTTCGGCGCGAGTGATTTGGACAAGCACAAACACCACTTCTTGCACCGTGTCTCCTCCTGATTGGACTGGTGTTACTGGTGATCAGTCGACTGGAGCTTTAACCGCGACTACTACATATACCGCAAACTGTACTGGACCTGGTGGTTCGGTTACGGGAAGTGTAACGGTCACAGTCCAACCAGCTCCAGACTTTGCAATTAGCTGTAGCCCTCCGGCGAGATCAATTGCCGTTGGTAGTACTACATCATTTGCAATCACAACAACGACTAATACTGGATTTAATAGTCCGGTAACTATTTCTGAAAAATTCGCTCCAGACAATGGTAATTTACCTAAGATTGAATATAGCAACAACGGAGCAGTGCCAAACGCTGTTACAACTGCTTTAGTTACAACTGAAGGCGCTGCCTTAGATGCCTATGTCATTACTTTCACTGGAACGGCTGCTAACGGTAAAACTCATTCCGTTGATTGTAATTTAACTGTGACCAACCTCGCCCCTGATGCTCCTGTAAATGTGGCTGTATCCAATAATGGATGTGGTGCAATAGATATTAGTTGGGATGTTAATAAAAAAGGAGCAGGAGATACCCCTGATGGTTTTAGAGTTTATCGTCGCATTAGTGATAAGTATGCCTGGGCCCAACTCGGTGCGGATATCCCTAACACAGGTAAGGATTCCTATTCAGTTACTGACGCATCTCCAATTAATGGCGCTGGTTCAAATTACTATGCGGTATCTTCCTATAATGCAGGCGGAGAATCAGAGTTGGTAGAACCTGATGTTACCCCAATCGTGCCGACATCTTGTAGCGGCAATGTGTCTGCTTCCGATAAGGATCTCATACGGGTCCAAGGGCGCATTAACCAAACATTCCCCGCAGTGGCATGCTCTGGCCAGTCTGAGTCTGTATCAATGCCAAATAACTCAGTATTCTCGCCTGGGGACATTGTGACATTCCAAATCAATATTTGTAACACTGGCAAAAGTGGTGTTAGTGGGATTAAGTTGCATGACAGAATGTCGTATGTAAAAGCATCTGCTACCGGAAATCCAGAATCTACCACAATAAAGGGTAAGCCTTGCATGAAAGAATACCAAATTAGTGATGATCTTACAGAAATAGATTTTACATTAGAAGATTTGGAAGCTGCGCCACCAACTCAAGTATGTAGTATTACCTATGATGCAGTTGTGTCCAGCGTTGACGATGAAAGCGTATATCGTCTGTACCGTTTCCAAAACTTTGTTGACATGATCGCAGAGGGTCGAGAATATACTTTTTCAACGCCGCCGTACTTGTTTGGAGTGAACGATCGTGATCCTGTGCGTAATGAAACCTCCGATAACTAAACAAAATCTTAAAGCTAAGATTAAAAAATAATTAAACAAAAATGAACAAAAAGAGTTTATACATGGGTTTGGCAGCTCTCATAGCACTACTAGTCATAGTACTTGTTATCCGCCAAGTTAAAATGAATCGCCACAGTAATGGCGTAGGTCGCACTACATTAAATGGAATTACTACTTCGGAAGTAGATTTCGCTAAAGCTCCGCAAAAGTTTCCAGCTGATATTCCAATTGAATCCGGTGCAAAGATTACCCAAAACTATAACGCCACCACAGCCGATGGGCATCTTCAGGCTACCCGCGTCTTCGAAACTAAAAAGTCTCTCGAAGACAACTTTAAAATCTACACTAATTATTTGACTAAGGCTGGGTATGAAGTAAAAAGCACAGTAGACCAAACGAATTATAAAATGGTTTACGGAATTAAAGATAATTCTACAATCCAAGTTTCGATTGACGAAAATTCTCAATTGAACGTTAAGACCGTAAACATTAGCTATATTGAAGTTGCTAACTAGTAGATATGAGAAACAAAAATTTTAAACCACAAATATTTTTCCTACTTGCCGCCTTGTTGCTTGCGCCGATAGGGTTTTTGTCTGTGCCAAAACTAGCGCAAGCAGATTGCCCAGGCCCAGTTTTATTGTTACAAGCTGTCAATGATCGTACCGGGGCAGTCTTAACTGGTAACTCTTCAGATGATGTTCAGGTTGGTGATAATTTAACAATCACTGCTTCGGCTGAAGGTGATGATACTGGTGAAGCGCCTGTTACTGCCGCCAGTCTAAGTTCTCAATACGGGACCTTTGACCAGGGAACTTCCCCATTCCATAATGTAAATTTGGCCCCAACTTTTTCTAAAATTGTTCATATGCGGGTGAATCAGACCGGCGACCTGATTACCTTAAGGGGTACTTCTCGTTGTCAGGATACTCATTCAAATGGACACTCCATAAAAATACTCCCAATTGGGACTGTTTTATCTGACTTTAGTTGCTCCGTAACACCAATTTCAACCACCATAGACGCTGGTGCTCACACCACATATTTAATTACTACTACTAAAATCGGTGTGTTTAGTAGTAATGTATTTTTCTCAGCGTCCTTTAGCCCTAACAGCGGTAACTTGCCTCACTTGTCTTTTACGGGTAACGGCCGCACTCCACCAAATACCACTACAGCGTTTGTGACCGCACCAACTGCTGTGACTCAAGATACAACTTACGGAATTAATTTCACTGGAACTGGTGGTGGGAAGACCCATAATTGCAATGTTGTTAATCTAACCATCAGAGCTACCACAGTCTCAAGCAATGCTTACACTTTGTCTGTGACTCCGGTGGACCAAGATCTAGTTAGAGGAAATAGCCAAGACTACACTGTCACACTAAACTGTCCAAATGGGTTGACCGGACCTGTTACCTCTTTGTCTGCCTTTAGTGGATTCGATACAACATCTGCTCACTTGGTATATTCATTTACCCGCAACGGATCTCCTGTGACACAAATTTCATGCGGCTCTACTAATTCTTTAAATTTGAATGTCAGCAATACAGGTGGTGTTGATCAAGGCTTGTACTCTACACCTCAACAACGATTGCCAAAAGGGGTTACTGTATCTGGAGCAGTCGCTGGAAATCGAGTGACTGGCGGTAGTTCAGATTCGACTAACTTAGAGATTAACTGATAGCAAAAATGAAAAACCAAACTACACAAATTGACTTGTTAAAACGAAGTACTGGAATAATTTCTAGCTTCTTAGCGCTAGCATTAATAGCATCCGGGTTTTTAGCTGGCCCTGCTAGTACAGTCAACGCACAAACTTCACCCGGTGCTACTGCCACATACACTTCTTACGGTAGCACGCTTGATATTAGTATTGGAGCTGGCTATTTATCATCAGTTTATTCTGATTCGTGGTGCGATGTAGTCGCTGGTTGCGGCTCAATTTACGGTGGCCATGAAAGTCGTGAAATCACCTTTGCAATATTTGTATGGCAAAATGGATCTTGTTTGAATTATAGTGAGTTTTCTCCGAGTTGCTCCCCTCTGTATCAGGAAAATTTACCAACCAATAGCCCAACTGGTGATGTATGGGCCCAGAATCATAATACAACCATTCCGTACACGCCCGGTACTTGTGTTGAAGTCGCTTGGTATCAACAGTTGTATGACTATGAAGTTGGTTATTCTGGGACTCATGCGACATTGGCTACAAATTATGCTTCACTTTTTGAATATTGTAGCTCAACCCCAACAGCCTCTGTGGCTCCAGGTACTACTAATTTAGCAATTTATGATAATCCTTCGGTGGTATTCCGGGTTACCGATCCTAATACCGGTCAAAGCGGAACATCTGCTAATTTGACCGTTGGTCAGAGCGCCAATATTACTTGGCAACCAACAGCAACTGATAATGGTAATTTTTGCCAAGCCACTTCCTCTGTACCTTCATGGAATGGCATGCTTCAAAGCACCCCAGGTACTACATATAATCAATCAACTGGTGTAATGAATACCCAAGGGGTGTATCCTTTAACAGTAACTTGTCGTGGCGGGCCAGCAGGGTCCCCGGTTTGGTCAGCTCCACAAACTATCATAGTAAATGTAGGCCAAGCACCTAACTATACTTTAGTGTGCGCTCCATTGGCTACAACTATATTTGCAGGCAGCACCACTAGTTTTACCTTAACAACCGCTGCGCAAAATGGATTTAATAGCCCAGTTAATTTTGTTGTCGATAGCATTAGTCCGAACCCATCAACGGCTCCGAATATTGCTTTTAGTAATAACAACACAACTCCAGCGGCCGTAACAACTGCCAATGTTAGTACTCAATCTAATACCAGTACAGGGACTTTTACAATTAACTTTAAAGGCACTGGCGGAGGGATAGAAAGACGATGTACGGTTGAATTAACCATTCGTTCCACTACTCCTTTGGCGCAGCCGCAGAATGTTGCCATCGCACCAAGAGGGTGTGGTCAAGTAGAAGTTAGTTGGAATAACCCAAACAGTGCTGTCCATCCAGAGACCTTCAATGTATACCGTCGCACCAATCCGACAGGAGCTTGGTCAATCGACCCAAATGGTACTGGTATTCCTTACTCAAACGTACAATCCGATCCTGAATATGTTTATATTGATACTGCACCACTAAATGTGAATAGGTCAAATTACTATTCAGTCAGAGCAGTCTATAGTGGCGTTGAGTCGGCTGGGGCAGTCTCTTATCCGCTCTCCGTTATCCCTACTACTTGTGGTCCAGATTTATCCTTGTCCGATAAAGACATAACCGCTGTCCAAGGAGCGATTACCAAATCTTTCCCTGCTGTGGCTTGTAGCGGGGTTTCAGAACCTGCAGTCTTGCCTAATAATGCCATCTTTAGTGTCGGTGATATTATCACTTTCCACTTGAATGTTTGTAATTCTGGCTCAGGACCGTTAGACAATATTCTTGTTCGCGATACACTGTACAACCTTTCAAGTCCATCAGGATTTACATCTAGTCCAGCAGGTTGTATGACTAGTCATACGGTTTCTGGTTCTAATATCGATTTCAGAGTTGCGAATATTGCGGCAGCTCCTCCAACTAAGTACTGCACAATTATCTTTAAAGCTGTGGTGACATCACCAAACCCTCAAGCGAATCGAATTTTCCGGTTCCAGAACGTCGCTGATATTACCGGTAATGGTGCTAGTGCTCATGTGTTTACCCCGCCGTATCCATTTAGTAATGATGGTCGAGTGCCAGATCGTAACGAGACCGGGCCTCAATAGCATCAAAGAAATTTAATAACTTGCAATGAGAAAATCAAATAAGCTCAACTGGCAGAGCATAATGAAAATTGTAATCGTCATCGCTGCGATAGTAGTTTTGATTTATGCCTATCAAAAAATTAGACCTTATAATCACAGTAGTAATAACATTCCGTTCAGCGTGAAAACTGAGCAGGTTGAGCCTGCACAAAGCCCTTCTGGATTACCAGCGGATCTTCCAGTAGACCCTGGATCAAAAGTGCTTCAAAACTATGAATCTCGCACTACGGATAACCGCAGGCAATCAACTAAACAAATTACTACTCGTAAGGCTCCTGCTGAAGCCATCACTTTCTACATTGATTTCTTCAAAAAGTCTGGTTGGCAAGGGGGGATTACTGAAGACCCTCTCACGGCTCAGTTGGCTAGCGACATTGGCGACCTGTTGATAGTCGTCAGAGAAGACAATGGCCAAACTACAGTTGAATTTACTTTGACCCAATCGCCAATCAAATCTAAAAAATAATTTATGAAAATCGGGATAAAATTTTCTGCCGCACTGTTATTGATCAATGTAGTCGCTAGTTTTGGTTCAGCCATTGTTGACCCAAAAGTAGCTAGTGCAGCGGACTTGTGCCAGCTGCCTAAATTTGAGGTGCGGGTGGATGATGTGACCGATCCAAACAATATTATTAGGATTGGAACATTTCAAGCTGGCAACGAATCAGTGGTGCACCCACTTACAGAACCTGAGCCCGAGCCAAACTCCAATCCTTACCCTTCTCAATACGATATTAATGTCCAACCAGGCCATATAATACGTTATACCCGACATGATCACTATGTTGTTGGTTATTTAAATAACCAAGATGGTCCGTGGGAATGGATTTCTTATGAACAAGTTGATCCATCATACTACTTTTTTACTGGGCATCAGCAGGGATCCACACCTAATCCATGGCCACCATCTGGTCCAGGCATTAATGATACTTCTATAACTACCCCTGCATTTGCAGGGCCACTGGCAATATATAGCGCTGAAAGAAAAAACGGTGGCCGCTTTGGCTGGTGTCGTTCTGCACATCCTGGAGATATGTATAGCTCATCAATTGTAATAGTGGTGCATGGCGAAGACGCAGTTCCTGTTTTAAATTGTGCGGTTAATCAAGTTGTGACCCAAGGCCAGACTGCTAATTTTTCGTTGTCAGCGGAGAACATGGAAGATGGTTACAATAACAATATTGATGTCACTATGAGTAGTGACCCGACGGGTCCGACCATGGTTACTTCTCCTGTTGTGCTTGGTCCAAATAACAATCCGCTACCGTATCATAATATTGCCCGGGTTCAAACCACTAGTCTTGCTCCAGATACTTATAATTTGACTTTCAATGCCGATGACGGCGTGAATACCATTCAGCCTTGCCACGCCAGTTTAACTGTTGAGCCAGCCCTGCACGTTGATTTGTTGTTTAATGGTCAGCAAGGGCCGACCCAGCCTAACCCATCTACTGGAAGTACCGGGCAACTTTCGTGGGAGGTTCGTGGCGCAACAAGATGTGTGGGGGCAATGGAGCAGGGTGTAGATACTACTCCTGCCTCAGCCGGTGGTCCATGGACAGGCCCTCGAGATTACACTCAAACTACTCCATCTTCGTTGCATAATTTTGACGTTTCAGGAATGCAATCAGGGGATTATACTTTTAGAATAAGTTGCTACGACTCTTCGGGCGAAGAAGACATCGATACAGTAAGAGTAAATGTTGGTCAGGTGAATTCCCCGACCTTAAGATTATGGTGCAGTGGAGAAGGTAACTCTCAAACAAATACCGATGGTGGAGAGCCAGACACATGTCATATTTATCAAGGCAGACAAGCAATGTTGTACTGGGATTCTGCATATACAACCAGTTGTAGCATGAACCCATATTTGGGGTACCAAATTCCTACAGTAAATTTGGAGGGAGATAGTACTGGTAATCTTCAAGATCTTGGCGATCATCCGTATACAGCAACTTGCCCTGGTGCCCCTGGGACAGACCCAGCTGTCAAAACCGTTCATATTATTGTTGATCCACGGCCTTCAGGTGGTTCTGGTCCAAGTAGCGTAGACATCGCTCCTAGTGCTTGCGGTCAAATCGTAGTTAGCTGGAATAATCCGCGCACTTCCGGTAATCATCCTGATTCATTTAATGTTTATCGCCGCACCTCCCCATCTGCTGAGTGGTCCTTGGATCCAAATGGCACCAATATTCCATATTCAGATGTCCCAGTTGATGGTGCGCAGTATATTTATACCGACCGTTCGCCATTAAGCCTGACCAGCTCAAACTATTATATGGTCAAGGCCCGCTATGGTGGCGTGGAATCCGCTGGAGTAGTTTCCTACCCGCTTTCAGTTATTCCTTCGTCGTGTAGTCCTAGCCTGTCACTTTCGGATAAAGATCTTTATCGGGTCGAGGGTTCTGTTACCAATAACTTTATTGGAGCAGTGGCGTGTAGTGGAATTTCGGAACCAGCCAGCGTGCCTAACAATGGCATCTTCGCAGTCGATGACACCGTCTTCTTCCAAATTAATATTTGTAATTCAGGAAACCAGCCAATGACAGGTATTAGGTTGCACGATACGATGTATAATTTGACCAACCCTAAAGTTATTAGTGTCAGTCCTAGTGGTTGCGTGGTCAGGCAGACATTGGCTGAACGCTCAGCCGACTTTACCTTGGCAGATATTGCAGCAGCTCCACCAACCAAATTCTGTACTATTAAAATGAGTGCCAAGGTCACCGCGCCAACTAACCCAAGCGCCGCAGTCTACAGATTCCAAAATGTTGTTGATGTTACGGCCGATGGAGGTCTAACTGCTCATTTGTTTACCCCACCATACTTGTTTAGTTTGCTCGGTGGCGTGCCGAACCGAAACGAAACTGGTCCACAGTAGCGCATTAATTTATCAGCTTTGACATAACACTTCGAAGCTGATACTATATTCATGCAATAGAGGCTAAACAGAAAAGGTCGAAGCCATTCCCCTATAGCAGAAATTCTAACTGAAACGATTATGGAGACAGATCAAGAGTTTGTAGAATTTATTATCAAGGCATTAGTCGACAATCCTCAGGATGTTCGCACTGACCGCACTGTTGATGAAATGGGTGTTCTAATCACTCTTCACATCAATCCAGCAGATATGGGCCAAGTAATTGGTCGTATGGGTCAGACTGCCAAAGCTGTGCGCACTCTCCTTCGGGTAGTAGGTGCTAAGCACAAAGCTCGTGTAAACTTGAAGATTGATGAACCAGAAGGTTCTCACCGTGGTCCTCGTCGCGAGCGCAATGACGCTCCTCGCCAAGAAATGGATAGCCAGGCAGATGCTGGTGATGCCGGATCTGACGGTTCCGACATGGACGACTTCAAGCTTTGATTCAAAGATAAAACAAAAAATCGCCGTATTGGCGGTTTTTTGATATCATTCATATATCATGCCAAAGCAAAGTATGAAGCAAAACATTTCTATACAAGTTATTACGTTGTTTCCGGATTTTATTGAGCAGTATACTTCTTTTGGAATTATTGCCCGGGCAATCCGGAACAAAATTTTGAAATTTAAAGCAGTAAACCTGCGTAGTTTTTCGTTTGACAAGCGTGGCACTGTTGATGACCGGCCCTACGGTGGTGGTTTGGGAATGGTGCTTCGCCCTGATGTAGTCATTAAGGCGATTCAAAAAGTACGTGGCCGAACAAAAAATACTCGAGTTATTCTAATGACCCCGCAAGGCAAGCCGTTTTCTCAGGCTATTGCTCGCAAGTTAGCGCAGTATGATCAACTAGTTTTTGTATCTGGCCGCTATGAAGGTTTTGATGAGCGCGTTCGTAAATTTGTTGATGAAGAAATTTCCGTTGGTGACTATGTGTTAATGGGTGGCGAACTTCCTGCTCTTGTTGTAAGCGAAGCAGTGCTGCGATTAATTTCTGGTGTGCTCGGTAAAGATGATTCTGCTGATGCAGAAAGTTTTTCTGAAAACATTCTTGAGTACCCACAATATACTAAGCCAGAAGTTTTGGAGGTTAAAGTAGGTGGCCAGGTAAAAAAAAAGCCGGTACCGAAAGTTTTGTTAAGTGGTCATCATTTAAATATACAGAAGTGGCGCAAAGAAGAAGCTCTTAAGCGTACAAAGAGGCGTCGTCCGGATTTGTTAAAATAAAATGGGGATGCAGCGGTTTTCACCTATCCCCATTATGCACTATGTTCCATCAACGTCCGAAGAGAGTAGTATCTCACTGACGGCTCCATAAACCCGAAAGTTTAGTTTCAATGCCTCCTACTTATTTGCTGCGCGCCAACACAATGATGAATGCCTTCGGGAGCCACGACCTCCAGTCATAAACCCAGACACTTGTCTGCAAAGCTTCTGCACTCTAGAAGTTTATCGTAAATTTTTTATATGTCAAACAATCACAAATTTACAGTCAATGAATTAAAGACTAGGCTCGACAAGTTTTTGTCCGAGCAGTTTTCGGATTTGTCAGGTAAGGTAATTTCTCGTGGCAAGATCCAAAAAGATATCGAAGCTGGAGCAGTGACAGTAAATGGCGAAGTGCAAACATCAGTAAAATTTATTGTCCGAAAAGATGACAAGATCCATTACACACCAATTGCTATAGAAGCGCCTGGTCCAAAAAATATTCCCCTTACCACTTTGTACAACAATCATGGTTTGTTAATTATAGATAAGCCAGCAGGCTTAGTTGTACACCCTGGTGCTGGGTTCAAAGGGGACTCTTTAGCTCAGGCACTGCTGTATCATTTTAAAGATATTCACTTAGTTGGAGAAGAAGGGCGTAGCGGCATTGTTCACCGCATCGACAAGGACACCAGCGGTGTTATGATGGTCGCCCTAACCCCAGAAATGTATGATCACTTGAAAGACGCGTTCGCAGAGCGTAAGGTGAGGAAGGGATATATCGCCTTAGTTAAGGGGAAAATCGAGCATCAACATGGCAAAATCGACTCATCTTTAGGTAAAAGCCAGAAAGATTTCCGCAAATACACTACGGATGTTAAAGATATGGTGCGCGAAAAGCCATCTTTAACAGAATACTGGGTGCAAGGCTATTATACCGACGGGGTTGACTTTTACACCCTAATTAGGGTAAAATTGCATACAGGTAGAACGCATCAGATACGCGTTCATTTTTCTTCCCTTGGATTTCCGTTAGTTGGAGATTTACTCTATGGCGGCAAAAGAGTGATGAAGTTCGGTCTAGAAAGACAATTTCTTCACGCTTCCAAGATAGAAGTACAATTACCAAATCAAGAATGGGTTGAAGCGGATAGTAAATTACCGCCAGATCTATCAGATATTTTAAAGAAGTTAAAGAAACTATAATGCCAATCGTAAAAAATTTAAAAGCTGATCAGCTGAAAGAATTACCTAACTTTGAAGTAGGTAATACTGTGAAAGTTCATAACCGCATTAAAGAAGGTGGTAAAGAACGTATTCAGGTGTTTGAAGGTATTGTGATCGCTCGCAAGGGCGGCAAAGGCGCGAATGCAACTTTCATGGTTCGCAAGATCGCCAGTGGTGTAGGAGTTGAACGTATTTATCCGCTGCACTCACCAAACATTGCAAAGCTTGAAGTTGTAAAAGATGATAAGGTTCGCCAAGCGAAAATTTACTATGTTCGTGAACGTCGTGATAACACCCCGCGTACTCGCCGCAAACTCATTGTTACTAAAAAGATGAAAGAAGCTGCAGCGAAGAAAGCCAAATCCGAAGCGAAAGTTGAATAATAAAATGAGCCCCTTGATTTGGGGCTCTTTTGTTTGAAGCATGTGCTTCGATTGTTGTGTCGTAATAAATTATGTTTACATTGAAAATCTTCCAGAAGATTTCAATGTCCTGTTTATGCCACGCGCCGATGACTAGCGCACCACTGCGATTTTTGGTTTTTTCCATCATTTCGCTTAAACGGGCTAGCATGTTCCACGTTCGAAATCGCTGGATGATAGCGAACTTAGACTTCGGGTTATCAACATAGTTCATGTTAATATTCCGGACGGCCAAGACACTCATACCCAGAAATTCACCGCCTAACGTAAAGCATCTCGGATTTTTGATCGCAAACTCTAAGCTTCTGTTATGTTCGACCGTATAGATGTATGTCTCAGCTAATTGGAGAGCAAAGAAAGGATCATTTTTTACTTCCGGTGGTGACAGTAAAGTCAATTCTGAAATAATGTCTTTCTCTGAAGCAATTCTATCGCTTACAATACCCTCTAAGGCAAGCACTTTTGGCTTTATCTTTGGCAGAAGTTTTGCAATTTTCTCTTGGCTTTCAAAGGCTCCCTCATCTGGCAAAACTTCGTCGCTAAACATATCTCCGTGATTTTGCAAGATCACATGAATCGTTTTGCCTTTCAGCTTAGGGAGGAAAGTCTTCTCATATTCGGCGTAGCGATCAAAGTCAGATGCGATCTGGTCGCTCATCATGTCTTGTTGCAACTTCACTTCCGCTATGGCGCCGGAGATAGAAGTCATACCATTATCGATTGTCTGAAGAAACTCTTCTTCTGACATTTGATCTCGGGGTACTACGCTCAATTCGACTGTGGGAGTAGGTGATGAGCTTTCTGATTTTGCGGTGTTCTTTGGGGTTGTTGAGCATGCTATCGTCAAAACTACGACAGCAAAAAATAATAGGTATCTATTTAGAGTTTTCATTGTTATCTCCTTGAGTTTGTCTAAACTGGTTGAGAGCCTCGCGGTTACAAAAACCAGTAAATTTGTAACTATATACTATACAATAAAAGAGAGATTATGTCAATATAAAACCTCGACAAGTCGAGGGCTTTTTGTTAAATTGGCAATGTATCGAGAAAATTTGAAGGGGTGATAAAAATGGAGTTTTGGAAATATTTGCAGAAGCAAAATTGGTTTCATCCAATTTGTCTAATGGGGCCGATAATACTCATGGCAGGTTTGTTCTCGTGGAGTTACAAGATTGCCTTGCTCGCCGCAGCGCTTGAGCTTTATTCGACGGGTTGGCACACTGGCCAGCACCATCCGAATAGTAGGCTAGCTAATGAATGGGTTAGGGTATTTTCAGGCCTAGCGATCTTGGTTATCTGCATGTGGGTGCGGAGAACTGGATTGTGGTAACAAAATAATTGAATAAAAAAGGTGGTCGTAATGCGATCACCTTTTCTTATTGATTTGAGATTATTATCTTGTTGGTTGCCAGTTCGGTAATCCACCGCTTTCTACATATGCTTCTACTGAATTCCAGTCTAAGTTTTTGAAGAAAGTCTCAATGTAGTCGGCGCGATTTACACCGTAGTCAATCATGTAAGCATGTTCGTAAACATCTAAGGCCACAAGGGGGGAAGCATCCCAAATTGGGAAAGCATCGTGCGCATCTCCGAGGAAGTTAAAAAGTTGGCCAGTTTGCCAGTCAAAAGCGAACCATACCCAGCCGCGCGCTGCAATGCCAGTAGCTTTCATGTCTGCTAGCCAGTTGTCGTACGACCCAAAATGCTCTTCTATTTTTTTTCCAAGCCATCCTTGCGATTGTCCACCTTTGCCGGAAATATTTTGGAAATAAAGTTCGTGTGACTTAATAGCATCTAAAGCAAAAGAGTAGCCCATCTTTAGAGCGCGCAAATCAGATTGAGTTGCATTGGCTGTGGTTAAATCCACAGTCTTTAATTTTTCTTGAATCTCATTCGCTTTTTTGATGTAGCCTTCATAGAGTTTGTAGTGTTCGCTCATTAGGCGTTCGGACAGGCCATCAACACCATTGATGGAGTCGAATTTTTTTGCTTCGAATTTAAACATAATCGTTTAATTAATTAACTAGCCTTGCCCAAAGTCTCTTTGCCGTGTTCCCAGTTAGCCGGGCAACGTTCACCAGTTTGCAGAGCTTCAACTACGCGAAGCATTTCGGGAATGTTTCGCCCCACTGAGTCAGCAGACACAAGCATGAATTTTAATATTCCATCCGGGTCAATGATGAATGTACCACGTTGTGAAGCACCTTCGTCGTCAAGGACATTATAGATGTCAGAAAGTTCTTGAGTTGTGTCGGCAATGATCGGAAACCTAACGTCCTTTAAGCGCTCATCAGTTTCATACCAAGCTTTGTGAGACTCTTTACTGTCTGTGCTGGCGCCAATAACTTCACAGTTTAGCTTCTTGAAGTCTTCGTAAAGGCGACCGAATTCTTGAATTTCTGTTGGGCAAATAAAAGTGAAGTCGCGTGGGTAGAAAAATAGGACTAACCATTTGCCGGCGTAGTCTCTTAGCGACGCGGTTTTGTATTCACCTTGATGATATGTAGTCATATCCTCAAAAACTGGCGCCGGCTGAGCCACTTGGGGACCAAACATAAAGCCAGTGTCTTCAATTTCGTGTTCGTGCATAAATTCTTTTTAAATTAATTCTCTAGATTATCTAAAATTATAGTAACTGGTTATGGTAGAGAAATCAAATAGGATTGACTCATTTAAGAATTCAATTTATAATGCACCATATTTAGGATAGGAGGTATCCGAATGTTTAGTAAAAGAAAAATCACTGAAAGGAGTGAAGAAGCAACTCCCATTGCGCGCAGTCAAAATTTAGTAGTCCAAGAAATGCCTGATGAAGTTTTGGTCTATGACCTGGACAACAATAAGGCCCACTGTCTTAACAGCTCTGCCGCAGCAATTTGGAATAGTTGTGATGGCAAGACCAAAATTAAGGACATGCCGAAAAAGATTCAGGAAAACAATGCTAAGCTTCACTATGCTAAGCTTGTAGACCTGGATTTCATCAATCTTGGCCTTGATCAGCTACAAGAGAGCAATCTTTTAGAGGCCTAAATGTCTTTAGTCAATTTATTCTGAAAAGCAATACCGGCAGTAATGTCGGTATTATTTTTTTATTTGGGCGATTTGACGCCAGAAGCCTAAAGTGGTACAGTAAAGCCATAAAATCAATTTTAAGTTTCCGAAGCAGTTTAGGTTTAAATACTGTTGAATATCAAGAAAATGCGATTATCTTTGAATTTTTCTAATCTAGAAACATCTCTAATAAGAACTAGCCTGGGCAATATTTTGCGCAGCTAATTTTCGCATATCCAAAAATTCATCAAATTAAACTCAAACCTTACTAACTGCTTGGGATTGTAAGGTTTTTATGTTATTTATTTACGCTATAATCGGGTTTGTGGTTGGCGGTATTGTTGGCTACATTGCTCGGCAAAGCTTGGCTTCCAAAAAGGTGACTGGCGCGGAATCTCGCGCTGAGAAAATCTTGGAAGATGCTAAGAACAAAGAAAAAGAAATGCTCATCGAAGCCAAAGCGCAAGCTTTGGAAATTACAGAAAGCGCTAAGAAGTCTGAAGCAGATTTTCGTGCGCAAATTGTACGCTTTGAAGAACGCATTGATAGAAAAGAAAAAGATCTGGATCAAAAATCAGCTAACTTAGACAAAAAATCGGAAGACCTCGAAGCTCGTACCGAGAAATTGAAAGCTGATGAAGAGAAAATTAAAGAGCTTAAGCAGCAGCAGCTAGAAAAATTAGAAAAAATTGCTGGCCTAACTCGTGAAGAGGCTGCAAAAGTTTTGATGGAAAACGCTGAAAAAGGTATTTCCGAAGAAATGCTTAAGCTGCACCGTAAACTTTTGAACGAAGCACATGAAACTGCAGATCGCGAAGCCAGAAAAATTGTGGCGCAGGCCATTGAACGTATTGCCACAGAAGTGACTGCGGAGACTACTACCACTACAGTCATGATCCCGAACGAAGAAATGAAAGGCCGCATTATTGGTAAAGAGGGCCGCAACATTCGTGCCTTTGAGCAACTCATGGGCGTGGAAATTTTAATTGATGACTCCCCAGACACAGTTGTTATTTCAGGCTTCAACTCTATTCGTCGTCACATTGCTAAACTAACTTTGGACAAATTACTTGTTGATGGTCGTATTCACCCGGCTCGCATTGAGGAAGCTTATGAAAAGAGCAAGGCAGAGATTAATGATCAAATTAAAAAGGCCGGTGAAGATGCAGTTTACGAACTTGGCATTACAAACTTCCCGCCAAAGCTAGTTCACTTGGTTGGTCGCTTAATGTTCCGTACATCTTACGGACAAAACGTATTGCTTCACTCTGTTGAAATGGCTAAAGTTGCTGCGCTTATTGCTCAAGATTTAGGTGCGGATCAATCAATTTGTAAACAGGGTGCATTGCTCCACGACATTGGTAAGGCTCTCGACCAAGACATGGAAGGAACTCACGTGGAAATTGGTCGCCGCATTGCCGAGAAGTTTGGCCTTGATGAAAAAGTTATTGAGGCGATTGAATCTCATCACCACGATACGGACGTGTCCGAGCATGCTTCTCACCACGCGCCGCTTTCTATTGAAGCCATGATTGTAGACGCAGCTGACGGTATTTCCGGTTCTCGTCCAGGCGCTCGCAAAGACAGCTTTGAAAACTACGTGAAGCGTTTGTCCGACTTGGAAGATATTGCTAACTCATTTGAAGGGGTTGAAAAGACTTATGCTATTCAAGGTGGCCGTGAGTTGCGTGTGTTCGTTACTCCAACTGCACTTGATGATTACGGTTGTCAAAAACTCGCCCGCGAGATTGCTAACCGTCTTGAGAACGAACTGAAGTTCCCAGGTGAAATTCGCGTTCACGTTATTCGCGACTATAGAGTAATTGAGTACGCGAGATAAAATGAATAGTGCAGAGGGTGACCAATTCCACCGCTTGAGAGAATTTCCCCATCGAGAAACCACCCAAGTGGCGAGCATATCCTATGATGTAGGTAAGTTAGAAGAATATTTAGAAACGCATCTTCCCAAACCTGAACCAGTTGAAGTTGGTTTGAACAATCTTAGATTATCTACAGCAGTGGAAGAAGGAAATAAGTATTGGGATGTTCCAGATAGCAATGAAAATATTGGCCCATCGCACTTTCTGAAAAAATGGCACGAACAGAAATCTGAAAACTCAGACTTAACAGTCGACGAGTTTCTAGAAAATTTAAAGCAAACTGAACCAACTTGGATTGAGCATATTTTATCTATACAAAATGCTCAGGATAATATGGATAAACCAATTTGGATGCACAGTAACCCATCGCATCATCCTTTCCCATTCGATGGCATGCATCGTTTAACCAGGGCTTACTTAGAGGGGCGATCATCCATACCAGTTATTTTCTGGGATCGGCTTCCAGATAACGCAATTATATAAATGGCAAAAATTCTTCTCATCGGTGATATTATGGGACGACCTGGGCGGCACGCGCTGGCCCAGGTTTTGCCTATGTGGCAGAAAGAGCATGTGCCAGATGTAATTATTGGTAACGTAGAGAACCTTGCGCACGGCAAAGGCATCACGCTTAACACCATGGCGGAAATGGATAAGTTAGGTTTTGATGTCTACACTTCTGGCAATCATGTGTTCGATACTGGTCCGCATGCAGAGGCGTGCTTTGATAAGTACAACAACATCATTCGACCTTATAATTACACTTCACTGTCCGAGGATAACAGAATAGTTCCCGGGCAGGGATATTATCGGTTTTCTAAAAATGGTCAGCAGTATTTGGTTATTAATTTGGGCGGCCGGTTGTTTTTTGAAAAGCAGTTCCGCGGGGAAATTTCGAATCCGTTTTTTGCTTTTGATGAAATTTATCAACAGCAGGCTCAAAAAGATGATATAATCATTGTAGATTTGCATGCAGAAGCCACGAGTGAAAAGAATGCTTTTGGTTGGCATGCAGATGGCCGCGCCACAATTGTGGTAGGCACGCACACTCACATCTCGACCGCAGACACCAAAATCCTCACCAGAGGTACAGCGTTCCAGACTGACTTAGGTTTCACTGGTGCCCGTGACTCTGTACTAGGTGTGATAGTTGAAAATTCTTTAGCACCATTTTTGGAGCAAGGAAAGTTCAAGCTTGAAGCTCCAGAAGGTGGGCCTGCGATTGTGAATGCGCTGTTGGTGGAGACAGAAGGAGCAAAACCAATCAGGCTACAACGACTGCAACAAGAAGTAGAAGTTTAAATCAAAATGGAAACTCAAATAAAGACCAATGTAGAATATACGGGGGCAATTATAGGAGCTTTAGCAATAGCATTTATTGAAGTTGCTGCTTTGTCTTTACGACTTGATGGCAACACTTTGTTAATAGTTGTTTTTTTGCTACCCGTAGCAGCGGTATTTTTAATAGATAAGACTTTCGATAGCCCTAAAAACTATAAGTATTATTTACTACTGATGGTTTGTAGTGTTATATTTTTTTTACTGCTTTCAGTAGTTGCTAGCATGCTAAACGTTTGGGGATAAAAATAAAATCTATGAAATTCATCAACCCACAAACTGTTGTAGCCCAGATGGGCTTAAAGACCGGCCAAGTCGTGGCAGATTTTGGTAGTGGTGCAGGCTTCTTTGCTACAGCTGCTGCGAAAATGGTTGGCAATACCGGTACCGTACACGCGATCGACGTGCAACAATCAAAACTTACGGCAACCTTTTCCTCAGCAACACAGCAGGGGTATAAAAATGTTCAAATTCTTCAAGCAGATCTAGATAAACCCCTTAAACAGCTGGAAGACGCCAGCTGTGACGCAGTCATAATGGCCAGCATCTTGCACGAAGTCGCAGATCGGTCTATGCTGCTCAAGAACGCCTATCGACTCCTTAAGACCGGCGGCCTGCTCCTGGCAGTGGAATGGAAACCAGAGCATACTATTTTCGGTCCTTCGCTAGACAAACGCATTCACGAACAGCAATTAGAAGATGAGTTAGCAAAAGCCGGACTTCATAAAGTAAAATCCATTCCTGCAGACAGCGCCCATTACGCGCTACTATTTCAGAAATAATCATTCACTCTATATATGACATTAAAAAATATCAACTGGCACGACTTTATTACCCCAAAATTTTGGTTCACTATTGATACCACTCGGATCCATCCGAGTGAAAAGGCTTTTTTGTATTTAGCCGGCGTATTAATCCTATTAGGAATTTTGGTTTTAGTATTTGCGAAGCTATCCAAGAATAAGTTTCTTGCCCGTGTGGCAACCAGATTTGCAAAAATATTTTTTACAATTGGTATTGTCGAAGCGATCTGGTTTGGACTGCGTTACGAATACGCTCAAGTGTTGGGCACGAAATTTGTGGCGGTCTTAATTCTGCTTTGGGGAATAATTTGGATGTACTGGCCAGTCAAATATTTGTTCACTCACTACAAAGTAGATATGGCTGAAGCCCAACGTGCTGCGAGCCGCGATAAATATTTGAAGAAATCTTAAATAAAACTTGAGCGCAACTTTATTTAAATTTTAAATCAACTTGAACACTGTTATGCCATCATATAAATATGATGGCATTTAAATTAACCAATAAGTTTGGAATCTGGGGAGAGCAGGTCGCTGAGGCAGAGTATTTAAAGCGGGGGTTTGTACTTGTGGCTCGAAACATTCATAACTACAAAGGGAAGATGCTCGGTGAAATTGACTTAGTGGTTCGTAGTAGCACTGAGTTAATTTTCGTGGAAGTTAAGTCTCGGCGTGGTGGGCAGTTTGGCACAGCCATTGAATCTGTGTCAAAAGCAAAACAAAGAAAGCTTCTTAAAATAGTGACCTGGTTTTGCCGAGCATTCCCGCAATACCAAAAGCTTCAGCCCCGAATAGACGTTTGCGCCATCCAAGCCAATCTTGACAAATCATCAGTAAATGTTATAATAGTTCCACATGCTGTAACTCTAGATTATTGATGGGACTGACCCATCTTTTTTATTAGGTTATAGTTGATGGCCTGGCAGTATTTACACGCAGACAGTGCTCACGCCGCTTCGCTTCCGCTCGCGGCTGCGCTTACCGTGACTGTCCGCTTTGCAAACACTGCCAGGCCATCAGATCAAACAATTAAATAGTGAGAACAGTCTCACAGAAAATTAAATAGTATGAACGAACAATTCGAACAAGCTTTGGCACAGATTGCCGAAGAAAAAGGTGTATCCAGAGAAGAGATCATTGGTATGATCGAAGCTTCTCTTGCAGCAGCGTTCCGTAAGGACTACGGCGAAAAAGATCAAAACCCAGTTGTGGTATTTGATCCAGAAAATTTGGGCGCTAAAATTTACGACGAAAAAACCATTGTTGAAGGAAAAAGTATGGATGCTGAAGATCCAGACTTGCATTTAGATACTGCAAAAGAAATTGATATTGCTGATGCAAAGAAAGAAGATCCAAATGCAAAAGTTGGCCAAGTAATTCGCAAAGAAATAACCCCATCCGATGGCGTAGCTTTTGGGCGTATTGCCGCACAAACTGCTAAGCAAGTTATCATTCAAAAACTTCGTGAAGCAGAACGCTCTGTGCAATTCTCAGACTTTAAAGCCAAGGAACGTACTTTAATTAATGGTATTGTGCAGCGCGTTGAAGGCGACACTGTTTTGGTAGATCTTGGCAAGGGTGTAGGTGTGCTTTTCCCATCAGAACAAATTCGTGGCGAAAAATATGATATTGGCCAGCGTATTAAAGTGTTGATCTTGCACGTTGAGCCAGCAACCCGAGGCCCAAAAATTACTTTGTCACGCTCTCACCCAGATATCGTGCGCAAATTATTCGAGATGGAAGTCCCAGAAATTTACAACGGTGCTGTAGAAATTAAATCTGTAGCCCGTGAAGCTGGTAGTCGTAGCAAAATTGCAGTGGCTTCCATGCAAGAAGGTATTGATCCAATCGGTGCCTGTGTTGGTCAAAAAGGTACCCGTGTACAAACAGTTATGGCTGAACTGGGTGGTGAGAAAATCGACATCATCGAATGGAGCGAAGACCCTGTGAAGTTTATTGCCAACTCTTTGTCGCCAGCAAAAATTATCAATGTGCAACTCGACATGGAAGAAAAGGAAGCTAAAGTTGGTGTGATGGAAGATCAATTGTCTTTGGCAATTGGTAAGGCTGGTCAAAACGTTCGCCTTGCAGCTCGCTTAACAGGATGGAAGATTGATATCAATCAAGAAAATGTTGGCACTTCTACTGATGGCGAAGAATCTGATGCTGAAACAGAAGGCGATGTAGAAATTGTTGATGAAGCATCACATGAAGAAACCGATGCAGTCGAACCAGAACAAATTGCCGCACCAGACGAATCGGTAGATGATGTTGAAGCAGCTCCGCAAGTAGCAGAATAGAAAGGCCAATATGTCTAATCCTAATTATCCTATCAACCCAGAACTTTCATTGAGAGAACAAGCCGTTGCAGTTGTAAATTTTTGGAAAGAACAAAACTATGAAAAAGTATCTTACAATGCTAATGCAATGTTAGTGACTCCAGGTAAAGTCGAAGGTGAGATGACTTACGATATTGATGATGACAAAGTTATTATGTGGTTGGTTAAATCAATGGAGCAAGGAAGAGAATATAAAATTAATAAAGAATAAATATATGCCGTTAGTACCAATGGTTATTGAAAAGTCTCCGATGGGCGAGCGCGCTTACGACATTTACAGCCGTTTGCTTAAGGAGCGCATTATCTTTTTGGGAGAACCAATTGATGATGCCGTAGTTAATACAATTATTGCGCAGTTATTGTTTTTGGATTCCGAAAGCTCAACTGAAGATATTAAGATTTACATTAACTCGCCGGGTGGTAGCGTAACTGCTGCCATGGCGTTGTATGATTCCATGCAACATGTTAAAGCCGATGTCTCCACAATTGTGTTGGGGCAAGCTGCTTCCGCCGCCGCAGTACTTTTAGCAGCCGGTGCAAAAGGCAAACGTTATGCTTTGCCAAATGCGCGCATCATGATCCACCAAGTTATGGGTGGGGTAGAAGGTCAGCAAAAGGATGTTGAGATCCAGGCCAAAGAAATGCTGCGTATAAAAAATCAGATTAATGAAATTATGGCCAAGCATACTGGCCAGCCAATGAAAAAAATTGAACAAGACACAGATCGTGATTACTTCATGATCCCGGACGAAGCAAAGAAGTATGGTTTGATCGACAAGATCATCCAGTAATCAATCAATTCAAAAAATCACCTCCCAAGAGAGGTGATTTTTGGTTTTAGAGTTGACAAAACCCGTTTTTTCTGCTAAAATACATAATGAAAGTATCGGTTAGGCGAGCTATATAGCCAAAACTAGCTATATAGGCTTGCACAACACTCTCGAAACAAAAATAAAAACACAATTTGTCATGTCAGAGCAACAAAAGCAGCTTTTAGCTGTTCCAGAAAAATTAATACCTATATCTCAAGCAGCTAAATCAACCCCTTACTCCGCTGAGTACCTATCTTTACTTGCTCGAAAACAGAGAATAGCAGCTGTTAAATTATCACGTGATTGGTTTACAACTCGTCAGGTGATTTTATTGTATGTAAATGAGCAGAAGAAAAAGCACCAATTACTTTTTAATCGGTTCGAACGTAACGTGGGGAGGGTAAACTAATGACACAGATTAATTTTGACCTAATCCAAAGCTTAACCAAGAAACGAGAGATGGAAAAAATGCCGTTTTTTGGCCTGCGCACTGGGTTCTTACGTGCTTGGGTATTTGTAGCCTTCAAAGTGCTAATCGTGGCAAGCATTTTGCACGGCAGTGGCTTGGTCAAATCCTTTGAAGATAACATTGCGTTATTAGACCAATACTACCGCAATGACTTTCAGGTAGCAGGATCTGGTTTGGCAATGCAGCCACGGCCGCATGTGAAGCCAGAGAATGGCACAGTGGCTTCTGCCAATACGACAGCTGCTAGTGGTGACGCAACAGGTAACTTTTTTACACCCTCTTATTTGCCACAAATGCCAATACCAGGAGTTACGGGAATCGATTTGAACTATTTAAATCAACTCATTCAGTACAATATCTCCAGTTCAATTAACTCAGGTTTTGTGTTGGGGAATGGCACAAGCATCCGTGGTTGTTTAGTGGCAAAGGATGACGGTATAATCTACGGCCATGGTACACGCTGCGGAACTAGCGGGGGCGGAGGCGGTGGCGGTGGTACTTCTGGCGCGACAAGTATTTCCAACGCAGCCCCAGGGTCTGTTCTCTTTATTGATTCTAGTGCTGATATAGCCCAGGACAACGACAATTTTTTCTGGGACACCGATAATCAAAGTTTGAACATCGGTACATCAACTTCAGTTGATTCTCGATTGCAAATTGATGCTGGCACTACCACTCACACAGTTGAGAGTCCGACATTTGCTCAAGGGGTTATCAATTACGGGAGTCCTGGTTATTTCAACGACGGTCCTTATACGCACAATATTCGTGTCTATGCGTACAAGGTTGTTGGTTCCGATACTGTCTACTCCCCAAGTTATGCCACCCTTGACGCTGATATAGTTGATAACGGAGCGGCTGATCAAGATTATACTATTACTTGGTCTTGGGATATTGTTCCAGGTGCGGATGGTTACAGAATTCTTAAGTATGATGATTGGAATGGATATACATATGACGCTGGGTATGATACTACTAATAACTATTTTGAAGATGATGCTTGTAATGCTGTCTGCTTTGATGGAGGACTGGCAGATGTCAGTACAACTAGCTTGGACACATATGATTCAGCTGCTATTACTACGACCGGTTTTGTCGGAATAGGTACAACTTCTCCAGATGCATTGTTATCTGTTGGTTCGTCTTCAGAGTTCCAAGTAGATGGAGCGGGAACAATCACATCCTCCACCCTTAGTGGTAGTGGTTCAAGATGTCTCCAGACAGACAACAACGGAGTAATTAGTATTGCGGCTGCTGCGTGTAGTAGTGGTGGCATAACAATTGGCAGCACGACTATTGCTAGCGGCACCAGTGGCCGAGTTCTATACAACAATGGCGGAGTACTCGGTCAAATGACTACCACTGGCAGCGGTACAACTTTAGCCCTATCTGCTTCTCCAAGTTTCAGTGGGACAGTTACCGCTCCTACCATCACTGTAACATCGGCTATTAATATTCCTGGTGACACTCGCCGTGGTTTGGCCAAAGTTTACGATGCCTCTATCGGCGATGCGTTTGGTTTTGAACAAGTAAGTGCGGCGCAAACTGGTATGGGTGCTGCCGCAATTCGATTCTTTACTGCTGGCAATCCTGGCGCCACTGGTTTCATTTCCTTTGGACGATATCAGAATTCTTCGACCACTTTTGGAGATTACATGACGCTGAATGTTGGCGGTGGGTTTAGTCCTACCATTGATGCCGGTAATGGCGCAGCTGGTCCGGTGTTAACAATTGGTCGCAATGCCAATGGTACAAACACAGGCGCTGGTTCTATTAACTTCCAAAGCAAGTCTGGTACTGCGGGTTATGTGTGGCAAGACAATTCTGGTAACATGCGCATCAATACTTCAGCCCCAACTAATGCTTTAGATACCAGCGGTACTGTTATAGGAACACAAGCTTCTGTTCGTTCAGCTAAGCAAGACATAATGGACTACACAGATTACGGTGCAGCCCTACAAATGGTGGCAGATGCACCACTCCACACTTTCCGCTATATCAAAGAAGTTGAAGGCTATGGTAGTGATAGCCCTCTAGCTAAAGAACGAATTGGTTTCATTGCTGACGAAGTTCCCGGCGCATTCATGTGGGGCAACTCAATTGATCAAGTTTCAGTGAACGGTATTTTGCTCGCGAGCGTTAAAGCGTTGAATAATAAGATTGATGCAGTTGGTGCTTCAGCTTTGCCAATGGGACAACCAAATTTAGCGGATACACCAATTGTGCTCAAGAGCCAACTTTACCTGTCTGGGGATAGTATTGGTCAAGCAAAAATTTTAGAAGGCGACACCAGTGTTCGCGTTACTTTCGACAAGGCCTATCAGTATGATCCAATTGTTACTGTTACCCCAAATGGTCGAGTCGGTAGCGAGTACTGGGTAGATGACAAAGACTCCACTGGCTTTACTATTTATATTGATGATGAAGCTAATCACAGCATTACTTTTGATTGGCACGCGTTTGCTAGCCCAACTCCAAAATTATCTGTGTCTAGTGGGACATCTGGTGGTGGCAGTATTGAACCGGAGCCATCAGTGGAGCCGCAACCAGATTCAGAGCCAACTTCAGACCCGGGTTTGGATGATGGTGAAGTGGCAGGTGATTCAACCCCGCCAGCAGGTGATCCAGGGCAACCTCAAACCGAATAAAAAGTTGTTACTTAACTGGAAAATTGGCGTATAAAAGCCATGAACCGAACCACGAAAATTTTACTTACCACCACTCTCTGTATATTGGTAGTAGGACTGGCGTATCAACTGTACGTCACTTTTTCGTATGTAAAGCCTGCACCGGTTATTCAGGCCTCTACTGCAAAACATAATATGGCTGGCATGGACCATAGTATGAACATGGCTACAGATGCTAGCGACCAGGAAAAATACAACCGTATTAAGGTAGAGTATATAGATTTGCTTAAGAAGCAGAATCCAAGCGCAGCTTTGTCATTAGTTGAGCAGCGAGTGGAAAAAGATGAATGGCTTATGAATCACTGCCACCCTTTGGTGCACGAAATTGGCCACGAAGCATACAAGAAGTACAAAGACTTCAACCAATCTATGAAGTATTTAAACGATGTTTGTAATACCGGTTACATGCATGGGGTAATCGAAGAATATTTTGTAAATGTTGATGATGTGTTTGCAGTGCTCGAAACCATGTGCACTGGGCTCGACACCGGTCGTTGCTTGCACGGGGTTGGCCATGGCTTAATGTATTACACTGGTAACAAACTACCAAAATCATTAGAGTACTGCGCGGCGCTCAAGACTGGTGAAGCAATTTCATATTGTGCTGGAGGAGTGTTCATGGAAAACTTTAATACAGACATGAAACTTCACCCATCAGAATATTTGGATCCAAAAGATCCGTTCTTTCCTTGCCCAACTCAGCAAGAGCGATTTAAACTTACTTGTTACTACTACGCACCAACTTACTATCTAGCTTTGCATGATGATGACTTCACCGCAGCATTTGCTTGGTGCAACACTGCCGAGGCTAGTCGCCAGGGAACTTGCGTACGCGGGGTTTCCAGCCGTGCTACAAAGCTTCATATAAATAACCCATTGTGGGTGGAAGATTTGTGCATGAAAGCTTCTAGTTTGCATCAAACTGATTGTATTGATGGCCTCATCGGCTTTTACATTAATCACTACGATTCTACCCTCCAGGGCAAGATTCTTTGCGGGAAAATGCAAGACGAAAATCAGACAGCCTGTTATAATGGAATTAAGAGACGCGCGAGCGCCTTCCCTGAAATGGAGTAATTTGGGTCATTTTCTGAAAAGTTTCTGAAAATTTGTAACTTTTGCTCAGAAAATACGTCTTAGTTGTCAGGGAAAACAGAACCATGATTAAGATCATGTCTATAAAACTGAATATTTCTAATAAAAACCCGTATTTTGTGACAAAATCCGGGTGTGGTTTTTTGCTGTGTTAGCGTTCGTTTTTTGAAATAAAAAGAACAGTAGACTCGGCAAAAAGCCGAGAATTTATTTTTAACAGGAGAAAAATTTATGCAACAACTAACTAAACAAACTTTAGGTTTGTTTTGGCAACATTCCATGAAGTACAAGCTCGCTTTCACAGTTATCGCGGTGGGGGTTGTTTTGACTGTCGCCGTAGACACTGTGAGACCATTCCTGGTTCGAGACTTGTTTAACACCTTATCAACTTCTACTCCAGGGACTGAACATGGAGTTGTAAAAATCATTTTCATGATTTTAGGATTAAGCATACTTCATAACGCGGCTTGGCGAATGATAGGATTTGTTAACAACTATTTCCAAGCTCGTGTCATGTCCGATTTGCTTAATACTTGTTATCGATATCTGCACTTGCATGCCACAGGTTTTTTCGACAACAATTTTGTCGGTAGTATTGTAACTAAAGTCCGCCGCTTATCTCGATCTTTCGAGTCATTCATGGATACGATCACGTTCAACATTGCACGTACAGCACTGCGAGTAATTACGATTATGTCGGTACTACTTTGGTATAAACCAACAATTGGTGCGTACATGGGAATTTGGGTGATTATTTATGTAAGTGTGGCGTTTTACATTTCAAAGTACAAGCTTCCTTGGGATTTAAAAAAGGTTTCGCAAGATACTAAGACCACTGCTCATTTGGCAGACACGGTTACGAACCATCAGAATGTCAAATTGTTTTCAGCTTACAAAACTGAAGTAGATTCATTTGAAAAAATTACTGATCGATTGTTCCGGCTCCGTAAAAAGAGTTGGGATATTGGACAGTACGGCGAATTGTTCCAAGGTGTATCTATGTTTACTTTGGAATTCGTGGTGTTCTACACTGCGTATCACTATTGGAAACTGGGCCAGCTAACCATTGGTGACTTTGCTCTTCTTCAGGCCTACCTGATAGACTTGTTTAGTCATTTGTGGGATATTGGTCGCTACATTCGTTCTACATACGAAAGTATTGCTGATGCCAATGAAATGACCGCAATGCTAGTGAGGCCGCATGCTATTGTAGATAGTCCAAATGCTAAGCCGTTGGTAGTAAACAAAGGCGGTATTAGTTTTAAGAATCTAGGCTTCCACTACTTTGAGTCCCAGCCAATTTTGAAGGATTTTAATTTGGAAATTAAACCAGGTGAGAAAATTGCTTTGGTGGGTAAATCTGGTGGCGGCAAATCAACGATTGTAAAAACTCTGTTCCGCTTTGTAGATGTTCAATCTGGGTCTATTGAAATTGATGACCAGAATATTGCCAACGTTACCCAGGAGAGTTTGCGAACCAATATTTCATTAGTACCGCAGGAACCATTGTTGTTCCATCGATCGTTAATGGAAAATATTCGTTACGGTAAACCGGACGCTACTGATGAAGAAGTGATGGCCGCTGCAAAAGCGGCGCATTGTCATGAATTCATCGATACGTTTGAGCACAAGTATGAAACACTTGTAGGAGAACGAGGCGTGAAGCTGTCTGGCGGCGAACGTCAGCGCGTGGCAATCGCTCGGGCCATCTTGAAGAATGCACCGATTTTGGTTTTGGATGAAGCCACATCAAGCTTGGATTCAGAATCAGAAACACTTATTCAAGATGCGTTAATGACCTTGATGAAAGACAAGACCACTATTGTCATTGCGCACAGACTTTCAACAATTCGTAAGATGGATCGCATTATTGTGATTGAAGGCGGTCGGATTATTGAACAAGGTAAACATGAAGAGTTGGTTAAAGCTCAGCAAGGCACTTACCAAAAACTGTGGGATATCCAAGTTGGCGGTTTTGCTTCTGACTCAGCTGCAGCTTAAGCAAGTTAGTTAACAAAAGCACCTGCGAGAGTGGGTGCTTTTTTCTTTGTGTGAGGTTAGTTATAATAAGTCATATGTTGATGGAGAAAAATTTTACCATTGTTGATGTCGAGACAACAGGCGGAAGCCCGTTTTTTAATCGTGTTATTGAGATTGGCCTACTGCGCGTAGAAAAGGGTGAGGTGGTTGAGGAGTACCAAACTTTGATTAACCCTGGTATGGAGATCCCAGAATTTATTACTAAGATGACGGGCATTACAGAGGCCGCTGTTTCTGTTGCTCCAACCTTTGCAGAATTGGCGGATGAGATTTTATCTAAATTTGAAGATGCGATTTTTGTAGCGCATAATTCCCAGTTTGATTACGGTTTTTTAAAGGAAGAGTTTCGGCGTTTGGGTTATGGTTTTGTGGTGCCGCAGCTTTGTACTGTGCGCTTGTCCCGCGCTTTATATAAAGAGTATAAGCATCATAATTTAAGTGCGATTATTGAGCGTTTCGAGTTTGAGTGCAAAAATCGTCATCGTGCTTTTGATGATGCGAAAGTGTTGTGGGATTTTTTGCAGCACTCTCAAAAAAATTTGGAACCAAGTGTGTTTTTAAAAGCCATGCGGCAGGCCTTGAGTGGGCCTCGGGACATGAAAAGCAAGTTGTTAAAATCAATTTCAAAAGTGCCGCCAATTCAGGCTAATTCTTTAGATGAAATTACCTATGAAACAGAAAGCGGAGAAACACTTAGCATTGGTTGACCCTGTAATGGGGCAACTGATAACAAAGATTAAATTAACCGAGCGCAAGGCCAAAAGCCAGGCTCGGCATTTTGAAACTTTAGTGGAATCAATCGTTTCGCAGCAGTTGTCGGTGAAGGCATCGGACACAATTTTTGCGCGTTTTAAGAAGTTGTTTTTACTCAGTAGCCGAGCGAAAGGCCGCGCGCGCTTCCCAAAGCCAGAACAGATTTTGAAAATGTCAGATCTAAAATTACGGAGCGCTGGGCTATCTAATAGCAAAGTGAAATATATAAAAGATTTGGCGAAAAAAGTTCATCAAAAAGAAGTGCTGTTGGGTAAGCTTAAAGACATGAGTGATGAAGAGGTAATCGAACACTTAATTCAGGTGAAAGGGATTGGCCGCTGGACTGGAGAAATGTTTTTGATGTTTTCTCTAGCCAGGCCAGATGTGTTTTCTCATGGGGACTTTGGTCTGCGAAATGCAATCCAAAAATTGTATGGTCGCAAAAGACCTTTGACTCAAAAACAGATAGAAAAAATCGTTGCCAAGTGGTCACCGCACCGCACACTCGCCAGTCGCTACCTTTGGAAGAGTTTGGATAATGAATAAAAAAAGCGCGTCACCTAGGACGCGCTATCTGTGGAAGACCATTTTTTTGATTAGGGGACGTATAAAGACTTTTGTAATAAGTCCTCCATTATCACCCCTTGTCTCGGGCGGTAGATTACCACTTTTGTATTAGAATTTATGTTCCGCCAAACAAAAGCAAAGTTTTCAACCACCCAGCCAGTTGGCAAGTCTTTTCGAAGTGCTTCCACTAGCTGGAGATTTAAACATCCTCTCGGCTCAATTTTTTTAATGCAGAAATCTTTGTTTTTTCTGCTAGTCTTTTTGGGTTTTGAAAACACCCATATTTCGCCTGTATCAATGCCACGGAGTATATCACCATAGAATTGTCCGGGAGAAAGAACCTCGATTTGTACATGCGTACGTTCGCCCCAGCTATTTATGAGAGCAAACAACCATGGATACTCAATCAAAAAATTAGGAAATTTATTGTTTTTCATCTGAACCCTCCGATTCTTTGAGCCCCTCTGGGCCTGATTTTTCCGGCTTTAGTCGCCAGATTATTAATATTATTCCAGAGGGTGAATAAAAGTCAACTTTCCTCAAAAAACCCTTGACAAGGGCCACCAAAACGCTTAATATAGATGAGGATTCGTAATTAATCCATCAGGAGATTTAAAAAAGGCATAAAACACAGCAATTCTACTCAAATGTAACTACGGTGATTGTTTGAGGTCCGGCGCCTAAAAAGCATAGTCCGGAGAATGAGCTCTGTACGCGAAAGCGTAGGGGTTTTTTATATCCCAAATTCGCCTCGCTAGTGGCTTCGGCCAAAAGCGGTCTCCACCCGATCTTTGACAACTGCATAGTGATTGAAATGTGTACAAACTTAATTTATTAAGTGTGTCGTCCGAGGAAGTAGAAATACGACCTCAGACAAAAACCAATTACGTCAATTTTTTAGAGTTCAATGACTCCGTCTGTTTACAAGCA
>CAZYQT010000007.1:0-57078 GCA_964650255.1 uncultured Candidatus Saccharibacteria bacterium
ATGTTCTCATGACTGAGAGGAAACCCCGGACTTTAGTCCGGGGAGGAGGTCATTATTATTTAGCGAGTTTGCCAATTGCTTTAGCAAGGCGGGACTTGCGGCGGGAAGCAGTGTTTTTGTGAAGAACGTTTTTCTTCACAGCTTTATCTAGGGCAGACATAGCTTTCTTTAGATCTTCCACAGCTTTGCCTAAGTCATTGTTGGCAATTGAGGTGCGTGTTTCTTTTACTGCACTTTTGAATTTGAACTTAGTGCGAGTATTGATGGCGTTACGGCGGCGTGATTGACGCATAGCCTTATTCGCAGATTTAGTATTTGGCATTGAAATTTAATTAAGTGTTGCTTTGGTCAGCCCTTATCTAATTGACACGGAAGATAGGGAATTCAGTAAAGCCTATCTATTATATAGAAAAACCCAGGAAATTACAAGGGCTAGAATTGGAAACAGGCCTAGTAACATTCTAGGCCTGCAGGATTCTTTGTCATCACTCCGATGGTCGCGTTCGTAATAAAGTAATAACTTTCCTCCTTATAATCAGTGTAGCGCCAGCCTACTGGGACTGACTATTTCCGTGGGTACCAACCCACCAATTGAAGCCCCCAGCGGCTCTTGGCAAACTTAGGTTAATTATATTTCACCTGTGCCTGCCTTGTAAAGTATCGCAATGCCCTTCTTGGCAGATTGTGAGAAGATATTTGCCAGGCGGGAATTGCGTTGTTGCGTTGCTTGCCATACTGAACTCAATTCTCCCGGGTGGAGTTTGGGTGACGGTTTTTGGCGAAACGAACAGGTTGGTGTTTATCAAAATCAGGCTAGGAACTGTGGTGTCAAAAATTCCTCGCACAGATATTTGATACGGTTCGGTGTAGCCACCAGTTTCTGAGATTGATGTGATCATTGGTTCCTTGTATTGCTCGCGTGAGCCAATGGGAAACATGGTGCTGGTATAGTAAATGTCTGTTGCTGTAGACATGGTTACCCAAAAGTACCACCAGGCCGTACTCTGGAATTGATTGAAGTTACCATCCCAAATTGGGATCAGTTGCCCTCGTTTTACCCCATTAGGAAATTGAAGCGGTTTGAACTGATTGGTAATTCCTTCCATCAGCATGTAGGTTTGCATTTTGATCTCCACAGTCTCGGAAATATCTTTTGCAACTATAAAGACCACTGTTTTCTTGGTAGGGGAAAGTAAATTATCTTCCACCACCAAGACTCCGCCATCATTGTGGTAGCTTTGCGCTTGAATTTGGCGCGCACCAAACAAAGCAGTGAACACTGCGACTAATACAACTAACTTTTTCATAAAAAATCCTCCTTGTCTGTTAATAGTACAAGGAGGTAGTTCAAGATGACGTAAAGTTTTGATAAAGTTTTAGAAAAGATTTTAGCGCTTTTTCTGCAAACGCCGCACTTGGTTGATTTCTTCTAAGCGATCACGCAGTTTAGCGGCCAACTCGAACTCTAAATTTCGGGCTGCAAGATCCATCTGGTCAGTCAACTCTTCAATATAATTTTTCATGCCTTCTGGGGAAAGCTTGCCAACATCAACTTCTTCTAAGTCTGCACCAGGCAAAGCCTCGTGACTGCCAGCCAATCGCGAGTCTTGGATTTTCTTTTGAATACCTTCAGGAGTAATGCCGTGTTTGGTGTTGTACTCTTCCTGCACTTTGCGGCGTCTGGTGGTTTCATCAATAGCGCGTTGCATGGAGCCAGTAATTTTATCTGCATACATAATTACATGACCGTTTAAGTGGCGCGCAGCCCGACCCATAATCTGCATGAACGCGACTTCGCTACGTAAGAACCCTTCTTTGTCTGCATCTAATATTGCAACCAAAGAAACTTCGGGCAAGTCCAAACCTTCACGTAATAAATTGATGCCAATAATGACATCAAAAACACCGAGACGCAAATCTCTCAGAATTTCTAAGCGTTCAAAAGTTTCCACTTCGCTGTGTAAATACTGGGCTTTTATTCCTGCTTCCTTAGCATATTCCGACAACTCTTCGGCCATGCGCTTAGTTAAAGTAGTAACAATGACGCGTTCACCTCTGGCAACGCGTTCGTTAATTTGGCTTAACAAATGGTCAACCTGATGCTTGATCGGTTGAATTTCAATAGTTGGATCTAGCAACCCAGTTGGACGATTGATTTGTTCGACCACTACTTCTTTGGCAAATTTTCTTTGTTCCGCCTCACTAGAATGTTTAATAATCGTGCGTTTCTTGTCTGTTACTAAATAATTTTCATCAATACTTTTCTTTAATTCGTATGGGCCAGGGGTGGCAGATACAAACACAACCTGGTTTATTTTTTCTTCAAACTCGGGGAACTTTAATGGGCGGTTATCTAAAGCGCTTGGCAAGCGAAAGCCATAATCAACCAATGTAGTTTTGCGAGATTTATCACCTTCGAACATTGCGCCAATTTGCGGAATGGTTTGGTGAGATTCGTCGATCATCAGTAAGAAGTCGTCTGGAAAGTAATCTATTAAAGTTGATGGTGGACTGCCTGCTTCGCGGCCTTCCATAACGCGCGAGTAGTTTTCAATCCCTGCCACAAAACCTGTGTTGGTTAACATTTCTAAATCAAAGTTCGTGCGTTGTTCTAAGCGCGCTGATTCTAAAATTTTGCCTTGGGATTTCAGTAGTTTTAATTGATCAGCCAGTTCCGAGCGGATTCGATCCATGGCGATATGCAATTTATCTTCCGGAGTTACGAAATGCCTCGCTGGGAAAATTTTCACTTCATCCATGGTATCAATAGTTTCGCCGCTGATCATGTGCAGGCGTTCAATGGTTTCGATTTCGTCACCAAAAAAACCAAGTCGAATAATTGTGTCTTCCGAAGCCAAAACAATTTCCATAGTGTCGCCCTGAACGCGATAAGTGCCGCGGCGCAAATCCATGTCATTGCGATTGTACTGCATGTCTGTTAAACGACGAAGCAGTTTGTCGCGCTTAAAACTCATGCCCTTTTTAATTTCTAAAGATAGTTCTAAGTAATTATCCGGATTTCCTAAACCGTAAATGCACGACACAGACGCAACTATCAACACATCCGAGCGAGACATTAAAGAAGAGGTAGCGGCATTGCGCAAGCGATCAATCTCTTCATTAATCTGCGTGTCCTTCTCTATATATGTATCAGAACGGGGGATGTAGGCCTCGGGTTGGTAGTAGTCATAGTAAGACACAAAGTAGTGCACGGCGTTGTCAGGAAAGTATTGTTGGAACTCACTTGCAAGCTGCGCGGCCAAAGTTTTGTTATGGCACATTATTAAAGTCGGGCGCTGGATTTTATTAATCACTTGCGCCATGGTGTAAGTTTTACCTGATCCAGTTACACCCAAAAGCGTTTGGTGTCGGTAGCCTTTTTGCAAAGATTTAACTAAGCCCTCAATAGCTTGGGGTTGGTCCCCAGCTGGATCAAAATTGGTTTGGAGTTTGAATGCCATATTTATCTATTATATAGAATATTGATGAAAGATGTCTAAATCGTTATACTATCTCTATGTCTAACGTGATCGAAGTTCAAAATTTAAAGAAAGTTTATAGCTTGCCGCGCAAAGACCGCAAGGCCGGTGTTACCACTTTTGAGGCCGTCAAAGGCACTAACTTTTCTGTAGAAAAAGGGGAAGTTTTTGGTATTCTAGGCCCGAACGGCGCTGGCAAAACCACGACTTTAGAAATAATTGAAGGCTTGAACAAACAAACTTCTGGTAAAGTGATGGTTTTGGGTTTGGACAACGCTGCACAATCTGAGCAGATTAAAAAACGAATAGGTGTGCAACTGCAGTCTAGTGAATACATGAACTTGATGTCTCTTGGCGAGCTGCTCGAATTATTTGCTTCACTATATGGCGCTAAAGCTGATGTTGATGAGCTCCTCGGCTTTGTAAATTTGCAAGACAAGCGACACGCAATGGTAAAAGATTTATCTGGCGGGCAGAAGCAACGCTTCACCTTAGCCTCGTCGCTCGTAAATAATCCAGAAATTTTATTTTTAGACGAACCAACTACTGGCTTAGACCCGCGCGCGCGACGTGACGTGTGGGAATTAGTGCGCAAGATTAGCGCGCGCGGCATCACTATTGTTTTAACAACGCACTACATGGAAGAAGCAGAATATTTGTGCAATCGAGTCGCGATTATGGATGCCGGGCAAATCCTTGCTATTAACGATCCGAAAAAACTTATTGAGGACCTCTCGCACACCACTCAAGTAACATTTTTGACTGACAGTGAAATTAGCGACGAGCTTTGGCAGGGGATTAGCGGCGTAGAAAAAATGTACAGCACAAAACCTAAAGTGATTGTCGAAATTAAGAACCTTGATGTTATTAGCGAAATTGTGCAGCGTCTGCGCGAAAACAATATTAGCTTTAGTTCATTCACAGTAAAAACTGCGACACTGGAAGACGTGTATTTAGATTTAACAGGAAAGGCCTTCGAAGATTAGCATTAATTTTATGACTTCTAGCTTCAAACAATTATTTTTGATGAACCTTCGCCTTCTAGTACGTAATCGCACTGGCATCTTTTTCACTTTGGTGATGCCAGCGATTATTTACATTGCCTTGTCAGTGCTACCGATTGGCGGAGTATTTGGTGGCAACTTTAATTACTCGCAATATGTTTTGCCGGGAATTATTGCCATGACTGTGATGCAGGGCGGAATTTATGGCCTGGCCTATTGGATGATCGAAATGAAAGCGCGCGGGGTTATAAAAAGATTTTTGGTCACCCCTCTTAGCCAAACGGAATTAATTTTATCAGTTTTAGCTAGTCGAATAATCGTGGCCATCGGCCAAGCTGTGTTTCTATCTTTGATTGGTGTAATCTTTTTTCATGTTAATGTTTCGATCAGTGCCTTGCTGGTCGTGCCATTAGTGGTTTTGGGTGGCGGCATTTTCTTGTTGGTAGGGCTTTTAATTTCAACTTTTGCGGATAGTTACGAGGCAGCCGCACCAATTACCACTGCAATCGGCTTGCCATTAACTTTCTTGGGCAACATTTTCTTTACAACCGATAGCCTTCCAAAAGTACTTCGCTATATTGCAGAAATTTTACCAATTACGTATTTAGCTGATGCCGTACGAACTGTGTTTCTGTCTAATAATATCCCAACAAAAGTTTGGACTGACTCATTAATTTTATTAGTGTGGTTTGTGGCTATTCTCGGATTTACTTTGTGGAAGTTTCGTTTAAAAGAATAAGCTAACTTGTTTAAAAGCCTGGTTGACAAACCCAGGCTTTTTATGTATAATTTCGTTATCCCGTTTTTGATCCTAGTCTAAAATCTTTTGGAGGTGCATATGTCGTTTTATCTTCTCGTATTGCTGGCCACTCTGGTCACTCTCGCTGTGCTTACGTGCATATTTTTTGCCGTAAGATTCTGCTATCGGGCAGTAAAGGCAGTCCTTGAACTTCTCCATCGAATGGGATCGGCTGTGGCTAACATCCCGTCGAAAATGACAAACGGTTTTATTTAGTAGCCAAAGTCAGCATTTAATTGGCCAGCAACCAATTGATATTTGAAACGGCTACGAAAAAACGCACAAACCATTCCGGTGCTGTGCGTTTTTCTTTTGTCTATTTTTTCTTTTTTGCTTTGGTGATGTTTGGCTTTTGGCCGTAATTCATCACCAAAGTTTTTCCAGACTTTAAGGATACCAGCTTGCGGATGTCTTTCGGAATTTTGCTTTTGGGAATTGCCATCACTGGGATATTTAGTCCAAAGCCAAGTGCTTGTGCCAATGCTACCCCAACTCTAATACCCGTGAATGACCCCGGTCCAGTGCAAACAATAATTTTAGTTAGATCGGCTGTTTTAATTTTCTCCCGCCTTAAGAATTGTTGTAAAAATTCGTTAGTCTTATAGTTTTCATTAAAAGCCACTTCTGTTTGAAATTGTTTTACCATGTGGCCATTGTCGTGGCCGTCGACGAGAATAAAAGTTAGCGCGTGAAAATCGCTTGTGTTTATGAATAAAATCATTGTGCTAAAAGTTCTTTTACTACCTTTCTGTCATCCCAAGAAATTCGTTCGTTTCCTGGTAGGATCAAAAATTGTTCTGACCCTTTGCCTGTTATGAGAATTATGTCTTCCGGTTCGGCAAGGGTAATCGCATGGGCAATAGCTTTTTTGCGATCTAATAGTGTTACTATTTCAGGATGATTATTTTGCACTTTGGCAATTCCTTCTTTTATGTTAGTTGCAATCTCCTCTGGGTCAGAATCGTACACATCGTCGTTGGTGATAATAATCATGTCTGCGAATTTTGCCGAGATTGCGCCGAACTCAAAACGCTTGGCAACATCTCGGTGGCCACCGGTTGAGCCGAACACATGAATAATTTTTTTGTGTGGGATTAGTAAAATTGAACGAAGACTTGCTTCCATTGCCGCAGGTTCAGGCGCGTAATCTACTACTATAGTTGCGCCGTTTGAGGCTTTAATGATTTCCATGCGACCAGGGACAGTACCAATTTGCCCCAAAGCCGATGCAGCCTGTTCCAAACTTACTCCCAAATTTTCCGCGGCCCCTATGGCTAGCAAGGCATTTGTTACGTTAAAAGTGCCATATAGATGTAATTCAAAACTTTTTCCAGAAACTGAAAAGGAAATTTTATCGCTTACATTTACATTTTCGGCAAAAAGCACCTTCATATTCTCTGGCTTCGGTAAGTCTGGTCGCATGCTTACACCAAACTTTTTGCTGCTAGGAAAATTAAGAAAGTAGTTTTTATTTGGATCGTCTAGATTGGCACCAATTGTACCTTTGCCATTTAAAGCTGCAAATAATTTACCTTTAGCCGCGCGATAGTTGTCGAAACTGCCGTGACTATCTATGTGAGCAGGGGAGAGGTTGGTAAACAATGCCATTTGAAAATTAATTCCCAGGTGGCGGTTTTGTGCCAAGCCTTCAGAGGTACATTCAACGATTGCATGAGTGCATCCGCTTGCGACCATGTCGGCAAGTTGCTGCTGCATCATCCATCCGCCAGGCATGGAAAGACCGTGTGAGTTAACTTTGTTTATGTTCCCATTAGATGATCCAGCAGTTGTAATGTATCCGCATTTCTTTCCGGCAAAGTTTAAAATTTGCGCACACATTATTACAGTTGTGGACTTTCCGGCTGTGCCAGTCACGCCAATTATAAATAGCTTCTTACCTGGATTGCCAAAGTAAATACTTGCAATGCGCGCCATTAGACCATGATATGTCGGCTGCAAGGCTTTAAATAAAAATTTAGGGATGATTGCTCGAAGTAAATCTTTCATACTTTAAATTATACTGGTAAGTGCAATCGAAAGCGATTCGCACTGCGCGCTAGTTTATAAAGTTGATACTTGGCAGGCTTAACAATTAAGTCGTGTGTGCCAGAGAAATGCCACACATCTGGATTGAACCCCATTTTAAAACGAGCATATCCGCCACTGTGTCCAGTCGCAGTTTCTGTTGCTCCAAAATCGTATTGTGTTAAGCCTTGCTTCTTTGCGTCTAGCATTGCTTGCCAGTGCATAAGGTAAGGGCCCATGAATTGGCGTTGTTCGTAGTCAGAACCACCAAACAAATACATTCTAGTCGTACTATAATCAACCATTAAGCCACTCGCCAAAGGAGTATTGTCTTTGTGGGCAACATAGCCAGTTACTTTTAACTCGCCATTTAACTCATTGAAAAATTGCCATAAATCTCTAATGTATTGACGAGAATGGTTGCGATATCCTTGCCGTTCGGAAGTATTCATAATTAAGTCCAGCATATCTTCATTTACACCTCCATGCGTTTCGATTGTAACTTCGTGGCGCTGCGCAACTTTAATATTGTACCGAGTTTTGTGATGGAAGCTTTTTAGTAATTCTTCTTGAGGAGTGGAAATATTTTTTACTAAAGTTTGTGGTGGCTGCACGGACTCTGCCTTAACAGCCCCTAGTTTTTTTAAATTTGTGTGCACTGTCGGTTCAATTCGCACAAATAATATTTCATGTTCAGATTGCAACTCTTTCTTTAACATCGTCAGCAATGTTTTTACATTCTCTTCTGGCAAATTCGTATCCCATAAGGGGCCGTACGCGCTGTAGCAATAATTTCCTAAAACAGTTTTTACGAGTACCAATTGAGCTATTCCAACAATTTCATCATCATGCATAAAAAAATAACGCATCACTGTTTTGCTTTGTTGTTTTTGCCATTCACCCCAATCCGATGATTGCAAAAAAGTTCCGCGTGAGTGCTCGTTCACATACTTTTCGTATTTAATTTTTTCTGATTCTAATACTTGTTCAATTCTCATGCGGGCTATTTAATTTGTATGTTATCGACTCAATAATTTCAAAGCATGTTTTAGTTGAGTAGCAGTGTCTGTTGTACTGTCTAGTTGGGGTAAGACTTCTCGGATTTCTCGTGGATTGTAACCGAGACCAGACAAGGCATCGTACACTTCGCTCCCTGCGGCATTGCTACCTTGAAGAATGCCCCCGGCATCAACCTTATTTTTTAATTCTAAAATAATTCGTTCCGCAGTCTTTTTACCAACACCAGACATGCGTGTGAAAATTTCTGTATCTGCATTTAAGATTGCTTGTTGAAGCAAATCGATTTTCGCAGCCGAGACGATTGTTAGAGCCATCTTTGGACCAACCCCTGTAACTGATACGAGCATTTCAAAGAACTGTAACCCGGCAAAGTCAGGCATGCCGAATAGGGTTTGCCCGTCGTCACCACTTTTGTGATATATATAGAGTTTTGTTTCTGTGCCAATGGGCATTTCCAGGATTTCTGGTGTGGCAAAAATCTTATATCCTACCCCAGAATTCTCTAAAATCAAATAATTAGGAGTTTTTTGTAGGATTTTACCCTCTAAATAAGCTATCATATGTGCTAATTGTAGCATAGCTAGGGATTTTATTGATTTTTTCCTCATTTTTACTTGACATACTATATTTGCCAGCTATAATAAATATGTGCACAAATACATAGGAAAATAAGGCGAAATTACATGCCCTTTTTTGCGTTTGCGAGAAAGCGGTCTTTTTTGTTCCTGAGACACCCGATTGTTGGCTGAAAACCCTCTTTTTTAATGCTTTATCCGCGTTTGATAACCTAGGAATAGGTAGAAACGCTGTTTGTGAAAAACAAAAACCTTTTAAATAAGCTATATTTCGACTCTTGAGCTCTAGCTCTGAGGATCAGCCAACAACATAATAATTAATTTGCATCGGGGCTTTTTTAAGTCGCGATGCGGGGCCTTATTCATGCAAAACAAGCCAAAACCGATTGGTAGCGTTGTCGTACCAGGCGAAGCACCAATCCAGCGCAAGTTCTTCAAAAAGCAGCACGAAGCTGCTGCAGTCCCGAACCTAATTGAGGTTCAACTTAATTCCTACAAATGGTTCTTTGAGCACGGACTCAAGGAATTACTTGCGGAAATTAATCCTATTAAGGACTTTACGGGAAAAAATTTGGAGTTGTCCTTCGGCGATTACTTTTTTGATAAACCGAAGTACGACGAAACCACTTCTCGTGAACGCAATACCACATTCGAAGCGCCTCTATATGTAAGCGCAAAGTTAATTAACAAAGTTACTGGTAAAACCAAAACACAAGACGTGTATTTTGGTGATTTCCCATTGCTAACCCCGCGCGGAACTTTTGTTATTAATGGTGTTGAGCGTGTTGTTGTTTCCCAGTTGATTAAATCACCGGGCGTTTTCTTCACATCTGAATTTGTTCGTGGCCGATTTTTGTACGGTGCAAAAATTGTTCCGAATCGTGGAGCTTGGCTTGAGCTCGACACAGACAATGCTGGTGTGATTGGTGTAAAGATTGATCGCAAGCGCCGCATCCCAATTACAGCTTTGCTTCGTGTATTTGGTTTGACTTCAAACGAAGCAATTTTGGAAGCATTTAAAGATGTAGACACTAATCCTGAAATGAAGTTTATCCAAACTACTTTGGAAAAAGATGCTAGCACAAATGCAGATGAAGGTTTCAAAGAAGTTTACAAGCGTATCCGCCCAGGGGATTTGGCAACAGTTGATAACGCAAGATCGCTTATTACTGCAATGTTCTTTAACTTTGAACGTTACGATCTATCCGAAGTTGGTCGCTACAAATTTAATCAACGGTTGAGTGAATATGTTGATCCAAAAGAAGTTGGTCATATTTTAACATTGGAAGATTTGGTCGCAGTAGTAAAAGAAATTATCCGACTATCTAACACCCAAGGCGAAGCCGATGATATTGACCACTTAGCCAATCGTCGCATTCGTGCCGCAGGGGAATTAATTCAAACTCGTTACCGTGTTGGTTTGGCCCGCATGAGCCGTATTGCAAAAGATCGCATGTCTTTGGCAGATTTGGAGACTGTAACTCCGGCACAACTTATTCACGTTCGTCCAATTGTAGCTGCAATGCAAGAGTTCTTCTCTTCTTCTCAGCTTTCACAGTTCATGGACCAAACCAATCCACTCGCCGAGCTTGAGCACAAGCGTCGTTTGTCCGCTATGGGTCCTGGTGGTTTGTCTCGTGAACGCGCAGGTTTTGAAGTTCGTGACGTACACCGTTCGCACTACGGTCGTCTTTGCCCGATTTCTACTCCTGAAGGTCCAAACATTGGTTTGGTTGCTCACTTAGCAACCTACGCTAAAATTAACGACTTCGGATTTATTGAAACTCCGTACCGTACTGTAAAACGTTTTGCTAAAAATGATGGCAAGGATGCAATTGATGAAATTGCTTTATTTGATGTTAAAGATGGCGACACAGTCGTAGTCAGCGCAGGTTCAAAAATTTCTGAAGCAGACGCGAAGGCTTTAAGTAAAATTGCTGACTTAGATGAAATCCGCATAAAGGGTCGCGTTACTAAAAAGGTAGATTACCTTGATGCTTACGAAGAAGAAAAACTTACCATTGCTCCAGCGAACCTAAAAATCTCTGAAGACGGTTACTTCGAAGACGAACGAGCTAGCGTACGCGTGAATGGTGTGCCAACTATGGCTGACACTAATTTAATTGACTGTATTGATGTATCGCCAAAGCAAATTATTTCTGTAACTACATCGTTAATTCCATTCTTGGAACATGACGACGCGAACCGCGCTTTGATGGGATCGAACATGCAACGTCAGGCTGTGTCTTGTATTGTTCCTCGTGCTCCTATTGTTGGAACTGGCATGGAAGCTAAAGCTGCTCGCGACTCCGGTCAGGTAATTATCGCGACAGAAGACGGGGAAGTGACATCAGTAGTAGGCGACAAGATCGTTGTAAAAGGCGATAGCGGAAAAACTAAAGAATACCCTTTGCTGAAGTTCATTCGTACTAACAGTGGTACTTCTATGAACCAGATTAACCGTGTAGAAAAAGGCCAAAAGGTTAAAGCAGGGGATGTGCTTGCAGATGGTACCTCAACTGAACGTGGTGAATTAGCCCTTGGCCAAAACGTGCTCGTAGCCTTTATGTCTTGGGAGGGTGGTAACTATGAAGACGCGATTCTATTAAGCTCTCGCTTGGTACAAGATGATTACTACACTTCAGTTCACATTGAAGATTTTAAAATCGATATCCGCGACACAAAGCTTGGGCCTGAAGTAGTTACCCGCGATATTCCAAATGTTGGTGAAGAAAAATTGAAGAACCTTGATGAAAACGGGGTAGTGCGCATTGGTGCCCAGGTTAAAGCAGGCGATATCTTAGTTGGAAAAATTACTCCTAAAGGTGAAACAGATTTAACCGCAGAAGAAAAACTTCTCCGCGTTATTTTCGGTGAAAAATCTCGTGATGTAAAAGATACGTCTCTTACACTTCCTCATGGTGAATACGGTAAAGTGGTAAACATCCGCGAATTTTCCCGCGACAATGGCGACAAATTGCAAAGCGGCGTAATCCGCAGCATCCAAGTTTCTATTGCCGTGCTTCGCAAAATTCAAGTTGGTGACAAGATGGCTGGTCGTCACGGTAACAAAGGTGTTATCTCCCGTATCATTCCTCAAGAAGACATGCCGTTCATGGCTGATGGGACCCCAGTTGATGTAATCTTGAACCCACTTGGTATTGTGTCTCGTATGAACCTTGGTCAGGTGCTTGAAACTCACCTTGGTTTTGCGGCGCAAAAACTTGGTTACCACGTAGCCACTCCGGTCCTGGACGGTATTACCGAAACTCAGATTAAGGAAGAACTTAAGAAGGCTGGGTACAATGAAAATGGTAAAACTACTTTGTATGACGGTAAAACCGGTGAGCGCTTTGATGAAGACGTAACTGTTGGTGTGAAGTACTTCTTGAAGCTTCACCACTTAGTAGATGACAAGATGCACGCGCGTTCAACCGGACCTTACTCTCTTATTACTCAACAGCCGCTTGGTGGTAAAGCCCAAATGGGTGGACAGCGTTTCGGTGAAATGGAAGTATGGGCGCTTGAAGGTTATGGTGCAGCTCACACCTTGCAGGAAATGTTGACTATTAAGTCAGATGACGTTGTTGGTCGTAGTAAAACTTACGAAGCCATTGTTAAGGGTGAACCGATTAAGAAGCCAAACGTTCCAGAAAGTTTCCGTGTATTGATTAAAGAATTACAAAGCCTTGGCCTAGATGTTGATCTACTTGGTGCCAACGGTTCAATGAGTTTGCAAGAAGCCATCCCTGTTGAAGGAGAAGATGGTGAACAGCAACCAGTCGCTGTAGTCGAAGCGATTGACGCCCCTTCCCTGTTTGATGAACCAATCAAAAAGAAGAAGGATAAGAAAAAGAAAGAAGACGCTGACTAATCTCTCTAAGCTTTTATAGAAAAATATATGATTACACAAACTGAAGAATTTAAAGGGGTAAAAATCAAGTTGGCTTCACCAGAGACTATTTTAGAATGGTCATACGGAGAAGTAACTAAGCCTGAAACCATCAACTATCGTACCCAGCGTCCGGAAAAAGATGGTTTGTTCGACGAAAAGATTTTCGGTCCAATTAAGGACTGGGAATGTTACTGTGGAAAATACAAACGTATTCGTTACAAAAATATTGTTTGTGATAAATGTGGCGTGGAAGTAACCAAGTCTAGTGTTCGCCGTGAGCGCATGGGTCATATTACTTTGGCTGTGCCGGTAGCGCACATTTGGTTTTTGCGCAGTGTGCCAAGCCGTTTGGGTTTAATTTTAGATTTAGGTGTTCAAGAACTTGAACGCTGTGTTTACTTTGCGGCATACATTATCACTTCTGTTGATGAAGAAGCTCGGGCAGCAACCTTGGAACAAATTGAATCTGAATTCAAAACCAAGAAGAAAGAAATTGAAAACCGTTACGAAACTTTAATTGGCAAAACTCGCACAGAAATGGGCGCGGAAATTAAAGGTGATGCAGACGTTGCTGGTGCAAAGATTGATGCTGAAATTACTCGCATTAAAGATTTGTGGCAAGAAGAAGTTTCTGCGCTTGAATCAATTCGCGACCAAGCTCGCAGCGAGCTTAAGAGCATCAAGAAGTATCAGATTATTTCTGAACTTGCATACCGCGATTTGTCTTTGAAGTACGGCCCAGTGTTTACAGCTGGTATTGGCGCAGAAGCAGTAAAGGGTTTGTTAGAAGAATTGAACCTCGAAGATTTAGCAATGGACATTGAAGCCCAACTTGCTAACACCGAAGGCCAAGCAGCGAAGAAAATGATGCGCCGCTTAAAGCTTGTGAAGTCATTAATTAAGTCTGGTCTTCGTCCGGAATGGATGTTGATTACTCACTTGCCGGTTATTCCTCCAGACCTCCGTCCAATGGTGCAATTAGATGGTGGCCGTTTTGCTGCTTCTGACTTGAATGATTTGTACCGCCGAGTTATTAACCGTAACAATCGTCTAAAGAAACTTTTGGAAATTAAATCTCCAGAAGTTATTACGCGCAATGAAAAACGCATGCTGCAAGAAGCAGTTGATGCGTTGATCGACAACTCAGTTCGCCATGGTAAAGAAGTAACTGCTTCTACTGGTCAAAAGCGCAAGCTTCGTTCGCTTGCAGACATGCTTAAAGGTAAGCAGGGTCGTTTCCGTCAGAACTTGCTTGGTAAGCGCGTAGACTACTCTGGTCGTTCAGTAATTGTGGTAGGTCCAAATTTGAAACTTCACCAGTGTGGTTTGCCAAAAGCAATGGCTTTGGAATTGTTCAAACCTTTTGTTATTTCTAAGTTGATCGGACGTGAATACGCTCATAATGTGCGCAGCGCCAACCGCTTAATTGAACAGGGCCGCACTGAAGTATGGGATATTTTGGAAGAAGTGACTAAAGATCACTACGTGCTATTAAACCGTGCGCCGACCCTTCACCGTTTGGGTTTCCAAGCCTTCCAACCAGTACTTATTGAAGGTAAAGCGATTCAGCTTCACCCAATGGTATGTGCAGCGTTCAACGCTGACTTTGATGGTGACCAAATGGCTGTTCACGTTCCTTTAACAGAAGCTGCACAGCGCGAAGCTCGCGAAATCATGGTATCTTCTCATAACCTGTTGAAGCCTGCATCTGGCCAACCAGTGATGACTCCAGATAAAGACGTAGTCGTAGGTTGTTACTACATTACTAAAGTTCGCGATGGCTTAAAGGGCGAAGGCAAAGTGTTTGCCGATCGCCAAGAAGCGATTATGGCTTACAACAACAAGCATGTTCACATTCAGGCGAAAATTAAAGTCCGCTTGGGCGTTGGCAACAGCGAAGAGAATGTTGAATTAATCGAAACTTCCGTTGGACGTTTGATTTTCAACAAAGTGGTGCCAGAAGAAATGGGTTACCGCAATGAACAGTTTGATAAAAAGAAGTTACAAGCATTGGTTCGTGAAGCATATCGAATGTTTGGACCACAGCGCACCGCAGAACTTATTGATGAAATCAAACGCACCGGCTTCCAATACATGAAGCAGTCTGGTTTGTCTTGGGGTATGGATGACTTAACTGTGCCAGAAGAAAAGCAATTATTGTTGGTTAACGCGGATGATCAAGTGAAGGCGATTTACAATCAGTTCCAAGAAGGATTGTTAACCGAAGATGAACGCAAAAATCGTATTGTGGAAATTTGGGCTGATGCTGGCGAGAAGCTGGCTAAAGACGTATCGAGTCGCGTAGTCGATCACAGCTCCGTTAACTACATCTTTAACAGTGGTGGCCGTGGTAGTATGTCTCAGATCAACGCTATGTCTGGTATGAAAGGACTTGTGGTAAACCCAGCCGGAGACGTTATTGAACTTCCTGTGCGCGCATCATTTAAAGAAGGTTTGGGCGTACTTGAATACTTTATTTCGACTCACGGTTCACGTAAAGGTATGTCTGACACTGCGCTTCGTACTGCTGACGCTGGTTATTTGACTCGTCGTTTGGTTGACGTTGCTCAGGATGTAGTTGTGAACGCAGAAGACTGCGGTACTAAAGATTTCGATCTTATTACTGCTGCTGAAAGTGAAGTCATGAACCAGGCTTTTGAAAATCGTTTGTTCGGCCGCGTGGCTGCCGCAGATGTTAAAACCGACGAAGGCACTGTTTTGGTTAAGAAAAATGAAGGTATTGATGAGCAAACAGCCAAGCAAATTGTGGATTCTGGTATAACAGAAGTTAAGTGTCGCTCAGTATTGAAGTGTAAGTTGGTTCGTGGAATTTGCCGTCTTTGCTACGGGTACGACCTTGGTTTTAATGCCATGGTGGAACTTGGCGCAGCAGTCGGAATTGTAGCTGCGCAAGCTATTGGTGAACCTGGTACCCAGTTGACCATGCGTACCTTCCACAGTGGAGGTTCAGCTTCTGAAAAAGATATTACTCAAGGTTTGCCTCGTGTAGAAGAATTGTTTGAAGCCCGTGAGCCAAAAGGTATGGCTACTGTTGCCGAGATTGCTGGTAAAGTTTCTATTACTATTGCTCCAACTAAAGAACAGATCGTACGCATTGAAGGCGCTAATGTAGAAACAGAAACATTGGCTCTGCCAGATGGTGCAGAAAGCTTGATTAAGCACGGTGCTAATGTCGCAGTTGGTGATGCACTTTACACTAACACCGATGGTACTTTAGTTAAAGCTACTGCCGCTGGTGTGGCAAATGTAGATCAGGGTAGCATCAAGCTAGTGCATGAAGGTGATGACTTGAAAGAATATATTATTCCTCGTGGCTTCTCACTGACAGTGAAAGAGGGTGACTTAGTTTATCCAGGACAACCATTAACCGAGGGTAACTTAAACCCAAATCAAGTTTTGGATTTGATGGGTCCGGAAGCAGCACAAAAATACTTGGTGAAAGAAGTACAGGATATTTATGTGTCACAAGGTCAGCAGATTCACGACAAGCACGTGGAAATTATTGCTCGCCAGATGTTTAGTAAGATGCGTATCACCAACAGTGGTGACTCTGAATTAGTAATGGGTGATATGGTAGATAAGTCTCGTTTGCAAGAAATCAATGAGCAGTTAGAAAACGAAGGTCGCGCTCCAGCCGAAGCAGAGCAATTGCTTATGGGTATTACAAAGATCTCTTTGTCTACCGAAAGCTTTTTGGCAGCTGCATCTTTCCAAGAAACTACCCGTGTTCTTATTGAGGCAGCAGTAACTGGCAAGACTGATTACCTTCGTGGTTTGAAGGAAAACGTCATTATTGGTAAGCTGATACCAGCTGGAACTGGGTTCTCCGATGAAATAGCTCAAGAGAACTTAAAGACCCCTACAGCCTTGTTTTAAAATCTCTAATGTATAACAAAATACCCCTAAAATGGGGTATTTTGTTATACATATGTTATAATTTTGTTGCACTGTACCACTATATAGTTAGCGAAATGCAAATAAAAACAATTACACATCATCATATACATCGTAGCTATCATGCTTTAACATTTATAACCAGCGTAATTTTGGTGGCATTTTTCTCATGGTTCTTAGGTATTGCTTTAACTTCTGTGAATGCTCAGTCAGTTACTCATAACACTGTTGCGATTAATTCCTTATCTCCAGACGTAGAGGTTTTGCCTAGTTCAGGTATCTCGAAAGAAAAAGATACACCAGAGTCACGGGTAGCCGACCCGAAAATTACCGCTATCCCTGGGGAATCAATTCAGCAACGGTATGTTTTACAAGATGGAGAAGTTCAGCCTATATTCGTATTTAAAAACCAGTTCCCTAAATTTATTGGGCAGACTAATATTCAAGATAGCACTGCCGCGCTAGATATATTTGGTAATCAGCATGTTACAGGTAAGGCAGTAGTAGATAGTAACGGTAATTGGAAATGGGAATCTACTATCCCGTTGAAACCAGGGACTTATACTTTTACGGTGAAAGCTGTGACAGGTCAGTCCAGTAAAGCCTTGGCTTCAGATTCATTTTTATTTGAAATTGTTTTAGATCCTAACGAAGAACCACTTTCAATGAAATTTAATAATACCCCCCAACTAGGAAATGGGGGAGTATTATTTGATGTTAGAGCAGTAATCCCCGTTGAGTCAAAGCAGATAAACGCAGGTGATCCAATTAAAGTAGATGTTAAATTTATTAATTTTGGTAGTCCCAATAAGGCAGTGGATGTAGAAGTGCAATATACAATTACCAATGAAGAAAATAAAGTTGTCTCTGTAAATTCGGAAACTATGGCTGTTAACGATGAGCTAGAATTTTACAAATCATTCAATACTTCCGCGGCGCTACCTTCAGGCGAATATACCCTTACAGTGGCGGTGCCATCTCAAGATTTAATTGCCACAGCTACCGATAAATTTAGAATAGGACCAATTGAAGAATCAGCATCAGCAGGGGCTACTAGAAAATCACCATTTCAAAATAAGGCAATAATTATAGAAATCATTGGTGCGATGCTGTTTTTAGGAACTATTGTTGGCTATATGGAGTATAATAAGATGACAATATTCTCCAAAAATATAAAACAACTTAATGAAAAAGATTTATTTAAGAAAAAATCTCACGCTTAAAATATTATGGAAAGCCCTTTAACAATCGTACAAACTTTAGAAAAAACTTTATCCTTAGTTAATATTGCTGTTTATATTGTAGTAATAGTGATTGCCTTAAATTGCGTTTGGCGAGTCGAAAAACAATTTGATAGATTTCTAAAATTTTTAATTATTGCAATTGCCCTAGTTCCTTTTCGTTTGGTTCTGGTAGTTTTAGGCTTAGAAAGTAATCCTAATTGGACTATAGTAGTCCGTAGTTTGGGATTTTTTGCAGGATTTTTATTAATAATCGCATTCTTAGATTTATTACGAGTTATTAAAATAGCAAACAAAGAGAAATAAAGGCAGCTACTTAAGGCAAGAAATCAATAGTGTAGCCAGTGGTTATATCAAATTCAGGCGTAATAATTGTTGATTTGTATAAATGATACATTTCGAGCCATCTCCCAGCTTTCATATCACCAATATTTTTTACTCCATCAGGACGAATTAGCGGTGCGCTCACAGAGAGGACGTTTTTCTGAAGTTCAATATCATTTTGTTTTCCTTGGGTATAAGTCATAGTAATTTCAACTCCATCTTCCTTATAATCCAATACATACTCCCAACCTTTAATAGTCGCACTAACGAAAGCTTGAACTAACTCAGGTTTTTCTTTTATTAACTTATCAGTTGTTACTATTATGTCGTTGTACATATGAATTCCATGATCCTCAGGTTTAATAATGTTAAATTTTTGATCTGGGTATCCACTTGGTAGATAAAGCTTGGTTCTATACATGCTGACAGCATCCACCTTTTTACTTAATAGGTCATCTAGAGCGTTAAAACCTATATTTTTATAGTCCAGGCTATTTACCGGGACATGGTACTTAGAGACTAGATATTTATACAGAGCAAAAGAGAAATTTCCATTCCGAGAGGTTCCCAAAACTTTGTTTTCCAAATCTTTTGGCTCAACTATGCCAGATTCAGGCAAAGAAGCAATCACCGTAGGGGATTCCTGATAAATTGCTGCCACTGCTTTAACGGGATCCCCTTTAGCTATATGATCAAGTAATTCTAATGGTGATACTATGACAAAATTGTGCTCACCGTCAAGCAAAGATTGAATCGTGGATCGTTTATTGTCGGTAGGCTCAGAAAATTCTACGGTTAGCCCAGCGTCTTTGTAATAGTTTTTAGTTTGAGCAGCGTACATGCCAGCAAATTGAGCGCTGTGAAGCCATTTTAACCCGACATTAACAACAGAGTTATCGACTTTCTGACGATAAGAAAGGTAAGATGCAAAAAAAATAAAACTTATAAATAGTATAGAAAGTACTATATATACAGGTAGATGGGGATGTTTTCTCTGCTTCATAAGGCGTTTCAGTATATTAATTCTAACATATTTATGCAGCTTGTCTAAGTTTGAACTTTACAAAATCATAAAACCGTGCTATAATAGGTATATAAGTGAAATATACATGCCCTTAATATAGGGCGATTGATATAAAAATAAAAAATAATTAACTAAAACAATGAAATTAAAGAATAATTTTATTCTGTTAATGGCTAGTGCAGTTCTGGTTTCAGGATTGTTCGCATTTGTTGAGCCTAACATAACTGGTGCAGCAACAGATACTGACGACGTGGTTGTTAACCAAGCAGTAACATCTGAAATTACGCTTAGCGCTCCTTCAGATATTACTATGACAGCATTATCTACTACTCAAAACACAGCAGTGGGTACAGCGGCTTGGACTGTAATTACAAATAACGACGATGGGTACACTCTGACTCTTCATGCCTCAACTGCTCCAGCTTTAGCTCGTAGCGGTGGTGGTGGTAACATCGTTGATTACACTCCAGCTGTGTCGGAAACCCCAGAAACATGGAGTGTTCCAGCAAGTAATGTAGAGTTTGGATTTTCAGCCTTTGGAACAGATGTTCCAACTGGTACTTGGGGAACTGACTCTGACTGTATTGCTGGCGCAGACGTCCCAAGCGCTGGTCTAAAATGGAGAGACTTTGACTTAACAGGATCAGCAGACCAAATCGCTACAGCTGCTCTGCCCACTACAACTACTGGCACAGTAGCTAATATGTGCGTAGCAACAGAGCAAGATACAACATTCGCAGTCGCAGGTTCCTACTCGGCAACCATTACTGCAACTGCTACAACTCTCTAGTTTAAGGCTTAAAAGGTAATTTACCACTATACCACACTTCTAAAGTGTGGTATTCTGTTATTAAGATGAAAAATTTCAAGTCTAACCGTTTTTTTGTATTGTTAGCTTTGCCAGTTTTGGCCTTTAGCTTTATTCCAACTGCTTCGGCTATTACTATTACAGATACCTCAGCAGAGATTCGTGATGATTTTGTAGTTGGTCCGGCAAAAACAGAATTGTTTTTAAAACGGGGTGAGAAAGCTTCTAGAAGTTTGTCAGTTGTAAATAGAACTGACCGTGAGCAAACTTTTACTGTTGAAATAGAAGATTTTACAGGATCAAGGGATCTGAAGCAAGCTGTTGTATTGCTAGGTAATGACAAAGGCCCTTATTCATTAAAAGATTATATTAAGCCTGAAAAAGACTCCTTCAGACTAAAGCCAAAACAACGAGCTGTATTGGATGTTGCCATTAGCATACCTGATGACGCGGAACCGGGCGGTCATTATGGGTCGGTATTAGTTTCAAGTGCGCCTTCTTCTGAGGACGATGGGGGTTTAGATAATAAGACAAAAACCATTTCTCGTATCGGTGCTTTATATTTTGTAAAAGTTGAAGGTAAAATTAAAGAAGAATCAAAATTGTCCGATTTTCGAATGGAGAACAGTAAAGCTTTTTACGAAAAGGGACCTTTTAATTTCGAGTTATTATATGAAAATAATAGTAGTGTTCACTTAACCCCAAGCGGGAAAGTAGAAGTAAAGAATATGATTGGCCGCAAAGTCAAAGAATTAGAAGTCACCCCATTTTTTAGTATGCCAGACTCTTTGCGCGCTGCAGTTGTAAGTTGGGATTCTGGTTTTGCTTTTGGGCGATATACAGCAACCGCAACAATTAACCGTGGTTACAGAGAATCCCCCGATCAAGTAGATGTTAAGACGATTTCCTTTTGGGTATTACCATGGAAAATAGTAGTTGGCTTTGCGGTAACTATTATCTTAGTAGCTATTATACTTCGACGGTTAGTGCGTTCATTTGAGATAAAACGCAAAAAGTAGTAATTACTAACCGCTGGGTATGGTTATTAGTAAGCGATTAGTATGAATTTTTTTAATTCTAAAATTTATTTACATAAAATCAGTTTTGGCAAAATCATTTTGTTTGTCTTACTGATTTTTTTAATGCTAACTAGTGCGATCATCCTGGCAGCGAATAGCAATGCGCAGATGTCCGGAACGCTATATAAAATTCCCATAGACTCAATTAATGTTGGCGGTCAAGATGGATCATCTCCATCGTACTATTTGTTTGATACAGTTGGAGAAATTGCCACAGGTGATTCAGCAAGTGCGAGTTATGGGTTAAATGCCGGTTTTATTGGTGCTCAATTAACTTACTTAGCACTTAGTACTGGTAGTGATGTGACTATGAGTCCGGCTATTGCAGGAGTTTCTGGAGGCGCAGGGACTGGTTCCACAGTTTGGACCGTAACCACAGATAATCCAGCTGGGTATTCTTTAACTATAAAAGCGGATACTAGTCCAGCATTGCGTAGTGCTGCAAGTGACTTTGCTGACTATACTACCGCTGGAGCTGCGCCAGATTTTACCTGGTCCATAGCTATGACGGATAGCGAATACGGTTTCACGCCTGAAGGGGTAGATATTATACAAAGGTACAAGGATAATGGTAGTGCTTGCAACACAGGTAGCGGTGACACTGTAGACAAGTGTTGGGATAAATTAACTACTTCGGATCAACAGATAGCATCGCGAATAACTGGAAATCATCCTTCGGGAACCACTACCACAGTAAAGATGCAAGCAGAGGTTGGATCGAGTCATGTTCAGCCCAACGGAACTTATAGTGCCAATGTTACTGTTACAGCGGTGTCGTTATAAAAATTATTATGCGATTTAGTAGATTTAGTCTAATTATGGGTTTGGTAGTTCTTGCTTGTTCACTTTTAGGCGGACCAGTTATAGTTTTTGCAGCGACTGGTAGTGTGCAGGTTGGTCAACAGAGTGATACAGGCGTGGCTCCTCCAGGTCCAGGTACTACTGGAGGCGGTGGAGGGTCGGGCGGTAGCAACCTTCCACAAATAAGTAATGTTGCTGTTACGCTTTCGTATAATTCCGCAACAATAAATTGGAATACCAGTGAACTGGCTTTGTCTAGAGTTTCTTGGGGGACTAGTAGAGATTATCGCAATGGCACAATAGCAGGAGAGCAGTTTACTAAAAAACATTCTTCGTTAATTTCAGACTTACTCCCAAATACTACATATTATTTTCAAATCATTTCTATCGGCGCAAATAATAATCAGAGTACGTACGCTAGTGTATTTCAAACTTTGACACCTGCAGATACTGGAGCACCTAGTAATGTGACTGAGTTCATCGCAACTCCTCGGTTAAATCACATTCAGTTAAGTTGGAATAATCCTTCAGAGCCCGATTTTAATTTAGTTAGAATAGTTCGCTCAGAGATTTTTTTCCCAACTGATCCACTAAATGGAAAAGTGCTATATGAGGGGACTGCAAATAATTTTGCTGACTTTAATGTAACACAGGGAGTAGTTTATTATTATTCAGCGTTTGCAAGAGATGCAAATGGAAACTATGCTTCAGGTTCTGTAGCTTACGCATTAATCGCAAGTAGCGATGGATTAAATACTGACCCAGCCGCTCCAACCGTAGACTTACAATTTCCCTATGTAAAAAATCCTCCTGCAGTTCCAAATGCGTTTAAAGATTTTAGCTTTTCGTATCGGGATGGCCTGTCCTTAGACTTAGAAAGTTCTGTAATTCCTGTGGGGCAAAGTTTGGAAATTTCTATTCCCAAAGATAGGTTGCCAAATGAAGGCGCTCTCTTAACTTTGACAATTGAGGATATAGATAAAAAGTCTATCGCTTCTACGTATTTATTTTCTTACGATAAAGACAATGAAAATTTTAAAGTTAAAACCCCCGCATTTAAAACCCCCAAAAGTTATTCATTGATGGTGACTGTTTTCACATCTACTAAATTAATTATAGAAAAAGTTTCTGGCTCAATAGAAATTGTTTCTGAGGCTCAGGCCTCGGAAGGCGAGTCTAATGGGAGTGGTAGTTTGCCGCAAGGAATAATATTGGGTACGGTCGGGGTGGCGGCCGTCATGGTGACAGTTCACTTTTGGAGGCTAGTAAGAATTAGGCAAAGGCTACTAAGGGAATCTAGTAGTATAAAAAAAGAGTTGGAATAACCAACTCTTTTTCACGCTATTATTGACAAAACGCAAAAAAACTGCTATACTGAATGTAGAAGAAGTATCGGATAGCAAATATGAAGCTCTGCCAAAATAGCAGAAAATTCATACAACGAAATAAAAATAAAAATACAACATGTCAGAAAAGGACCGCAAATCCTTTTTAGTGTCTGGGGAGTTAATTTCTATTGCAGAAGCTGCGGATTTTACCCCTTATTCTGCCGAGTATCTAAGTCTCCGTGCTAGGACTGGACACCTAAAAGCTATTAAGATTGCTAGAAACTGGCTCACTACGCGTGGGGCGGTTTTATCATATTTGCGGAAACAACGTCAAAAACATTGTCAGTCGTTGCAAATAGAAAGTATTGATACACAGAAAATGGAGATTGTATCATGAAATCCTTTTTAAAGCCAAAATTTAACTTTTTAGCCCTTGGTATGATGTGGCTGGTTGCGTTTGCTGTGTTAGCGCCGGCAATCCTTAGCCAAGTCGGCATCACTCCAGCCAAAGCCGCTTTTAATGGCGTGATTAATTATCAGGGTAAGCTGACCAATGCCAGCAACGTAGCTGTGGCAGACGGTACTTACAATATGCGATTCAAGTTATACGATACGCTAGGCAGTGGTAACCCTCCAACTGGCGGTACGTTGCTTTGGACAGAAACCCGCGTTAACGCAGATAAGGTTCAGGTCACCAACGGTGTGTTCAGTGTAATGCTGGGTGATGTAGTCAGTCTTGCTGGCTTTGATTTTAATCAAACTTTATTCCTGAGTGTGGACATTGGTGGTACTGGTTCTCCGAGTTGGGATGGGGAAATGGCCCCTCGTAAAAAAATTGGTGCAGTGCCAGTAGCTTTTTTGGCTAGCACATTGAAAGGTGATGGCGTTATTGATATTACCAGCACCGGTACTCAGCAGACTTTGAATTATGATGGCTCTAACCGTTTAACGGTGGGTGTGGCTTCTAATGGTTTTACTACTTTAACTTCGGTGGGGACTGGCGCAGGATTTAATTTAACTGGCGGTAATGTGGGAATTGGCTCTGCTACTGCATCAGCAAAATTACACGTGACCGCAGCTACAGAACAATTGCGTTTAGGAGCTGATGTTAGTAACTACACTAGCTTCACTACCTCTGCTGGCGGGGACTTAACTATTGCGCCGTCGGGTAGTGATTTGGCTATAACAGGGAACGTAGATTTATCGGGCACTCTTACCTCTGGTACTGGTAACGCGTTTAATGTAGATGCTTCGGGTAATATTACTGCTGGTAATTACCAGGGAACTATCATTACTTCTGTATACGGTGGTACTGGTAACGGTTTCAGTAAATTTACTGGTCCTGCTACATCAGAAAAAACTTTCACATTGCCAAATGCTTCCGCAACAATTTTAACTACCAACACTGCTGTCACTCCTGCGCAAGGTGGGACTGGCGCCAGTACATATGCGGTAGGGGATATGTTGTACTCCGATGCGACTAACTCCTTGGCTAAGCTGGCTGGTAATACAACTACGACACGCAAGTTTTTGCGCCAAACAGGTAATGGCTCCATCTCAGCAGCCCCAGCTTGGGACACTTTAACTAGTACAGATGTAGGTTTGGGTAATGTTGAAAATACTGCGCTGTCCACTTGGGCTGGTACTACTAATATTACAACTCTGGGTACGATTACTTCTGGTACTTGGTCTGGTAGCACAGTACAAGTTAACAAAGGTGGTACTGGTACTACAGACGGTTCCATTACTGGGTCAGGTGCCTTAACCTTCACTGGAACTGGCGGTAATTTATTACTTCGAACTACCACTAGCGGTGATGTTAATTTTCAGCCGGCTAGCTTTGTTGCAAATGTTGGTGGTGGCACTTCTCGTACTGCATTACGTTTCTTAGAACCATCAGGTACTGGTTCAGATTATGCTGCTATCCAATCTAATGCCAATGTCACTACTTCTTACACTTGGACCCTCCCAGCTGCAGATGATAGTGGTTGTATTCAAAGTAATGGTTCCGGCGCTTTAAGTATTACTGCTTGTGGTGGGGGATCTCAAACTCCTTGGGCCAGTGACATAGACGCAGCTAGTTACAATCTTTTTGGTTTATCCAATCTATTATTCGGCGAGACTGCCGCAGCCCCAGCTTCTAGTGATATTGCTATCTATAGCACCGGTTCAAATCTAATTTTGAATACACCTTCAGGTAAATCATTATTAATTACTAATGATGGTAGCACTGAATACAATTTTTCTCCTTCCGCTCTTAATATGAGTTCAAATAATATCATAGGCCTTGGTACTGCGGTAACAGGAACAGGGGCAGTTACCATCACTGGCACTAGCGGGGATTTAAGTTTAGTTACAGCCACTAGCGGTAACGTTAATTTAAATTCTGCTGGTGGTACTATTGAGCTTCAAGATGCCACCAACGTCACTGGCGCTTTAGACGTTTCGACTACTCTGGCTGTTGGTACAGCAAATGCTTTCCAAGTCAGTTCTGCAGGCGCTGTCACAGCCGTCGGTGTGAATGCTGGAGCAGGACTTTTACAAGGTTCTCTTGGACTAACAATCACTGGCGCCACTGCCAATATTAACGCTTCTGGAACATCTGCAACTAACATTGGAAACTCTACCGGAGCTCTAGTAGTAGCCTCAGGAGGGACATCTTCTTGGACAAATACTTCTGGGAATTTGACTATTTCTACAGCCACTAGTGGAACCTTAGCCGTGACATCTGCCGCTGTTCTTAACTTAACTTCTGGAGGCACTTCGGCTCTTAATTTGGATTCTGCATCTGGTACCGTAGTAATTGCTACGGGTGATGCATTACAAACCGCAATTGCAGGTAGTCCTGGTACTTTAATAGATGGACAAATTTGGTATGACTCCACAGCAGGAAAATACAAGATTCGTGAAGGTGCTGCAACAAAAATTCTTTGCAACACTACTGATTTAGGTTGTGGAGCAGGTGGCTCTACGACTTGGGATAATATTGGTGATCCTGGAGTTGACGGGTCAATTAATATGGGCGAGACTACTCAAACTTTAGATTGGGATACCTTATTCACACTAGATGCCTTTAAGTTAACTGATTCAGGTAGTACTATGACTTCTGGCTCACTATTTAAAGTGACATCTGCCACTACTGGTGCGGTTTCAAATGGTATTGTTCAATTGCTTGGATCCGCTAACTTTAGCGGTAGCGGCGGTTTACTGAATGTAACTGCCAACTCAACAACAGCAGGAGTAGTGGCTATGTTTTCAGGAACTAGTTTGACTACTGGCACAGGAGTGACAATTACTGGCGGCACAGCTATGACCACTGGTACCGTGCTTGCAAGCTCAGCCACTTATAATCATGCCAGTGCTGAAACTGGTAGCTTGGAAAGTATTACTGTGACAGATAATTCATCTGCCTCAAGCGGTACAACAACGACTAATGGTTCTAAAATTGCTGTCACAGCGAGTAGTGATAACTCTGGCGGCACTGCTACAGTTAATGGTTTAAGAGTTGCTACCACTATTGATACCACTGGTGCTGGTACCAAACAAATTAATGCCCTAAATATTGATGCCCCAACAGTAACTGCCTGCACATCGGGCGCCTGTACTTTTAAGGGCTTAAATATTACTGGTGGTACTGGCTCATCAGCGAATGTAACCAGCTATGGCGCATACATAGACGCTGGCACGGGAAGCGGTACTGAATATGCTGCAGCATTTATGAATGGTAATGTAGGAATTGGAACAGGTGCCCCATTAAGCATGCTTCAAATTGGTGCTGCAGCGAATCGCGGCGACATTACAGTGTATGGTGACTTAAAAGTAATTGGTGCTGATATTCAGAGAACCTTATCTGGCATTATTGATATTTTTGTTTATGATACCACCCGAGATTCTGATGGCGGTGAATGGCGAAATTCCTTAATTTCACAACAAATGTCTTGGGCTACCGAAACTAAAGATGACGGTCCAGGCGATGCTTGTGTTATTTCTTCAGATGATCGTTGTGGTACTTCAGTGTTTCCGAGAAAAGCCATTTTAGTTACAACCGCCGATGCTTTATATATATTTGATGGCTCAGACAATTCCCTTTGGATGAAGTTTACTCAAGCAGGTACATATGCTTTAGGAGCCGACAGTAACAATAATCCATCTGGTGTAGGGGCACAGAATGGGGTTGTTGTTGTAGGCACAAACGGTTCCTCTGGAACAGGTATGTATGCAATTGACTTTAAGCAGGACGTGATTTATCGCTATAACACAACAGATCGCAGGCAAGCGGATATAGGTATTGGTAATAGAAATTCTACTGCAACCTATTCCGATAACGCCGAAACTGGTTTTGCGATTTTAGATAACATTGTGAATGACGTTTCCATCGCTGTGCAGTCTACTTCTAATGAAGGTTCGGCAGGGACTTTAATTGCACCGATTGACTCTCAAGGTGGACCGTTGCGTGGCGTAACAATAATTGCTGCTGCCAACGATTCCGGTGTTTCTGTAATTAACATGGGAACCAGAAAAGTTATCAATTATTCTGATGCTACAAATAATGACTATAATCAGGTAGTTATGACTTCACGTGGTCGTATGTATGCAACCAATGAAACCCTTGCTCAGTTAGAAGAATGGAAAGGCGTTGATACAGTTTCTACTACACAAGCCAATGGTACTCCAACCAGAGTTTATGATGAAACTATAAGTAAAACTCCTTTAACAACTGGAACTGCTCCTACCATTTCTACTAACCCAAGTGCTTTAGCGGTAATTGAGCGCGCTTCTAATGCTAGAGAATCTGCTGCCGCGGGGCAAACGGATTCTGGGGATATTGTGTTTGTTGGCACTAACCAAGGTCTTGCTGAAATTCATACTTCCGGTGGAACTTTGGCTACAGCATCATGGTCTAAACTGACTACCACAACAGTTGCTACTCCATATATGGTAGGGGCAGCCAAAGCCGCCTTTACTTTTGATGAAGCTGCTGGCGCGACTGCAGCTAATAGTGTGATCGGAACAGCTGCAAACAATGCCCGGTTGGACCAAGCTGGTGCTACAGCGCCGACATTTGGTGGTGGGGGAGTAAGAGGTAATAGCGTAAACTTTAACAATAACTCTTATTTATGTTCTGATGCTAATGATGATGGAACGTGCGACTTTGACTCTCTTTTCAACTCTAGTACCACGTCATTTACAGTTTCTTTATGGTTTAAGCACAGTGTAACTGCGGCCTCAGATACTTTATTTGAACGTTGTTATACACCGGCAACTCCTACGGTCGCTGTAGGTTGTATTTGGGCCGGCATGACATCAACAGGAACAATTAAAATTGGGTTAGACAGCATTACTACTTGGACATACGAAACTACTTATGATGACTCTGTTACTTCGGCAGCAACATATAACGACAACCAATGGCACCATTTGGTTTACACCAACACTGATACTGATATTTGTTTGTATATTGATGGTCGTCAGGCAGCAGCTTGTGACACTTCCTTAGCGGCAACCGCTACCTTAGATGCTTCACAGGTATTAACAGTTGGCGGAGCTTGTTCAGGCGCCAACTGTACTACCGGCACTAACTTCTGGGATGGCTCTATCGATGATATGGTATGGAGTTCTGGTGGTGGTACTACTGCAGATGGTTTGACTGCGCAGAGTGCAAACAAGTTGTACTTAGATGGTAGGGCTCATATGATTAGACCTAATGCTACTGTTACAGACGCTACCACTACTAGTTCTACAACCATTGGCGACTCCGGTGAAAGTTATGTACCTGATTCATTTGTAGGCTTGGTAGTAGAGCTAACAGGTGGAACTGGCTCAGGACAAACTAGAACCATTATTTCGAATACAGCTACAACCTTTACGGTTTACCCGGCATTCACAACTATTCCAGATACTACGACAGACTATCAGGTTGCTCCAGCGAAACTTTATGGCTCAAGTAATAATGTAACGGCAATTAGTGTTGATTCACCAACCCAACTTAATAAAGTTAGAAGAGTCTATGTAGGAACCAATGATGGGGCAGATGGCGGTGGCGTAACTGTTTATACAAATGCTGGCGCAGGTTCCATAAAAACAGAAGTAATCCACGCTGATGCAGGTTATGTTAATGATGATTTGGGTTCGTCCTGGTCAGGTACTGGATCAGATAACATTACCGCGATTGGATCTTATTCGGAGACTTTAGCCATAGGCACAGGAGCATTTTTGAGAGTTAGGCGAAATGATACCAGTTTAAAGCAATTGCAAGGGGATACCATTAGTGCGATTGAAGACATTAGACAAGCTTTAGTTGCCATGGGTTTATTTGGTGCTACTCAAGACGTACTTGGCCTGGGCCAGGGTGCTGACTTAGCTGAGTATTATCACTCCACAGAAGTCTTAGATTATGGTGATGTAGTAGCTATTGATCCGAACAGTGATGGTGATGATGTTATAAAAACTAATAAACCATATGCAAGCAACGTGCTCGGTGTTGTGTCTACTAGACCAGGCGTTACTTTAGGTAATTATTCAGAGAGCGGATACCCAATTGCATTGAAGGGTCGTATCCCGGTTAAATTTAGTGATGAAAATGGCCCAGTAAAAACTGGTGATTATTTAACAACTTCAACTATTCCTGGTTATGCCATGCGTGCAACAGGGAAGGGTATTGTAATTGGAAAAGCATTGGCAGATAGCCCACTGGTTGAGAATATGAATTATTGTTCAATGCCTAATGATCATACTCCTAGCGATGAATCACCCACTTCAGATAGCGAAGAACAAGGCCCACATTGTGGAATGGTAACGATGTTCGTTGAGCAAGGTGAGCATTCTGGAATTTCCGTCGAAGATTTGATAACTCAAATGGAATTGGCAATTTCTGATGACTCTTTAAATAAACTTCCTGGTGAAGACTCCGTCCTATTTGAAAATGGTGAATACAAGAATGATTCAACAAAACAAGACAAAATTCTTGCATTCTTAAAACAAATGAGAGAACAAAAAGAAGCTGAAGGGGTATCGTCCCAAATTCTTACAGATCGCTTGAGTGCTACATTTGAAGTGATTACCCCGAATTTGGTAGCAGATGGGTTGGAGGTGCTTACAATTGGCACAGAAGGTAGGGGAATTAACATGCTTGCAGACTTAACATTTATTGGCCGACCATATTTTAATTCAGACACTGCAGGCTTCGCAAAAATTTTGCAAGGTGACCGTTATGTTGACATTGCGTTTGAACGTCCATACTTAGAACAGCCAACTGTAATCGTAAATATTACCCAAGAACAAGATAACCAAATTCTAGAAGAAATAAATCAACAAGCGATCGATACAATGCGAGTGATTGATGATGCTAATGTAGAGTTGTTATTTGGGAGTGATATACAATATTTGGTAACCAGAAAGAATCAGAATGGATTTCGTATTATTTTGAGCAAACCTGCCCCTCAGGATATAATTTTTAGTTGGGTTGCTCTAGCAGTAAAACAGCCCCGACTAGTAATTTCTGATGGGCTAGGAGCAGGAGACTATATTCCAGCAATTGTCGAAGAACAAACTATTTTTGACGATAATAATTATGAAGATAGTGGTGTTGTGGCTGGGGACAATTCTTCTTCTTCTGAAGAAGAGGCCCTAGGTTCCGATGACACTTCCTCAACAGAAGACCAATCTACTACAGATGATACTGTTCAGCCAGATTCATTGAATTCATCTGAAGGTTCTCCACCATCCGATAGTGCCGCTGGAACGGGACTTGAATAGAATCCATGAAGTAGCAAAATACTAAATTTTTGTGTAATTGGATTTATTTGATATAATAGTTAGGCTATGATAAAAAAGAAATTAAAAAGTTCTCCTGAATTAAAAAAAGCAATGCGAGAAGTTTCTCCAGCTTCGTATATTGATCATTTCGCTCCAGACATGGAAAGAAGCATGCAACTTCCACAACGTTTTAGTTCTGGGTTTTTCAATAAGATGTTTAACAGTAAGAAAAAACTGGTTTTTATACTAGCAGTACTCTTTGTTGTAGGGGCCGTAATTTTTGGGGCAAAGTCTTACTATGATTTACGAAAGACTCAGCAAGAATTGGCAGCTGTTAAAAATGACCCAAATTCTAAGAATAAAGAAGAAGCAGAAAAAATTGTACAGCAAGTTGCTAAGTTGGTAATCCTCCCAGAAGGAGAAGATCCGACAGTAGCAACTGTCACAGATCCAGCAAAGTTGAATGATCAACCATTTTTTGCTAATTCAGTCGCTGGCGACAAAGTGTTGATTTATCAAGAAGCACGTAGGGCGATCTTATACAGACCTTCCGAGAATAAAGTAATTGAAATAGCGCCACTAAATACAGATGGAGTCAGTTCTGGTGGGATAGCAGGTGAAGATATTACTAACCCTAAGTCAGATTCTTCTAACACTAAAGACACCAATACCACAAACAAAAATAGTAATTCTGTTAATTCCAACTCTTCTAATACAAACAAAGAGTAATAATTTGCAATTTTAGCCTAAATATGATACAATTAAGTAACTTAGGCTCAAACCTGTCAAAAATGAAACAAAAGAATAATTATTTGCAGAAATACGGAAAAACTGCGGCGAAAATCTCGCTTGTAGCTCTTTTAATCGTTTCAATGCAAATTGGCCCACGTTCAGCGCAAGCCGCATCTGTTACTCAATTCTCTGATACAATGAGCCGCTTAAAGGCTAGCACTGCAGCAAATCATGAAATTAAATTTGTGACTCCTAGTGGAGTTGCTTCTGGTGGCATCATTACCTTAACTTTTTCTGCAGGGTTTACTGGAATTGGATCACTCGTAGGTGCAGACTTTGACTTTGCTGAAGGTAACAGCGGAACTTGTTCTTCCGCAACATTTACAGAAAAATCAGTTGTAACTTCTGGTGGATCCAGTTCCCAATTTAACATTGCAGGTTCGGGCCAGGTAGTAACTATAACTTCTGGCGGTGGTTCAGCTACTATTACTGCAGGGCGATGTGTGAGACTTCGCATCGGCACAAATGCAACAGATACTACAGGAACTGGTCCAGGATCAAACCAAATCACTAACGGTGCAATTGGCTCTAGTGACACCATAGCCATTGCCGGAAGTTTTGGCGACACTGGCACCGCAGCAGTGGATATTATTTCTGATGACCAAGTGGTCGTAACTGCAACAGTGGACCCAACTATTACATTTACCATTGATGATAATGCGATTGGTTTTGGAACACTTGGAACTGGTGCAGCGCGATACGCAACTGCCAATGCTGCGGGAAGTGGATCAGACTCTACAGCAGTTAACTTAACTGTGGCCACAAATGCATCCAGTGGTTACTTTCTTTCATATAATGGTGCGACTTTAACCTCTGGCGGAGATAATATTGATCCAGCAACGATTACAGGAGATGCTGACGGTACTCCTGGGACCGAACAATTTGCTACTTCTTATACTGCCAGCGGTGGTTCAACAGTAGTTACCACATATGACAATGCCAGCAATAACTGGAATTTTGTGGCTAGCACTACAACTACTGTGGTTTCTCGAACCACACCTACAAATACAGAAACTATTGCTGCGCACTACCTAGCCAACATTGGCGGGGCTACCCCAGCAGGTAGCTACAGCACCACCCTCACGTATATTGCCACTGGGTCGTTTTAGTAATTTTCGTGTTATAATTGAGGAATGTTGAGCAATTTCCCCAACATTCTTATACGCAAACGCAAATTGATATTATCATTTGCTGTTTTATTTTGCCTATTTTCAAGTGTTAGTTTAACCTCATTTAAACAAGCTCAGGCTCTTACGGTTACGCCTAAAGTGGAAATTGATGCTAATCCTGGCACAGTGGTTTACCCAGAAATAAAAGTAACCAATGAAGAGCGTGAAACTCGGACTTTTTACATCAGGGCTGAAAATTTTAATGCTCAGGATGAAACTGGGAATCCTACCTTTACCACTAGGCAGGAAGATTTAGCCGTTTGGATTAAAACTCAGCCATCCATTACCCTGGGTCCAGGTGAGAGTATTATCTTGCCAGTTGAAATTGATATACCATACAATGCAGATCCTGGTGGTCATTATGCAGCTTTGTTTTTTTTGACTCAGCCACCAAGTTTGGATGGAACTGAGCAAGAACTGGCTTTAAGTGCTAAATTGGGAAGTTTAATTCTACTTCGAGTTAACGGGAAATTTAACTCTGATGCAAATATTTTAGAATTTGGCACCACTGGTAAGCAAAAGTTTTTTACTCAACTACCTGTACAATTTTATTACCGGTTCCAGAACACTGGTGATGACCACACTAAACCAATTGGTGATGTGGTGATTAAAAATTTTCTCGGACGCACTGCAAAAATTCTGGAAGCTAATCCAGTTGCAGGAAGTGTGTTGCCAAAAAGTGTGCGTCAGTTTTTCACCACTTGGACAGATCGAGGTGGGGATCAAAAACAAAAACCAGTGATCGATCTACCTAAGGCAGATGCTATGTCTTACTGGGATTCGGTGAAGTACCAGGCAAAACATTTTATGATAGGCCGCTATAATGCACAGCTTAAGATAGCTTTTGGTACCAAGACATTGAAAACCGATCATGCTGAATTTACTTTCTATGTTATTCCTTGGCAACTATTGTCTATTATTATTCCTGGTTTAATAATTATCTTGTGCTTTTTGCGCTTTGTTCTTAGGAGATACAACCGGTACATTATTAGCCGTGCCAGGCAAAACCTTTAAACGTGATGAAAAAATTAGTTATTGTAATAATTTTTTTACTGTTACCTGGAATTGCATCAGCCCAAACTACTAGTAGTACTAACTATCAAGTAGAGGATGGGACTTTTGATAGCGGTGGCGAGCCAAGCAGTTCACCTAACTATTCATCGCGCGATTCTATTGGTGACACTTCAGATAGCGGCGTGAGCTCTAGTAACTACAATATTTTTTCTGGATTTTTCCCATCAGCTTTTCCAGGTGTCCCAGGAACACCAACACTGACCAATACCACTGGCACAATGTATAATCAGTTAGACTTTGTGGTAGATGAAGGGGAAGGCCAGCAGTCCGACACGACTTATGCCATCGCCATATCATCTGATAACTTTACAACCACTTACTATATTCAAGCTGATGACACTCTAGGCACGGCCGAAGCTTGGCAAACTTATGCTAACTGGAATAGTGCCACCGGTGAGACTGTGGTAGGGCTTGCACCAAATACCACTTATAAAATCAAGGTAAAAGCTAGCTATGGCAGTGGGAGTGATGCGGAAGATACAGAAACCGCCTTTTCACCTGAGGCTAGCGCAAGCACTGTTGGGCCAGATTTAACAGTTGTGTTTTCAGGAGTTAGTAGTGGAACAACTGTGGGTGGGGTAACTACCACTACAACTTCAACGGCCAATGCTATTGCTTACGGTTCACTTGTGGTAAGCACCCCAAAAACCGCTGCACACCTTATAACCGTAACTACCAATGCCACGAATGGTTATTCAACAACAGTAAAACATGACGATCAATTGCGTACCACGAGTGGTTCGCAGATCGATCCAGTTTCTGGTACTAACGCAAGTCCAGCCGCTTGGGGGGCTAGTCCAAGCACGGGGAAGTTTGGCTATCACTCCACTGACTCACTGCTTTGTACCGGCACTCTAGGACGCTTTTCTAGCAGTGATACATTTGCGCAACTCACTACAACGCCCGAAGAGGTGGCGTGCAGTGCTGGTCCGGCAACAGCAGAAGATACGTATTTAATATATAAAGTAGAAATTGGGAGCTTACAGCCAAATGGTAGTTATCAAAACTTGGTAACATACATTACAACGGCACAATTTTAGATTTGTTTAACTGATGAAATTTTTTTCTCAAATAATTATTTTTGTCTTGTTATTCGTGCCAGCAACTGCCCGGGCACAAGTACAGGGTCAGCAGCAATCAGCAAATAAAACCCTGCAGGTTGAAGGTTTAAGCATCGACCCATTTTTGATTGAGATTGATGCCGAGCCAGGTCAAACCATTGAGCGTTCAATTAAACTTGGTAATACAACCGATCAGCCACTAAGTTTCATAGCGAGTATTAACGATTTTGTGCCAGACCAAAAAACAGGCCAAGCTATTTTTTTAGAAAGCAATGAAGATGCTGATCCAAGACTTTCATTAAGCCGCTGGATTACTATTACAAAACAACCAGAGTTTACTATTCCTGCTCGAAGCAGTACTGAAGTTGTGTTTAGTATTTCTACGCCGAGCGAGGCAGAGCCCGGTACTCATTACGGCGGAATTTTATTTGGGAGACCGCCAGGAAATTCAGACTCAACAGCAAGTTTAGTACAGCACAAGGTTGGTGCAATAATTTTGCTCAGACTTGGTAAGTCTCAAGAGCAAATGAAGTTAAAAAGCTTTTCAATAAATAATAAAACATTTAGCAAGCAAGCGATTCAGTTCACTTCAGTTTTGGAAAACGCTGGTAATGTTCACTCTAAACCAAAAGGGGAGATAACCCTTCGCAATATTTTTGGCAAACAGGTTGCTCAGCTACCAATCAATAAAGATGCGAATATTGTTCTGCCGCAGTCCAGCCGGGAGTTTACTTCATTGTGGTCTCCCAGACTCCCATTTGGCAGATATACTGCCGAAGCAGTGATATATTACGGGAATCCAAAATTAGAATTAAGGACCACCATTAGTTTCTGGGTGCTACCTATTAAAGAGCTGGGCATTATATTGTCGGCTCTCATATTGCTTGTTCTGCTCTTGCGCTTTGCCATCAGACGTTACAATCAGTACATAATCAACCAGTCAAAATAAGACAAGAACCGTTGTTAAGTTATGGTAAATTGTGTTGACAAATGGCACTTTTTCTGCTATACTAATAACAGAAAGTTCGAACAGAACTTCATCAAAGTCGAAACAAAAATACAACCGAATATCTAAGTGAATACTTAGTTGAACCTGCCAAAAGAGCAGGTTCAAATGGTATTTGGGCCCATGCTTTTTTCTTGCTCCGAAAAGCACTGAATAAAAGTAAAAACAAAAATAAATTAACAATCTCGGAACTTTTTAAAAAGACCGAGCAACAATAATATGTCATACGATCCGAATATGCCAGAGCTGTTAACGATCAAGGAAGCTGCTCAGCTAATTAATGTCCATCCTAACACCCTTCGCAATTGGGAAAAGGAAGGCAAGATCCAAGCTGTTCGCATTGGTAGCCGCCGTGACCGTCGCTACCCAAAGCAGCTCATTTGGCAAATGTGCCAATTGTCTACTCAAATTACTGCACCGTCAGTCTACTAAGAACTGAAGCGGTGTTTTTGCTTTTTAGTCTAGTTGAATGAAAAACCTAACCACAAAAATTAAGATTGCGCACTCGCACACCCTAGGAACCATCCTCAGAATGAGAACGGTTATTTTGGTGTGTGTTTACGCACTCGTGCTAGTGGTAGGGGGATTGGGCTATGCTACTTCAACAGCTGAGGCGGCAATTCCAAAGTACATTAATTTCCAAGGTAAGCTGACTCAAGTAAGTAATGGTAATAATGTTGTAAACGGTACTTATTCATTTAAGTTTAGGTTGTACGATGATCCAACCGCTGGTAGCTTGCTTTGGACAGAAACATATGATCAAGTCCCAACGGATCCTTGTCAGAAAATTCAAGTTACCAACGGTGTATTCAATACGAAGCTGGGAACATGTAACTCATTGGCTGGTGTTGATTTCACCGGTGGCGAGTTGTATTTAACAATCGATTTTGACCCAGGCTCTGGTTATGATGGGGAAATGTCACCACGCAAACAATTAGTTTCTTCTGCCTACGCCTTTGTCGCTAATGGAGTTAGTGGGGATGGTGCAGTTAATACAACTAGCACATCTTCAACTGCTTTGACAGTTGCGAACCAAGGAACTGGTTATAGTTTCCAGGTTGATAATTCTACTGCATCTGCAGACACTGGATTAAAAGTAACTTCTGCGGATGCAGGCAGTGGTTTAGCGGTAGCAGTCATTTCTTCGGGGAGTAATGAAAATCTAACTTTGGATGCAAAAGGGTCTGGCACTATTAGTCTTGGAGCTACTTCAACAGGCAACCTAATTTTAGGAGGTGCGACGGGCGACATTCTCTTAGGTGGTGGCAGTAGTTCAACTGGTTGTACAGTTACTAATTCAAGTGGTGCGTTTGCATGTACTGCCGGGGGTAGTTTTACTACTTTAGGATTAACTGGCGCGATTACTGGCGCAGCAAGCTATAACGGTTTGATTGTAACAGCCAACACTGGTGTCATTACAACTGGTACTTGGAACGCGACTGCAATAGGAGCTCAGTATGGTGGTACCGGGCTAAATACTTCAGCCTCGACTGGCGTACCAATAATTTCCTCGGGTACATGGTCAGTAAGCTCTCAGCTCGGGGTATCTTTGGGTGGCACTGGCGTTGCTACTTTTGCAGCCAATGGGGTGCTGTATGGTAATTCTGCTTCAGCGATCCAAGCCACTGCGCAAGGTGGAGCCAATACAGTGTTAGTAGCTAACGCTGGAGCACCATCATTTTCTGCCGCTATAACTGTCGGCACTTCTGTTACCTCACCAACCATTAATGCAACTACAGCTTTACAACTTAACGGCACTTCTATTAACACTGCTGGCACACTTACTAATGTAGCGTACCTAAACCAAGCAAATGCTTTTACCGCTAACCAAAGTATTACCAATGCCACCATTACTAATGGATCAAAGCTTGTCACCTTAACTGGCACGGCAACCACGTCAACTTCTTCTGGAACCGGCTACGGTTTGTATAATTCTTTCACCAATGCTAACACTACCAATGCAGATACGGCCTATGCTAACTACACAACCGTAGCCGATGCAACCGCTTTAGCTAATACGGTTTATGGTGATTATCAAACAATTGCACTGTCTGGTAATGCAGCAAAAATTGGAGTTGGTCAATACGCTACTGTATCTACTTCTTCAACCACTGCTGATACTATTATCGCCTTAGATGCTGCAACCTCTGCTGCTGGGATTATCGGTTCTGGAACAAGGTCTAATTATGGAGTTCGATTACAACCAGCCTCAACCTCTGTCAATACCGGTGGTACACAGAATATTTACGGGGTGTATTCAAACCCTTCCACCACACTATCTAACGGATCAACAGAAAATGTCTACGGCGGTTATTTTAAAGCTTCTGGTACCGTGGCGGCTTCTGGGATAGTTAATTCATATGGGTTATATGTAGCCAATCCATCCATGAATACTACTGGGACAACCAAAAAATATGGCCTCTATGTAGAGGATATTACTACAAGCGCAGCTGATACTAATTATGCTGCTGTGTTCGCCGGTGGTAATGTGGGTATTGGAACAGTAGTGCCAGAACAGAAGTTAGTAATTGGATTGAACCAAACTAATGTTAACCAGGGTATTCCTGCAACTTCTGGATCTACTCAAAATGGAGCTTTGCGCATAGCATCGGGTCCAGGAGGATTGGGGTTTGGTGAGGTGTTAGACATAGGACTAAATGTTTCTAACTCGTATGGGTGGTTGCAAGTAACAAATGTTTCCAATTTAGCAGTTAATTACAGTCTGGCCTTAAATCCTAACGGCGGTAATGTTGGTGTGGGTGATTCCACACCAGCATCATTGTTTACAGTTGGCTCTGGTGATTTATTCCAAGTCAACTCTTCTGGCGCAATCGCGGCGGTAGTTGGAATTACCAACACTGGTAGCTATACGCAAACTGGTACCGGTACTTTAAGTACAGGTACAGGGGCAATCTCTTTGAATGGCCTCACTACTATTTCTAAGACTATTACAGCAAATTCAGGTACTACGAATAACTTAGAAAAGATTACTTTCACAACCCCAGCGGATACTAGTGGTACGCAAACCCACCAGGGATTAAATATCGCTACGACTATTGGAAATGCATCAGCAGGTACTAACACTGCTAATATTATTGGCATAGATGCAATAAGTGGAGATGCTCAAGTTTCTTTAAATGCACTTAAGGTCGGGGATCTGACCGGCACAGCCGCAGCAGAGTATGCCCTTAATATTGGCAGTGGTTGGGATGACGTGCTTAGAGTTAATGGAACCCAAATAATTAATGGGACTGGAGTTTTGCAATCTACTGCTCTTTCCGGTTCCTACACAGGTATAACTGGCGTTGGCACTCTTACTGTAGGTACCTGGAATGCTACGGCAATCGGCGCTCAGTATGGTGGTACTGGAATTAACACCTCTGCTTCGACTGGTGTGCCATCAATTTCCGCGGGCACTTGGTCAGTGAATGCTCAATTAGGAGTTGCTTTGGGTGGTACTAACATTGCTTCCTATACAATCGGAGATATGTTATACGCATCTGGGGCAACAACCTTGTCTAAATTAGGTATAGGTAGTGCTAATACAATCTTGACTTCAACTGGTTCTGCTCCGCAATGGACCTCATCTTTGAGCGACTCCCAAGTATCTGACACCTTAACAGCATCATTATTTGTTGGCAGTGGTTCATCTACTACAGCAGTTGATTTAGGCACAGCAGAAGTTGCTGGAACTTTAACTGTAGCCAAGGGTGGTACTAACTGTTCTGTCGCATCAATTACTTGTTTTAACAACATTACTGGGTTTACTGCCGCAGGCACCACTGGAACAACATCTACAAACTTAGTATTTTCAACTTCGCCTACGTTAGTAACCCCGGTCCTTGGTGCTGCAACTTACACAACTTTGACCGGTGGAACTGTAAATGTTAGTACTGGGAATGCTTATCAGATTAATTCCCAGAATGTAATTCAAGCCGATACCAGTTTGAATAATTATTGGCTCGCAGGCGCAGGAAACTTAACAGCTAATGCAGGACCTAATTTGGGAATTGGGCCAGGAACACTGGGTGGTGTTACCAATGGCGGATACAACACAGCGGTTGGTTTTAACTCTATGACAGGCGTTGTGACAGGAACTGATAATGCTTCCTTTGGGGTATTTTCCTTGCAAGCTAATACTAGTGGAGCTTTCAATACTGCATTGGGTTCGGGAGCTCTCGCCGTTAATTCAGTTGGAAGTTATAATACATCCGTTGGTCGAGAGTCCTTGGGAAGTAATGTGGATGGAAGTAGGAATACAGCTGTTGGGTATCGTGCTTTGTATGCTATGGATCCTGCTTCGGCAATTAATACGAGCAATACAGCCATAGGTTATCTTGCAGGGACAGCAGTAACAACAGGAACTAATAATACTTTAGTTGGTACAGGAGCAGGACAATCTATAACTACTGGAACTGGGAATACAATTGTGGGGATGAATATTAACGGAACTACAGGTCTGACAAACAATATTATTTTAGGATCTGGTGGTACCACTCGTGCTCAATTCGATGGCACAGATTGGAATATTACTGGAACACTGCAACCATCTGTTGATGGAGGATACGCATTGGGTAGCTCGTCGTATAGGTGGTCAAACCTGTTTTTGAGTAATGGCGGAGTTGCTAATTTTGGTAACGACGCTACTCTGACTCACAGCACCGATCTCCTAACCTTAGATGGCGCGGATTTGGTTATAGGCGCTCAGGGTGATGCTACTGCTGGTGGTTTCACCATTCAAAATAATAATGTGGGGGAGTTTGGGGGTGAAACTAACCGAGATGGTGTTTCGAGTTTTGCTGTTTTCAATGGCAAGCTCTACGCTGCTACTAGCGAGCTGGATGGTTCATCAGTCTATATATATGATGGTGGTAACTCTTGGACTAAAATTACCGATGACCCAGGCAAAGTAATCAGCAGTGACTCAGCCAATATTGACGCCATGGTACTAACTGTTTTTAATGGCAAACTTTATGCTGGCACACAGACTGGTGCAGATACTGCGGGCGTCTATTCTTATGATGGCAGTAGCTGGGCACAATTAAATGGCACTTTAGGTACATTAGGATCTGAAGCCGATATTGATGGTATCAGTGATTTAGCGGTTTATGATGGGCTGTTGTTCGTTGCCACTGGTGATCCGGGCGGTGACGCTGATTCTGGTAATGTTTATGTGTTGAATAGTAATAATGTATTTGCAATTACCAACACTGATAACCTTGGTGCTTGCGGAGATGAAACCGCAGGGATAACTACCGGAAAACTCGCAGTATATAACCATCGGTTATTCTGGGGTGCAGGGTCATACACCGGAGGGGATGCCCGCCTTTGTGTTCTTAGTGGTATAACCAGTAGTCATAGGAGTTGGTATCCGTTGAATGGTTTGAATCAGGTATCTATAGGAACCTTTATCGATACAGGCAGTATTAGATACGTGAGCTCGATGACAGTACATAACGGTCGATTATTCTTTGGTGTGTATGGTGATGGAGATAATTCAGCGGAAATATACTCCATGACCTTAGATGAAACCCTCAGCGGAGATGACAAGTATGAACCTACTGCCAGCTATAGGCATGAAACAGTAACGCCAGGTTTAATTGATGAGGCTAATGATGCAGATCAGTATGATTCAGTCCCAGCCCTACGGTCTTATAATGGTAGATTGTATGCTGCGGGGGCGTCAGCACATAATGTGGGGCAGGTATATGAATTTGATGACACTACTAGAGTTTGGACACATATTAATTCTACCGCTGGTGAGTTTGGTTCAGAAACGAATGTTAACGATGCCAGCGCTTTAATTGCTTTTAATGGATCCTTATATGTAGGGACTTACGATGACGCAGATAATATTGGTTCAGTCTACGTTTGGTCAAAAACATATACTAATTCTTACGCTTTGAAATTTGATTCTGGGGGCGGTAACTATGCTTCAATTAGTTTTGTTGGTGCTGAAACTGGACAAAACAACACTAGCAATATGGGTAGCTTCTTATTTAGTCACGGCATTGTCTCCACTACTGGCGCGTATGACTTAGCAGAAGATTATCCAACGCGCGAGCAAGGTTTGGTGGCTGGTGATGTATTAAGTTTAGACCCGCATGAAAGTGGCTTGGTAATCAAAACTCCATCAGCTTATGACAAAACCGTTGTTGGTATTTACTCTACTAATCCAGGACTGCGTTTGTCGCAAGTTGAAGCTGCTATTAATGGTTTACCAACAGTGCCAGTGGCATTGGCGGGACGTGTACCAGTAAATGTAGCCCCAGATTCACCACCAATTTTACCAGGCGACTACGTTGTGAGTAGCGGTACATATCCTGGCAAAGCCATGAAAGCTTCGGCAAGCGGTCCAGTTATTGGTAAGGCGTTAGAAGTATGGAACCCAAATACATCGCAAACTCAAGTGTTGGTGTTAGTGAATTTATCTTGGAATGGCGCAACCACTACTGATCCAGTTAATTTGACTTTGGCGGGAATGTTAACTTCACGTAGCATTGCTACCGGCGATGTGTTCGGCGACTTGCTAAAACTGACTCGTGATAATATTGGTGAAAGTTTTAAATCTACTGATGCAAATTTGCAGGCAGGGGATTTAGTTACAATTGACCCGAGCCATGACGGCTTTATAATGAAAGCTAATATTGCAGGTAGTACTGCTGGTCCGCGTGGAAGTCTGCCACCTATGGGAGTTGTTGGTAGTGAAGCGGGCCTTCTGCTAGGCGCAAGCCGTGGCGCAGCAAGTGGTAATCAGCGTAATTATCCAGTAATTATAACTGGTCGCAGTCAAGTTAAGGTCACCAACGAAAACGGCAACATTCAGCCAGGTGATTTCCTGACCGCATCGGCTACTCGCCCAGGATTTGCTATGCGAGCCACTCAGGCCGGAACAATAATTGGTCAAGCATTAGAATCAATGAATGATGATGAAGGCATTGTAACGTCTTTCATTAAACCAAACAGTTTTAATGGTTTAGCAATCGAGGATCAAATTGAAGGTGGTGTAACGTTTGACTATAACGACCCAGAACAAAGCGCCGAAACATCAAGCCAAATTTTGCAGCATTTACTTTCTCAGCTGCCAAATTTGAACTTCCAGAATTTGTCAGAAGTAAATACAGACTTAGTAGTTGCAGGGGCTGAAGTGATTTCTCCAAATGTTACAACCCACAGCTTACGTACAGACTTGCTTTCAGCGGCAACAACAGATGGAAGTCTTGTAATTTCTTCAACTGTTATGTTTAATGGCGGGTTGCTGGTAGATACCATTAGTCCGATTGGTGATCTATTATCATTCCAAGGCGATGTAGAGTTCTTCGGCACCCCATACTTTACAACTGACACAGCTGGATTCGCTGTCATTAAAGCCGGAGTACAAAGCGTGGACGTTGAATTTACCAGACAGTACTTAGCACAACCAATTGTGAACGCATCGTTTAGCTTTGAACAAGACGGTGAGGGCTCCGAAGAAACCAAAGCGGCAAATATTGCACAGGCCCGAACTTTCTTAGGAGAGGGGATTACCTTCGTGATTACTAACAAGAGTGACAGAGGTTTTACGATCGTATTGAACCGTCCAGCCAGCACAGATGTGAAGTTTAGCTGGACCGCCTTTGCAGTACGAAACGCTACAACATTCATGAGCTTGGATTACGAGGGTCCCAGAGATTTTGCACCAGAGACTAAGACAGATGACGGCCAAGTAGCCGGAGATACTACAAATAGCGCTGAAGAGAACTCCGGTAATGGTACTGATAATACTCCTGGCAACACAATCAATAACGATTCGGGTGGTGATGCTGGGGTAGAGCAACCAGCGCAAGAAATTCCATCACCGCGCGGCGATCCAGCCCCATCAGAGTCGTCCGACTCATCAGGTGATTCATCAGGTGACTCATCAAGCGAAGGTTCGGCTGAATAGCAGTTTAGTAGAGAAATAGAGCAAAGTTGCAAACCTACGCTTCTCACGTTAAGATTATGTTATGTTTGATTCACCAAATAAGCCCCCTTCTTTAAATTCAGAAGTTTACGTTAAACAGGACTCTACTAAATTGAGCAGGTTTTGGATCTGGATAATTGTCGGAGTATGCGTAGCATTGCTTATTTTACTAGGAATAATGTACTGGCGTTCACAGACACAGTTAAATGAGGTAAAGGTTCAACTGCATAACGGTAATGCTGATTTAGGCACGCAACTGCGCCTAGAAAATGCTCAACTCATAGACCAGGTAGGTAAATTAATTATATTACCCACAGATGAACAGCCGACCATTGCAACTGTTACCGACTTAAACAAGCTTAAGAGCCAACCATTTTTTGCAAAGGCTGAAGTCCGCGACAAGGTGTTAATTTACTCAAAGGCCCGTAAAGCAATTTTGTATAGACCAAGGAGTAATCAAATAATCGAGCTTGCGCCATTAATTGATGGTACAGATACTCCAGCTGCTCCTGCTGCGACTCCAACCGCAACCCCTGCTCAATAAATTTATGCAACTTTACCCCAAGCCTGTGACTCATCACCATGTGCATCGACTTTACCATATGTCGGTTGGGTTTTGTTTTGCCTTCGCTGCTTTGGCAATGGTCGGAACCATGGGCACAGTTTGGATGAATGCAGGCGCCGAAGATGTGCAAGTTACTGCCACAGTCGCTGGAGTAACTCCAGGGCCTCAGGACCCAAATGGTGGTAGTGCATATGTACCACCACCACAACAAACCGCTAACCCGACTATTACTATTGTTGCTGAGCCAAGAGGGCAAATACCGGTGCAGACCGGTCGTTATGTTTTCGAAATCGATAGGCCATCATTTTCCGGTACAACTTCGGTACCAAATGGTTTGGTATTTATTACTATTCGCGGGGCCTCTGAATTAAATAGCACTACTAGAGCCGGGGCAAATGGAAATTGGTTTTGGCAGTCACCCGTAAGTTTGGTAAACGGGAATTACACAATTCGTGTTGCTGTGTTTGATTCATACGATCTCACAAGATCTGGATTTGCAGAGGCAAACTTCACAGTTAATTCCAGGATTCCTCAGCCTCCTTCCACACCACCAACCTCGCCACCAGGAACTACGCCGCCAACTCCAGGTTCGCCAAGCATTCCGGGCGAGCCGCAAACTCCGCCAATTGTTCTTCCGCCAAATTTATTGTTCGGAGTATTCTTTAATGTCTTTGATCAGTATAAAACTGTTACTGTAGGACAAAAGATCATTGGACAAGTTACCCTGCTTAGTAATAGCGATGATGAAATTAGCAACCAAGATATCCACTACAAAGTTTATGGGCCTGATAAAAATGTTGTTTTAGATACAACTGATACAGTATCATTTAGCAAAAAGGCGCAGATTCAAAAAACATTTTTTACTGCACCACGGACTCCAGCAGGGGAATACACTATTGAAGTTAGCAGTAAGTACCTTGGGGTGACGTCTGTTGCTTCTGATACTTTTCGCTTAGTTGAGCCAGTTTCTGGTGGAGGAACGACGACAGTTTCTCCACCCCTCAAGAATAGCAACATTGTAATAATGTGGATTTTAATGATCCTATTACTACTATTATTTATTGTGCTGGCAATTTTGGCTTATCGACACATGCGTCATCACACGCAGCAGTTACAAAACCAGCCTGCTTAAGTAATCGGCTCCTCTAAGCAGATGGCCACTCTGCCATCATAACTAACGGTTGCTTGGTAAGTTTTGCCTTGTAAAGTTCTTGCCATAATACTTCGGTAAGAAATGGCATGAACGGGTGTAGCAACTTTAATATTTCTTTCAAAAGATACAACAAAATTTCTTGGGTATCTTTTTTTTGCGCTTCGGTTTGTAGCTGCGTTTTGCTCGCTTCAATGTATACATCTGCTAACTCATACCATACAAACTGATATAACCCTTGCGCTGCTTCGTGCAAGCGAAACTTTTCTAAGTGATCATGGACTTGTACAATAGTTTGCTGTAGTTGCTCGACTATTTTTTTATCTGCATCTGTATTGGTTTGGAAGTTGTGCTCATCATTTGTCGTACTTTCGTCAACATTAGCTAAAATGTAACGGGCAATATTCCAAAGTTTGTTTCCAAAGTGCTTCATGCCTTTAATTTTATCTTCAGCTAAAGCCATGTCTGTGCCTGGCGCAGTGTTGAAGATTAACGCATAGCGCAATGCATCAGTACCGTACTTAGCAATCATGTCGCGCGGATCAATAATGTTGCCAAGACTTTTACTCATCTTACGATTTTTTTCATCATGAACTAACCCATGTAAATAAACATCTTTAAATGGAATTTGACCTAAGTGGTACCCAGTCATAAGGATCATACGCGCGATCCAGAAAAATAAAATATCATGACCAGTTTCTAGTACGCTTGTGGGGTGGAAAGTTTTTAAGTCTTCGGTTTGTTCCGGCCAGCCAAGAGTAGAAAAGGTCCAGAGTCCAGAAGAGAACCAGGTATCTAAAGTATCTTCGTCTTGTGTCCAGCCTTCACCTGCGGGTGCATCAACTCCGCAATAAACTTCTGGTACGCTACCGCCTTTATACCAAACAGGAATGCGGTGCCCAAACCATATCTGGCGCGAGATGCACCAGTCGCGTAAATTATCTATCCAGTGGTAATAAGTTTTGGTGAAATAATCAGGGGTAACTTTAATTTGACCACTCTCAACTACGTGACGCATAAGTTCTTTTAAAGTAATTTCTTGGCCAGTCTGAATGCCTTCAATTTGCGAATTTTTAACTGAAAATGGCTTATTTACAGCTAAAAACCACTGCTTTTTTGGTAATGGTTCGATAATGCCACCGGATCGTTCTGCGGTAGCAATGTTCTGCTTTGTAGGCTCTTCGGAAATCAGGAGGTTCTGTTCCCTCAACCAATCAACAATTAATTGGCGTGCCTCAGTAGTTTTTTTGCCAAGAATTGCCGGCCCGCTATCACTTCCAATCATCATTTTGGCAAATTCATTAATGACCTGATGCATTGGCAACTGATGCCGCTCAGCCATTTCCGCATCAATCATGCTGTGAGCAGGGGTTACGCCAAGTGCGCCGGTGCCAAAATCTTTTTCAACCGCCTCATCAGCAATAACTTTAATATGTAGTGGCACCCCAGCAAACACCAAGTCATACTCTTTGTCGATGTACTGGGCATACCTTTCATCAGAAGGATGAACCGCTACTGCAGTATCGCCAACTTTAGTTTCCGGACGAGTGGTAGAAATTGCGATAGGGAAGTCAGCACTGTACTTAAAGGTGTAAAGCACGGCGTCGCGCTCCTGATGAACAATCTCTTCATCAGAAATAACTGTTTGTCCTTTTGGATCCCAGTTAATAACCTTGTGGCTACGGTAAATTAGTCCGTCGTCATACATAGCTTTGAAAGCAGTACGCACAGCCAAGCTACGTTTTTCATCTAAAGTGTAGCTTTCCCGACTCCAATCCAAAGACGCACCCATGTCTTTGAGTTGTCCAATAATTGTGTCATGGCTTCCTTCGGCAAATTTATTTACGCGCTCCAAAAATTCTTCACGACCAAGATCTGTTTTGCGCTTGCCTTCTTCTTTTTCTAAAATTTTCTCAACTTTAGACTGCGTGGCAATTGCGGCATGGTCAGTGCCGGGAAGCCATAAAGTTTTGCGGCCTTGCATGCGACGAAAACGAATTAAAATATCTTGAATGGTCACACCTAAAGAATGCCCAACGTGCATTGTCCCAGTAACATTCGGTGGCGGCAAAATAATAGTAAAAGGCTCTGCCGTTTGATTAGGCAGATTATCTGGATTAAAGTAACCTGAATCCATCCAGAGTTTGTATATGTCTGCTTCGTACTTCGAAGCATCGTAGGATTTGTCGAGTTCGATCATAGTTTTTCTGATAAAAATAAAAACACTCTCAATGAGTGTCTAGAGTCGCGCTCACGCGTGGCGAGCACGACGGTACCATCTAGAATTTAACTTAATTTAGCCTGATTTCGGAGGCGCCGGCAGGGTCTAGTGACTGCGAGTTTACACCGACAGCGTTCTTCCTGCGCCACTGCAGTGACAGTTGCAGTATTGGCTTCGTGGAATCAGTATAGTTTAGGATAGTGATTTTGTAAAGATTATTGGGTAAAAAGAAAGAGCCTCGCCTGCTGAAAGCAAGCTTAGCTCGTAAAAGGACATCGGGGTCATGTTAAGTAGTGAAACTTTGTACAGTCTTTCTACTTGGCTAATTACCCATAGTTTTTGACGCTCGATTAGTTCGGCATCCGGATGTTCTCCATCGAATGGAATTAAATAAAGCGACTGGTTGATTACTACAACGAAGGCGGTTTGGTAAATTAACGGTTCTTTGTTGGCCGCTTCGATGAATAGCTTTCCTAGCCTTTGTAGGCTCCCCTTGAGTGCCGAAGTTTCTTTGTCCTCTGGGTCACCAAATAAATTCTCGGCAAAATTTAGCACAACGGCAGGCTTGTGCATTTCTGGCTGCCCCTTTGGACCAGGGATTGCACTCATCTCCAGGTGAGATACAGTGAAGACGAGCGTTCTCGTTTCTTGTTCAGGCTGGTTAGCGACTTTGGTTTTGTTTTTGACCGCAGGTCTAGTTTGCTCAACCATTTTGGCTTCGCTGAGCAAACAAATCCCGGCCAAAAAACTGAATAGCACGACAGAAAGTGTTTTCACGATAGGGTCCTCCAGTATTTGAATTGGAATCTGATAGGAACATCGTATCGTCAATCAGAGCGATTGTCAAAATTATTGCAATTCTTATAATAGCTCCCAGGCTGGGTTGGCTTTGACTTTACTAGCGGGGGTTGGCTTTTGGCCAGCGCGCATGTTAAAGTAGGCTGCAATGGCAATCATTTGCGCATTGTCTGTGCATAGCTCTGGAGCAGGGACTTGAAATGTTAGTTTGTTTTGCTTGCACATTGCTTCAAGTTCGGCACGAAGTTTGCGGTTAGCAGCCACGCCACCAGACAAGCTAACAGATTTGCATTTATATTTTTCAACTGCCCGCAAAGCCTTTTTGGTAATTACATCTGCCACAGCATTTTCGAATGATAACGCGATATCTGCCTTTTCTTGCGCAGTTAAATTACGCACCTTCTTTTTACCTGATGCACCCGTGAGTTTATCTATATAGTAGAGCACTGCAGTTTTTAGGCCAGAGAAAGAAAAATTAAAATTTTGTTCGGCAAGCATAGGCCGAGGAAATTTTAAATCTGTTTTCCCGCGCAAGGCCAGTTTGGAAATTTCTGGACCACCCGGGTAAGGCAAGCGCAGCAAGCGTGCCACTTTGTCGAACGCTTCGCCAGCGGCATCATCAACAGTATTGCCAATTACCTTGTAATTTTTGTAATCCTTCATGAGTACGAACATGGTGTGTCCACCAGAGACCACTATGGACAGTAGGGGAAAGTTTGTTTTTTTCGCAGATCCACCAAATGCAGAATACAAATGCCCGGCCATGTGGTTTGTTGGTAAGAGGGGAATACCCGTTGCCAAAGACAAACCCTTAGCAAATTCTGTACCAACAATTAAAGACACAATTAAACCAGGGCCACTGGTCACTGCCAAATAGTCAATTTGATCCAGCTCGAGTTTTGCATCTTTCAAAGCCTTGCTTACTACGGGCAAAATATTTTGCATGTGTGCGCGTGCCGCCACCTCTGGGACCACGCCACCAGTTTTTTTATGGATCTCGATTTGAGAATTTACAACTGAAGAAATAATACTAAACTTCGGGGCAGGACTTTTTAAATCCCCACGCAAAATACTCGCTGCTGTTTCGTCGCAACTCGTTTCTATGGCTAGAATATTCGATCGGGATGGGTTTTGCTTGGATTTCATTCATATATTATAGCGATTTTATTGGCTTTCGGCGAGAGCCGGGTATGCTATAATTCCCATAGATTTAAACCTATGGCTTACCTAAAAGTTATCACCGGCCCGATGTTCTCTGGTAAAACTGAAGAATTAATCCGCATTTTGCGCCGCAGCGAATTGGCTGGGAAAAAGATCGTCGTTATAAAACCAAAATTAGATTCTCGCTCCAACGGCGAGATCGCTTCGCGCTCAACTGCTAATTCAGACAAGCAGGAATTTTCACAATCAGGATCTTTCCCGGCAGTGGATATTGAAACTGCCGAGGAGCTCGAGCGTCTTATTCGAGCAGAGCACCCAGCGATTATTGGAGTAGATGAAGCTCAGTTTTTTGGCACCTGGATGTTCGATTATTTAGCCGAACTGTTGCGCCGCTATAATCATGCTGACTTAACTATATTAGTAGCTGGGTTGGACATGGATGCATGGCGTCGCCCTTTTGGCATGATGCCGCACCTTATGGCTTTAGCAGATGAAGTGCAAAAAGAAACGGCCATTTGTTTTAAATGTAAGAGTCCTGCGATGTATACACAAAAACTTGCTGGATCCTCTGAGCAAGTTGAGGTGGGGGATGCGGATATTTACGAGGCGCGTTGTCGAGTGTGCCACGTTATTCCAGCGATTTAAACAGTTCATAAATTCGCATATCGTGGTAAAATATAGGAGAGTAAAAAACTTCAAAATGATACCAAAAAATATTAAACAAAAACCACAAGAAAGCCTCAAAACCGGGGCAAAATTTTTAATAAAACTAGCGGAGCGGTCTGGAATTTCCGAAGGTTATTCTAGTACGGTGGCCTGGTTCGCTGAGCGATTAATAATTGCTAGCCTGCTTTTGGCTGTGCTGTCATTTGCTGCCGGCTCTCTGTTCGTATTGAAATTGTCAGAGCCAATTTCCCAGAGCGTGACTTACAATGCCGCTGCTCGAAGAGCTCGCTTGGCAGAAGACGGGATAAAAGAATTTTCCCAGCAGATTATTGATGTAGCTTCTCCAGTATTTGCTCAGTTGATTCATGAAAACCGTGAAGAGGTGGACCCAGCCACGGATCAATTGGCAATTCGCAAACAAAAGTTAAAAGCTTATTTGGAAAGTAAGAATTCCCCATTTGCTAAAGATGATGAAGCGCTCGACGCTTTTGCAGCATCAAAGAACATGAAGCTAATGGTGGCGATTTCGTTTGTAGAAAGCACCTTTGGTAAAAATTGTTATTACTATAACTGCAGTGGTATAGGTGGTACTCCACCAAGCCTGCGTAAGTACGAAAGTTACGCTGAGTGGATACGTGACTTTGACGAACTCCTTGAGTCTCGCTACAAGGGCGTACCTCCAGAGAAGTTTATTGGCTTGTATGTTCAACCAGGCAGTCCAAATTGGATCTATGGTGTGAAGCAAGTGATTCGAGAATTTGATGAGCAGGGGATCGCACTGCGGTAATCTTTAACTTTTCCAAATGAAATATTTTTACCGGATTATTGCTATTAGTATTCTGCTCGTTAACTCGGTGAAGGTTGCACAGGCAATTCCGCCGCCGGACTTTATTTTTAATATTGTTCCTCAAATCGTTCAAGCTTTCACTTTTATAGCATTGTTTTTTTCGGCTGTCTTTGGCGGTTTGGCCGGGGTGTTTAAAAAGTTTTTCGATAAGCATCCATTTTTTGCGCAGCACAAAAAGCTAGTTTGGGTTTTCTTGGCGATTTTAGTAATCGCTATTTCTTTTGGCGGCGCTTATGCTTATGGAAAATATAAACAAAATGCTGAATACCAGAAATGGATTGATCAAAGCGCGGAGCAGGGTGCGTCTGAAGATTTCGAAACTTCTGGGAATGAGCTAGACAAGTTAAAGCTCGGAGAAATTAGTGGCGACACCACCGATGTTAACGACGAAGCTGCGAAATTCATCAAGAATTATTACCGCAACTTAGCTACGGGTCAGATTAAGGCTGCATATGATGTGTCTAGTAAGATTGTTGATTACCAAACCTACGCCAGTTGGTACAAAGACACTGTCGATATTAAAGTAGATAGCCTTCAGAAGATTGATGAGAATAAATACTCTCTCGGCTTTGTCTTAAAAGAGCGCAACAACAGCGAAACCCGTTACGCTGTGTTAATGGAATTAAATAACAATAACGGTAATTACACTATTAAGCATTCAGATGTGCGCGTGTTGGCAGAAAAGAATTCTAATCAAAACGACTCTGCGTATTTTGATCAGAATAGTTCTACACCAGTTGTTATTACAAATCAAGAATTTGCTCGGGTGCCGTCGAATGCCTATGTACTGGATGCTCGCGAAGATGAAGAGTATGAAATTGGTAACTACCCTGGCAGTCACCATATTCGTTTTGCAGATATCAAGTCCGGAGATTGGATTAAAATTCCGAATGACCGTCCGATTTATGTGCTGTGTTGGTCTGGGATTCGCGGCAAAGAAGTCGCCGAGTTTTTGCGAACCAAGAAAATTTTGTCACGCTATGTTGAAAAAGGTGCGGACGGTTGGGTAAGCTTTGGTGGTAAATGGAACGGTAAGATTAAATTCCGTGATGCCCACACTGAGGAGCAGTATCGAGTTGTATTTACCACAGGCCAAGCTCGCGAGTACAAACAAAATGGCGTTGTGTTCGTTGATTCTAGAAACGCCGAGAAATATCGCAGGCATCATATTCCTGGTAGTGTTTCCATTCCAATTATTTACACACCGAGTAGTCGAGTCGAGGAAGTCCTTAGGCAGGTGCCGGCTGGCAGCACAGCCATTACTGTTTGCGATGATTTCGTTAGTTGTTTTGATGCCACCGTAACCGGACTTAAACTCGAACGCAAAGGCCATCACTTTTTAGGGCGATATAACAAACCTTGGGAGTTCTAATGTTAGTAGCTCCAGAAAATATTAGTGTAAATACTCCAGGCCTCGGGCCAAAAACCATCAATTTAAGACAGTTGATGATTTTGGGTCTTAATGTGCCAGAGTTTTGTGCAGTGCCAACGGAGACAGTTAAGCTGCTGGCTGACAAGTCTCCGACTGCACCCGAGTTTACCACTTTATTAGAGGAGGCCAAAGGCATTTTATCTGGCACTAAATTTGTGGTTCGTTCTAGTGCGTTAAATGAAGACACAGCGAGTGATTCTTTGGCTGGCCAGTATTTAACTAAAATTGATATCACTTGGGAAAATATCCCTGCGGCTATTTTAGAGGTCATTGCCGATGCCGCCAGTAAACTGAACGGCGACTTAAATCAGTTTTCTTTGATCATTCAAGATTATGTTGTTGCCGATACTTCAGGAGTTTGTTTCACCCGCGATCCTTTGGGTAATCGGGATATGGTAATTGAGTATCATCAGGGGATTGGGGAAGACATTGTGTCGGGGAGGGTTAAGCCCTTGCGACTTAGCGTGGCCTGGAACGCTGAACCTGACTCAAAATGGAAAAGCGAGATAGAAACTTTTAAAAGCATTGAGCAGCATTACGGGCACCCGCAAGATATCGAGTGGGTTATTAGCAGGGGTGTATTGTGTGTGGTGCAAACCCGGCCAATCACAACTATTAGTAAAGAAGATTACAGCGGACTTCTGTATTTAGATAGTAATTTGCCCGCGACTCCATTTCTATTTGAAAAAACTGAGGTGTCAGAAATTGCCCCACGACCAACCGAGTTGACTTTGGATCTTTTAAGAAAAATTTATGCAGAGAATGGACCAGTAGACAAAATTTACAAAAAGTACGGTGTTAAATATTCCAACAATGACTTTTTGAAAATCGTTGGTAATGAGCTATATATAGATAGGGAACTAGAGCTGCAAACTTTGTTTCCATCATTTTCGTATCTGAAATCTGGTACACCTCATTTTTCGAAATTTTCAGGGACCTTTCGAACGCTTGGCAATATGCTGCGTTTGAATAAGGTAGATAGGCCTTCAAGCGAACTACTTTCTCAGCTGCAAGATACTTTAGTTAAACCCCTAGTCCCAGATGAAAAAATAATCGATAGCTTCATGGCAGATTATGAATTAATTTTTGAAGTAAACTTGCTCGCTGCCAAGGCTTTGAAAACTTTAGACACCTTTGCTAAAAAAGAAAAGCTTAGCTCGGCTGCTTTGCTGCTTTCTGCAAGTGAAGATAGCTCTAATTTATCACTTGATTCAGAAGGGTGGCTAGGCAACTCTTTAGAAATTGCCGATGAAACTGCATTCTTTGCAGCTAAGTCTCCAGTGTCTGCAGCAGCAGGGCCTAATTTGGAATCCTTGGGCAAAGTAAAGCAAAAGTACATTCTGCCAATTATTAAAAAGGCGCAAGAGTTTAGTAGATTGAGAGAGTATGGCCGCTGGTTAACCGTCAAATACATTAACGCAATAAGAGCTTACGCTTTTTCTAAGGCTGCAAATTTTAGTGATAAAAAAAATATTTACTTTGCCAGAATTAATGAACTTGGGGTAACTGCAGAGCAAGAACTTTTAGTTCGCAAAAGCAAATACGACAGTTTTGCCAAGTATAATTTTCCTAATCGACTGACAAACATACAAATTACAGAGGAGTTATCACTAATGGCAGTTTCATCAGGATCAGCAGAAGGGATTCTAAAATCAGCTGACCAAATGTTACCAGAAGACAGGGGTATCGTTTTATATACCAAAGTGTTATCGCCTGAATTGACCAAGTATTTCCCGCAGATTTCTGGGATAGTTTCTGAGCAGGGTGGCTTACTCTCGCACTTGGCAATTTTGGCCAGAGAAAAGGGGCTGCCGGTACTAGTTAATTACGACAATTCGATTGCGCTGGGCAAGAAAGTTAAAATCGATTGTGATGCCAACACAATTACAGTAATATAAATTTATTTATGATAGATAAGAAACAAATTTTATCTGCAAGTGTATTTACCGGCATTGGATTGGTAGCCGGCCTCTTAGTTGCTGCTTTAATAGTGCACTTGTATCCTTATTCAATTTGTTTACACCAGTGTCAGCAGGCAATTACTGCGGAGCGAATTTTTTATACCGATGAGTTAACTGCTTACGGGAAAGATTCATCAGGAAATCCATTGTTAATTAATTTGTCGCTAAGTCGTCGCAAGGTTCAGGATACTTACCAGCACTATTACTACGCTAATATAAATGTGGGTGGATTCCAAAAACAGGACTACACCACTTTTAACAGTCCTAACAGGGAAGTCCAGGCTCACGACTTTCTAAAGACTTTTGCAAATCCTAAAGCAGAGGATTTATCAACTAGAGAGTCTTTTCAGTTTACTTATGAAAATGGACCTGTGAATATTGAAGTAAAAAGCTCAGACTTGGAAGGGGACTTCATTACTAAAAATTCTTTAGAGTACACGCGGTATGTTAATGAAGGAGAGGCTCTAATTACCATTGGCGGCAAAGCTTACCAGGCGCGCATCGCCACAGTGCAGTCTTATGCAAACGATTATAGCAAGTATGTTTATTTTGATGGCTACGGTATCACACACTCACTAGCCCAAGTTTTCACCTTATGGGATGATAAAAACAATTTTTACTTCCTAGATAAATCCGAAGTTTTTGACGACAACCCAAATTATAAATCGCACACCTGGGTGCTGTATAAAGATGCGGAAGGGAAGTCGATGAAAAAATCTTTTGCCGCAACAATCGATACAACAAAAACCAATGGTGCCAGCTCGGCATGGAACATAGATATTCCAGACTTAGCCGCGCAGATTTCTTTACAATCTAAAATTACTTTTGATGGCAAAGTTATGGGTGTTGCGCAAGGCTCGGTTACTAGCTCGAATGTTGTGGGTAGTATAGGTGGGTATTACACAGACCAGGAATATAATAAATAGAGAAAATTTAAAAAACACCATGAAGGTGTTTTTTAAATAGTTAGTAAACGGCTTGGTCCAGAGTAACATCATATTGAGTCACTCCGTCTCCTACAACTACTGAACACGCGTTCATTTTGCCATCAAAGCTATTACAGATTTCGCGTTCTTGATCATCATAAATAAATATACTATAAGTCCCAGCAGCAATTGAGACAGCGTACGCGCCTGCGTTTGTTGTAGTTGTTTGGGCAACTAACCGTGTGGTTGGTTTACCATTACCCATTTGCTTATATGTGGTAAGTTCGCGAACAGTGATTTTTCTAGAACGAGCCGGCTCTGTTCTACAAGTAGTTTTAGCAGCGGTGCTCGGCATGCAATCCCCACTAATAATTTTGGCATTTCCAGAGATGCCTTGGGTAATCGAAGGAGCTTTATCGAGATCCGGAACGATAGTATCACGGGGTGGAGTTTTAGCAACGCATCCAGTTGCCATCAGAATGATAACTGGAAATGCAATCAAAACTTTTTTCATAGGGTACAGATTAATTATTTATGTTTTTAGTGAGTGGATAGTTTACAGGGTTTTGTTGTTAGCCCATAAACCCTGGAGGAGACTGAGTTTCAAATTTCACATTATCAAGCCATTGATTTTCTATACCTAGTTCATTTAAAAATAGCTTAAATTTTTTCGTCAAAGTTTTGTTGCTATCATTACAGTAATTTTTGCTCGCGAGTACATATACATCACCATTTGGTGATGCTGAATAGGGACGAGTAATTGATATATACATAGTATTGTCGCCGCCATACATCATGGAGTCACTTTCAAAATTCTTGAATATAACTAGCTTATTTGAATCTTCACCCCCATCCACTCTATAGCCAAGTGACTTGGCTTTGGAAATTACTTCATTTGCTGAATATTTATTTTCTAAAACCCTATCAGCCTGTGGAGGTGAGTATGTTTTGCCTTCGCAACCCAAATTACCACCCCAAAAATAATACCCACCTCCCAAACCTATAATTATTAAAATCAACAAACCAATGATTACTTTTTTCATGTGCTTAAAATAAGTAATATAATTATAACATAAATGTTTTCATTTTCTTTTGATCACCTGATTCTACAGAAATGGAAAACTAATTTCGCATCAATAAAACCAAATCAAAAACGCCCAAACAGGCGTTTTGTATTTGCTGGTATGGCTGTTTCAAGAGGCTCGAACCTACTTTCAGTGAGGGGGTCTAGACCC
>CAZYQT010000008.1:0-53381 GCA_964650255.1 uncultured Candidatus Saccharibacteria bacterium
TTCCCTGAAGGCAAGATAAAAGCCACCAGCGTTTAGCTGGTGGCTAGTTTACTTAAGAAAAACTCTAGTAGTCGGGTGGAACCGTTGTGATGTTCGGGCAACCAAGATTCCAGTAACGCAGCCCTTCTGCTATTTGTTTGTCGGAAGCCACTTCGTTATAAAGTGGTTCGTATGCACCACGAAGGAAAAAGCCCGCGTTAATCATTACGTTGCCAGCCTCGCAAATTCGTTGCGGGAGTGGGTTCTTATTTTTCAGTAGCAGTAAACCACTTGCAGCTACTCGGATTGCAAAATGTTCATCTTCGCTGAGGGTATTGATGAAACTGCTCAGGGGTGGGATATTAAGCACGCAGTAAATTTTATAGATCAACTCATAGCCTGTGCGGATATGGCCTGCGGCTTGATTAGCGCCGTCGAGCCTGATGGTTGGGACCGAATTGCATTCCTCTGCCCAGTCTTCAATTCTGCCGTATAAGATTTTGATACTCTCAGCGGCTTTGGTGAGGTTCGATATAGTTCCAGGTGTAAAAACTTGCTCCATTCTTAATAGTAGATTTTCTCTTGTCATATATTTCTCCTTTTTATTATCCGACATAATACCAAATTTATTGAATTTAGTCAATAGTGGTATCATATCCTTATGATTGTGTATGAAAAAAAGCGGACTTTGCAGCAGCTGCGATTGTTAGTACGACGGTTTGAGCTTGAATCCGAAAAAATTGTTGGCCTCAAGCCAACAAGCTTGAGGTTGAAACCCATGAAATCGCAGTGGGGTAGTTGTAATAGTAAGGGTATCATCGCCATCAATACTAAATTGATGTACTTACCTGAACGCTTGGTCGGTTATGTAGTACATCACGAAGTGGTTCATTTGAAAATTCATCGTCATGATAAATATTTTCGCCATATGGTCGAAGAGTTGTATCCAGATAGATTACATTTAGATAAACAGCTGCATCATATGGCTGGGATATTGCGGCGTAAATAGATAGATAAAATAAAAACCGCTTTAGGCGGTTTTTACTACATCATAATTTTATTGACTAACAGAGAACATGGTCATAACAGCGATGTTTTTGTTCATGACTGCCGGGTCTGTTTGAGCGTTAAATTTTTTATCACCGTTGTCTTCACGGAGTTGGGCGATGTACTTTGCCCCTGGTTTAATAGCGGCGCGGATTTCTAAGTCTTGTCGATTGCCAGTTCCCAGCAAACCACTAGTACCGATAATATTTCCCGGTTGGCCCTTGCCATCAACTTCGTGAATTGTTACAAACCCTGGTTTTTCTAAAAACACATTATCAATCGTTACTGAGTCACCAGGTACTTGAGTGCTTACTGCGACAGTGGCTGTTGATGGGGCATTGGATGTATCCGGAGCGTCACCGGGGACATCACCGACAAAATCATCTTGTGTTAAGTCGCCTGGATTGCCTGCGGAGTCATTGGTATTAACATTACTCGGTGCTCCAGCCTTATTATGGACAGTTACCCAGTAAATACCACCTAATATAATTATTACAGCCACGATTATGGCAATAACTTTTTGATTCATAGTTTTGATTTAATTGATAACTAGATTTTATCATAAATTTGTAAAATTTTCATTTTTGTACAATAATATGGTTATGAAAGGCGAAAATCACAATTCAGAAGAAATACACCAACCTGGGTTGGATTTCGAGCTACCACAACAGGAGGACATTGAGGTGCCAGTTATTGACAAAACAACTGAAAAAACTACAAGTGCAGAATTTGAGACCGATCATGAGGTAGTTAACATTCAAGCTGTGTCAGATGCTGCAAGGCGTCTGCGCGGAGGAAATATCGAAAAACCAGTAGGCAAAATATTTTTCAAAATGTTTGCCGAAGAATTGCACTGCGGCTATTATATAGAAGCCACTGCAAAACACCTTTCTATAGTCAACGACCTGAAGGAAGGGCAAATCGTCGAAGCTGTTTTGCCGAAGGCAGAAGAAGACAAGGCATTAATTTTGTTTTACGGAAGCTTTAACAGTGACGGCACCAGAGATTACTCATAGTTCTATAATCTCCGTCCGGAAACACTTAATAGCGTCTTCATTGGCGCTTATTTTTTTGTGCTAAAATAAGTTTATGACTATTGGAATTGAAGCACAAAGAGCTAATCACAGCACGAAAACTGGGGTGGAACATTATGCGAAAGAGTTGATTTTGCAACTAGCGAAAATTGATTCCCACAATAATTACATTCTTTATTTACAAACCCAGCCTCAAAGCTGGTTTATGCAATTACCATCAAATTTTAAAATCAAAGTTATTCCGTTTCCAATTTTTTGGACCCAGCTACGGTTGAGTTTAGAGATGCTGTTAAACCCGCCAGACGTTTTGCTCGTACCAGCATCCACTTTACCCCTGATTCATCCCGCAAGTGTATACACTGAACATGATGTTGCTTGGATTTATTACCCTGAAATTTTTACCCTTACCCAACTATGGTTTCATAAAGTATTTTCGTGGTTAGCCAGAACCGGTAGCAAGAAAATTATTGCAATTTCCGAGGCGACCAAGAAAGATTTAATCAATCATTATAAAGTTGCTGAAAGCAAAATAGCAGTAGTGCCGCACGGCTACACAGAAACTGATAATGCGCATTACGATTTGTCCGCAGAACTTGCGGCAAAATTACCAGAAAAATTCATCCTGTTTTTATCAACAATTCAACCCCGGAAAAATTTGGAATTATTAATTGATGCGTTTCGTGATCTAAAAATGGAGCATCCGGAATTGCCGCATAAATTGGTGGTGGTGGGTAAACCCGGCTGGAAATTTCAGAAAATTTTAACAAAGATAGAAGACAATAAGGATATTGTTGTTTTCCTGGGCCACATAGGAGATAGTGACCGCTGGCCGATTTTTAAAAAGGCCGATGTATATGTAAATCCAAGTTTGTACGAGGGGTTTGGAATGCCTTTGTTGGAAGCGTTTGAATGCAACTGCCCGGTCGTGGCATCAAACAACTCCAGTTTGCCAGAAGTTGGGGGAGAGGCAGCATTGTATTTTGATCCAACGAGTAAGCAAGACATCAAACAAACTATTCTGAAGGTATTAACCAATGCTGAATTGCGGCAAGAAATGATTCGGAAAGGTCGCGAGCAATTAAGTAAGTTTGGTTGGGAAAAGTGTGCTCGCCAAACTTTGGCGGTTTTAGAAGAAGCTGGTAAACTGGCAAAAGAATAAGAAAACTATGAAGAAACTTATAGATAAAATTTCTCCTGAAAAAATTATTTGGCTTTTAGTACTTTGGCAGTTTATCAGCGTTGGACTAATGGCAGTCGGGACTTGGCCTAATACTGTCGCCATACTCAATGCAGCGCTGTTGGCTATTTTTATTTTGTTTAACAAGCCTTATAACAGTGTTTTGTTGCTTGTAGTTTCAATTCCGTTTTATGTAATACTTCCGAATACCGTTGTGGTTAATATGCCTATGTGGCGACTGCTTTTCGCATTGATGTTTATAGTGTGGTTTGTACACTTGTTAATTAGCCAAAGACAATGGCTCTTACGCTTATTTCAAATTCAACGCTGGCACTCTGAAACCCCTTTTACTGGGGCCAAGCTCAAAGAGATCTTAGTAAATGTTTATCGTCGTGTAGATAGTCGGTTTATGCCATGGGATAAAGTTGCAGTGTTATTTATTATTTTGGCTCTGTTTTCATTATTGATCGCCCGTTTTCCAATGCACGGGTTTAAACAAATTTTATTCTTATTAAATATCTATTTATTTTATATTGTAATCATTAACGTGGTTACGGATAAGCAAAAAATAAATCAACTGGTCCGATATACTATTTACTCCCTAGCTATCATGGTATTTTTCGGGTTCGTGCAATATGCAGCAACGTTAGTCGCAGAGCCATATTTTTTCTGGCAATACTGGGCAACGATGGTGTCTAGCTTGTATTACGGATTCCCCTTGGCTAATGTGCTAATTTATTCCAACTCATGGTTTAATTATTCTGGCGGGACGCAAGTGCTCCGCATGTTCGGTGTCCTCCCAGACACGCATGCGTTTGGCGTGATCAGCATTTTCTTTTTAGCGTTTCTCGCCCCGCATTTAAGAGTAGTGAAGCGGTTTTGGGAACAACAAAATAATAAATGGTATATCCTAGCGGCAATATTCTTAACCACCTTTGCTATTATGGCCAATGGCACCCGCGGAGTTTGGTTGGCGATGTTTGCCCCGTTAGTATTGGGGATAATTTTATTATGGCGCAGGGTAGGTAAAGAATTCTTGAAATCAATATTAGCAATTTATGCTTTAATCATTTTACTTTTTGTTGTCTCGCCGTTTATTAGTCAGGGCTTAAATTTAATTCGCACTTATGACTCTAAGGATAATTTTTTAAATCGGGCCGGAAGTATTTATGATCTATCGGAAAGTTCAAATATTGGTCGTCTTGAAGTTTGGAAGAGCAGTGTGCAGTATGCCGCAGTCCATCCGTTTGGACTTGGATATGGCAACTTTATTGTCTCGGTGGTTGAAAAGATTCCGAATAAGGCAACTTACGAGCAGGTTGCAGAAAAAAAGGATCTTCGATTTAATTTGCCTGAAGAATTTGTAACTGCGCATAGTCTTTACTTGCAACTGTTGGTTGAATTGGGCTTTGCCGGACTGTTAGCATTCATATTATTTTGGTGGGAGTATTTTGAGCAACTAGTTCGCTTTCTTAAACGGCATCATTCAGCAAATGATATGTATGTTAAGTTAATTTTTAGTTTGGCTTTGGCTTTTATCTGGTTGTTAGCGTATGGGGTATTTGATTTAACAATTTTGAACGATCGGGTGTTAATGTATTTGTTTATTTGCTTGGCTATCAGTGGATTAATTTTTGCTAAATATGATTCATTCAGTACTCCCACCCCGGAAGACGAACCGTTAACATAGTCTCGCAATCGGTTTAGCGGCACGTGCTATAATGCTAAAGCGTTCGTCTATTAAGTTTTATGTATGGAAAATAATTTAGATTTCGATTCAGGCTCGCAATCAAAGCCGGGGTATATGAAATGGGTGCTTGGTGTGCTCATCGCTTTTGTGTTGATCGGCGGTGCGTTCCGCTTGGGTTATGCGTCTGGTCAACGTGGGTATACTTTTGATCCCAAAACTTTTGAGGTTATTAATAAAGGTGATGCCCCCGCAATTGTCGATTATGGTTTGCTTTGGTCAGCGTTAGAAATAGTTCAAGATAAATACATTGATTCCAGTAGTATTGACCCGCGTGAAGTTTTGTACGGCGCGATTAGAGGCGCGATCGCAGCTGCTGGTGACGATTATACTCAATTTTTCGATCCAAAGTCGTACGCTGAGTTCAAAACCCAACTAAATGGTAGTTTCTCTGGAATCGGCGCAGAAATTGGCAAGCGCAATGAAAACATCGTCATTATTGCTCCTCTAGAAGATACCCCTGCAGAAAAAGCTGGACTTCGCAGTAAAGATATTATTGTAAAAATTAATGGTGAGTCAACGCAGGATATGGCCGTTGATGTTGCGGTAAGCAAGATCCGTGGCCAAGAAGGCACCGAAGTAACCTTAACCATTTTCCGCGAAGGAGATACTGAGACTAAAGATGTTAAGTTGATCCGCCGTAAAATTGAAGTGAAGAGTGTGAAGCTTGAATATAAAGATGTCCAGGGAAAGAAAATCGCTGTATTAACTGTGTCTCAATTTGGTGATGATACTCAAGGCTTATTCGCTGCTGCTGCAGCGGATATTGCCAAAACAAAACCAAGTGGTGTGGTGCTGGATTTACGCAATGACCCGGGTGGCTACTTAGTAGGAGCAGTTGACTTGGCATCTTACTGGGTGGACAAAGATGGCTTGGTGGTAAAGGAAGCGCGCAGCGATACAGACAGCAAAGACTACAATTCATTTGGTTACGGTTTGCTAGGCGGGTTTAAAACAGTAGTAGTGATTAATGGTGGCTCAGCATCAGCAGCAGAAATTTTAGCTGGGGCTTTGAAAGATAACAACAAAGCAACATTGCTAGGTGAAAAGAGTTTTGGAAAAGGAAGTGTGCAGGAATTGGTTCCACTCGGAACAGATATGGCTGTAAAGGTAACTGTAGCAAAATGGATTACCCCAGGCGGCAAGAATCTAAATAAAGATGGCTTGGAGCCAGACATTAAAGTTGAGTTAAAAGATGAAGACATTAATGCTGGCAAAGATCCGCAGCTGGAGCGGGCGTTAGAAGAAGTTAGTAAATAAAGTTTAAAGCCCGGGCTATTCCCGGGCTTTTGATAAAAACCCTGCTTTACGTTAAAATTGAGTATATGACGAAAATTACTGCACAAGAATTACGAGACAAATGGCTGAAATTTTTTGAACAAAAAGGCCATACTATTATTCCATCTGCATCGCTGGTGCCGGAGAATGACCCTTCGGTGCTTTTCACTATGGCGGGCATGTTTCCTCTGGTGCCTTACTTAATGGGACAGCCTCACCCAGGTGGTACGCGCGTGGCAAATGTGCAGAAGTGCATCAGAACAATAGATATTGATGAAGTGGGTGACAATACTCACCTGACATTTTTCGAGATGCTGGGCAATTGGAGCTTTGGCGATTACTTTAAGAAAGATGCTATTGAGTGGAGTTATGAATTTTTAACCTCTCCCCAATGGCTAGGTATTCCCAAAGAGCGCTTGGCGTTTTCAGTTTTTGCTGGTGACAGCGACGCGCCGTTCGATGAAGAAAGCTATGAGCATTGGAAGCGCCTTGGTATCCCAGAAGATCGCATCGCCAAATTACCAAAGGAAGATAACTGGTGGATTGCAGGGGCAACAGGTCCATGCGGTCCAGACACGGAAATGTTTTACTGGATTGATGATGGCACGCCAGCCCCGGAAAATTTTCAAGATACTGCCAGCGATCCGCGCTGGGTGGAAATTTGGAACGATGTGTTTATGCAATTCGACAAGCAGGCTGATGGTTCACTTGTGCCATTGGAAAAACAGAACGTAGATACAGGTATGGGCCTTGATCGTGTAATTGCCGTATTGAACGGCCATAAATCTGTTTATGACACAGAGTTCTTCACCGGGATGTTCGAAGTGATTGGTCAGCAGCAAGAAGTTTTGAGTGGCGATGAGCTTCGTAAGGCACGAATTATTGTTGACCACATTCGAGCTGCTGTGTTTATTGCAGCTGATGGCATTGAGCCATCAAACAAAGAACGTGGATATATACTCCGCCGATTACTTCGCAGGGCAATGGTTTACGCTCGCTTGTTGAACTTGAGTGGTCAATGGCTTGAAGGCCTAATTGGTAAGGTGGCAGATGAATATGGCCAAGCTTACCCAGAGTTAATTAATAACGCAGATAAAATCTTCGCTTCTATTATTGGCGAGCAAAAGAAGTTTGGTAACACCATTGAAAAAGGACTGCGTGAGTTTGAAAAACTATTTCAAAAACAAGGCAATCTATCTGGCACTGATGCATTCAATTTGTATCAGAATTTTGGTTTTCCAATTGAACTAACCGAGGATTTGGCCGTTTCCGCTGGACAAGAAGTGGATCGTAAGCAATTCGAAGCAGATTTTAAAAAGCATCAAGACTTGTCGCGCACCGCAAGTGCTGGAACTTTTAAAGGTGGCCTTGCTGACCACAGTGACATTGTTGTTCGTTACCACACAGCAACTCACTTAATGCACAAAGCGCTGCGCGATGTGCTTGGTCCAGATGTTTGGCAGAAGGGGAGTAATATTACTGCAGAGCGCACCCGTTTTGATTTTACCTATCCGCAAAAAATGACTGATGAGCAAAAGAAGCAAGTTGAAGATTTGGTAAACAAATGGATACAGCTAGATGCAGAAATGAAACAAGAAATGATGCCGCTCGAAAAAGCACGTGAGCTTGGGGCTATTGGTTTGTTTGGAGAAAAATACGCTGACACAGTATCAATTTACACAGCCACAGACAAAGATGGTAATGTAATTTCTCGTGAGTTTTGTGGAGGGCCTCATGTAGAACACACTGGCCTAATTGGCAAGTTCCGCATTGCCAAAGAAGAGGCGGTCTCGGCTGGGGTTCGTCGCATCAAAGCTGTGATAGAATAAGGTTAGGGCCTTATTATGGCTAAGGGCAAAAAACGAAACAAAAATGAAAACAGAATTTTACAATTGTCCTGAACCGCAAGAATTTAACAGCGCATTATTAAAAGATGTGCCGCCGTTTTTGGTTTATCAACCAGATTTTAAAGCCATGCAGGCTTTGGCTGATGAATACAAAGAATACAAAAATATTATTGTAATTGGTCATGGCGGCAGTATTAGTAGTATTTACGGGATGTATCATGCCTTGAATTATCAAGCTACTAAAAATGCGCACATGCTCTGCACAGTTGATCCAGACTATATCCAGCACCTAAAGAATGTGTGCAGTCCAAAAGATACTTTGGTTATTGCAGTCAGCAAATCCGGAGAAACTGTTACCCAAATCGAGGCACTGCTACAATTTACCGACTATCCGCTTTTGATTATTACTGGTTCTATGGGACCGCTCCCAGAAATCGCGGAGAGGCTTAATGCCAAGACTGTGCACCACCCACCAATTAGTGGTCGGTTTTGTGGTATGTCGGAAGTTGCCTTAGTACCAGCAGCAATTTGTGGGCTCGATGTGGAAGGGATGTTTAACGCTGCACAAAATTGGTATAAACAGTATCATGAAAATAACGATGCTTACAAAGCCGCGAGTATAATGCAACAAATTGAAGATACGGGTTATGTCGACGTGTTCTTGCCGATTTATGATTGGAATTTATTTCCACTAAATAGTTTGATCATTCAATTGTGCCACGAAAGTTTTGGTAAAGATGGTGAGGGCCAAACTTATTTTGCCCACCATGCTCCAGAGTCGCAACACCATACTAATCAAAGATTTTTCGGGGGCCGCAAAAATATGGCGGGTTGGTTTTTATCAACTAATGAACCAATAAAAGAAATGACAACTTTGGTTCCTGAAGATTTAAAAGCCACAACATTAAAGGATAGTAATTTAGCAGCGCTAGATGGTATCCCGCTTTCCAAGGCTTTGCGTGCCGAACTGGAAGGCACCTTAGAAAATGCAAAACTGCAGAATATTCCGACTGTTTCGCAAACTTTAAGCAAACGCACACCTGCAGAGGTTGGGGAGTTGGTAGCTTTTTGGCAGATGTTTGCTGTGTACAGTTCGTTGCTTCGTAACGTGGACCCTTTCAATCAACCGCAAGTTGAAGACAGTAAGAGAATTAGTTTTGCCAAAAGACTCCAGTATAAGGGGCTGATGTAGAAATAGAGCCTCAGTTAAATCGAATTGGAGATATAAAAAAGGCCCAATAGATTGGACCTTCTCGAGTCGGGTGATTATCTAATTCCAAAAGTTCTTTTTTTGTAGAGCAGAAACCACTTTTTTGATTTTGCTCTCGTTACCTTTAGCGATAATGTGACGACCGCCTCTGTGAGATGAATAGACTTCAACAGTACTCAAACCTGCCTCAGCGATTATGTCTAGCACCCGCTGTAGGTCCCTTCTAATTATTGCGAGATGAAACGTTGACTCCGCTTCCATGGTTTTGTATGAATTTACCACAGTTTTGGATTTTCGAACGCGATTGGACTTTGACTTCTTCGGCATAAACATTCCCCCTAATCAATTTTTTAAATCTTATCACACAATAGTTTTTCATAATAGCCTATTTGCATAGACTATAGAAAATCTTTAGAATAATAGTATTAAATCTTAAAATGCCCTTGAAATAAGGGTATTTTTAGACAGAACAATTTGCCATGGCCAAAACGATTTACCTCAATTTAGAAGATGATGTGACCAAAGTGGTCAGTAAACTCAAGCGCGAAAAATCCGATGACGTGGTTTTGGTGTTCCCGAAAAAAAGTTTTATTTTCTCTGATAGCATCAACTTAAGATTGCTTAAAAAGCAACTCGACTTACTGGGTAAAAACATTTCTATTTTAACTATGGATGAACGCGGTAAGAACTACGCCGAAGAAGCTGGTTTTATATTGAAGACCATGCCGAGGTCGGTGCGAGCTCATTCATTATCAGATATTCGGGTCCGAACAGCCCCGGTGCCGCAAACAGTAATGCCAGTGACCAAGCCCAGACGCGTTAAGCGCGAAGAGATTTTGGAGCCGCATCCAATTCCAGCTATAGAAGCCAGACGAGCTAGCGAGCGAGCAGTGTCGCAAAGCCAAGTTAAAAAAATGGCACGACCTAAGCCTGAACCGATGCTGGTACAGCCGTTGCGCATCGCAAAAAAGGATAATGTTTTCATGCCCCCGAGTTCAGAAGTTTTAAAACCGCCGAAGCGACGTTCTTACCGTGCTTATGCGGTTGGGTTTGTAGCCTTAGCATTAATTATTGCGTTGCTGTTAGTATTAGTTGTTTTGCCTAGTGCTAACATTACTGTATACGCAAAAACGCAAAGCGTTGCTCGCGATCTCGATGTGATTGCAAATACTAGTATCCAGACCCCACAAAGTTCAAACCTCACTGTGCCAGCAGTTGCGGTTAATGAGTCCAAAACTATTAATGATGATTTTCAAGTTAATGGTAAGAAAGAAGTTGGTAGCAAAGCCGAGGGTCGTGTTTCTCTATATAATCTAACTGGTCAACCTTTGGCCTTGAAAGCAGCCACGACAACTTTAACAGTGGGAAATAAATCTTATGTTTTTAAGAATGATCAGCCAACTGTTAAACCATTAACCAGCGCTGCCAATGATAGCAACGCGACTGTCGCAGACATTATAGCCACCGAGGGCGGGGAGTCATTTAATGTCCCGGCCGGAACGCGCGTGGAAATTACTAACCAAGCATTCGGCAGTCAACCACAAAGACTTTATGCCAAGACGGTAACCCAGGTTGTGGGTGGATCATCACGATATGTTTCTGTTATATCTAAGGATGATTTAGACAGTGCGCAAAAAGAATTAATCAAGAAGACTGTTGCCAGCATTAATTCTGGTTTGGCTAATAACGCCAAACTAGTTGACGGCGCCTATACCGTTAACGTTGAAAGTTTCGAAACTGATAAACCCGAGGGTACTGAAACGCAAGTTTTTGCGGCACAAGTTAAAGTTACAATAACTGGTCTAGCTTTCGACGAAAAATCTTTGAAAGGAATGATTCGTCAGCGCTTACTTACAACTTTGGGTAGTGGGAAAGAGTTGCAAGAATTAGAAAAGGATTCGGTTATCTATCAAATTAAAAACCTGGATGTTCAAAACGGCATTATGCAGCTGTCGGTGCATTACGAATCGAATTCGAAACCATCAATCAGGGCAGATGAAATAAAGAATAAGATTGTTGGTAAATCAAAGCAAGAAGCCTCTGATTTAATACTTTCCAACCCAGATGTTGACCGGGTGGAAATGACAGTTCAGCCAGCTTGGCAGTCTGGCCTGCCAAAGTTTGCTTCAAAAATTACCTTAGAGATTAAACAATAATACCGCTTTGGACACAGGTGTGTGTGGTAAAAGGCTTGGTTTTTTGGGATTTTTTGAACCTGGCATATTTATTCTATTATTACGCGATAAAATTCTAAAAATGTCAATAACGGGCATTTTCTATTAAAATCTCTTGAAAATTATTGACAGAATAGAAATATGTGCTAGAATTAAGCACATAAGTCAATTCTGTTAAATCCAGAAGAAAACGCAAGAATTTGGGTAGTACCGATTCCAACAAACAAACAATAGAACTAGAAGGCAAGGTCATAGAGAGTTTGCCTAATGCTGTTTTTCGCGTTCAATTGGATTCAGGGCAGACCCTATTAGGTCATTTGGCTGGTAAAATGCGAATTCATAGAATTCGTGTGTTGCCAGGAGACAAAGTCTTAATGGAAGTTACCCCGTACGACTTATCAAAAGGGCGAATTACTCGCCGTTTACGTTAATTTAATAAACCTTCGCAGCCTAAAAACCTGCGGGAAGCAATTTCTAAACCCGCTTCCTTAATTTGGAGCCAAAGCTCTTGGCCCCCAAGGATTATCAATGAAAGTTCGAGCAAGTGTAAAACCAATGTGTAAGAAGTGTAAGATCGTAAAGCGATTTGGTCGTGTTTACGTTATTTGCGAAGTTCCAAAACATAAGCAGCGTCAAGGCTAGTAATAGCCGCGCGGCTTTTTATTTTATAAATATTTAATTAAGAAAACAGTATGGCACGTATCGCCGGAGTAAATATTCCGAACGAAAAAAGAATAGAAGCATCTCTCCAGTACATTTATGGAGTTGGACCAACCTTGGCTAAGCGCGCATTGAGCGAAACCAAAATTAGTCCTGACATTCGTACTAAAGATTTAACCGAAGCAGATCTAAACAAGATCCGTGAATATCTAGATAAGAATGTTAAGACCGAAGGTAACTTGCGCCAAGAAGTGTTGTTGAATATCAAGAGACTTAAAGAAATTGGTTCTTACCGAGGTATTCGCCACAGTCGCTCTCTCCCAGTTCGTGGTCAGCGCACTAAGACAAACTCTCGTACCCGTCACGGTAATGTTCGCCGTACTGCTGGTAGCGGCCGTAAGAAATCAGCTGAAAAGACCTAAAGCACAGCCCTAACTAATCAATATGTTTAAATTAGAAGATAATACAACTGAAATTGCCTCTGATGCACAGACCGATGCTATGGCTGCTGTGTCTGCCGAATTAGCAGCTGCAGATAGCTCTGATTCAGCACCGAAAATCAAAGGTAGCAAGAAAAAGAAGTCCAAGGTCAAAATTCCTAAGGGCAAGATTTTTATTAACTCCACTTACAACAACACTATTATTGCAGCAACTGATCCACTTGGAAATGTGTTTGCTTGGGGTAGTGCCGGCAAAGCTGGTTTTAAGGGTTCAAAGAAATCTACTCCTTATGCTGGTGGTAAAACTATGGAAGATGTATTTGCGCGAATTAAAGATCGTGGCTTACAAGAGGTTGAAATTTTTATTAAGGGAATTGGCACCGGACGTGAATCAGCTATTCGAGCATTGCAAGCATCTGGCTTAACTGTTCTGACTATTAAGGATCGCACTCCAACCCCACACGGTGGTGTTCGCCAAAAGAAGGTGCGCCGCGTATAAGCCCGGCTATATTTATAGATTATGAGATATACAGGACCAAAAGTTAAAAGAGCTCGCCGTCTCGGCATGGCATTCACTGACAAAGATGTTCGCATTTTGCAGCGCCGTCCAACCCCTCCAGGGCAACACGGTGCTAATCGGGTTCGCATTTCTGAATATGGAATGCAGCTCCGTGAAAAGCAAAAGGCGAAGATCAATTACGGTGTTCAAGAAAAACAGTTCATGCGTTACTTTGATAAAGCCTTGAATCGCCCAGGTGTAACAGGTGACATTTTGCTAGGCATGTTGGAACTTCGCTTGGACAACATTGTTTACCGTTTGGGATTTGCTGAAACTCGAGCGCAAGCTCGTCAGTTGGTGAATCATGGATTTTTTGATGTTAACGGCAAGCGTGTAGATATCCCTTCGTATGCAACTAAGCCAGGTGATACCATTACTGTTCGCGAAAACAAGCGCACTAGTAAATATATGGAAGGCCGCCGCGAAAAGTTGAAATCCGTTACCGTACAAGAATGGGTATCGCTAGAACCACAGAATTGGTCGGGCAAAGTTTTGTCTGTACCAACACCGGAACAAATCAACAACCAGATTAACACTCAGTTAATCGTTGAACATTACAGTAGAATTTAATTATTATTAACTGCTTCTTCTAGGATCGCAACCACAAGATTATTGGACGTTTGAGATAAACGAGCCGAACAGAAGCTAAGAAGGTTTATATGGAACAAATTCCATTACCACATCAAGCCCGCACCGAACACTTGGGCGGCAACTCATACGAAGTGACTTTAGAGCCACTTTATCCAGGATATGGCGTAACTATTGGAAACGCGATGCGTCGTGTTTTGCTTTCGTCCATGCCTGGTGCAGCTGTGACCGCGGTCAAAATTAAGTATGTTGACCACGAGTTTTCAACAGTGCCAAATGTGAAAGAAGATGTTATTCAAATTATTTTGAACTTAAAACAACTTCGTTTGCGCAGTTTTTCTCGCGAACCAGTTCGCTTGAGCTTGCAAACCAAAGGCGAGGGTGTGGTTACCGCTGAAATGATCCAGAGCACAGATCAGGTTGAAGTAGTAAACAAAGATTTGTACATTTGTACATTGGATAATAAGAATGCTGACCTTGATATGGAAATTATTGTTGAACAAGGTCGTGGTTACGTTCCTGTAGAAGCCCGCGATCAAAGCAACAAGCTTGAAGCTGGAATGTTGGCGATTGACGCGATTTACACTCCAGTGCGCAGCGTATTCTTTGATGTTTCCAATGTTCGTGTTGGTCAAATTACTAACTTCGACAAATTAGTGCTACGTATGGAAACTGATGGTACTATCACTGGCCAAGAAGCGACTGATATTGCTTCCCACATTTTGGTTGATCACTTTTCTCAATTATTTAACAACGAAGGTGCGGCTCGCATTGAAATGATGGCCACTCCATTAATTGAAGAAACTCCTAGTGAAGATGGAATGGGCGAAGGCGAGGCTCCAGCTATGGTTGATTCTAGTTTTGATTCAGCAGAAAGCGGCACTAGCTTAGATGAATTGAATCTTTCTAACCGGGCTAAGAACGCTTTGAGCAAAGCTGGTATTAATTCAGTTGAAGCCCTTCAAGGCTTAACTAATGATGAAATTACTAACACTGCTGGACTTGGTGAAAAGACCATTGCTGAAATTCTAGAAGTATTGGGTCGCAATCAAACTAACTAACTATCCTGTAATTAACTTATCGCATGAGACATTTAAAGACTAAAAAATTTGGGAAGGGAACTGATCACCGCCGCAAGTTGCTTCGCACCTTGGCTTCTTCAGCGATTTTGTATGAGAGAATAGAAACTTCTTATGCCAACGCCCGCGCCGTGAAACCTTACATCGAGAGAATCATCACCCGCGCCAAGGAAGATACTTTGCACAACCGACGCCAAATTTTAAGCAAACTAACCAGGAATGCAGCAGCAAAGGCTTTGGAAGTTTACGGTCCAAAGTACAAGTCTCGTGCTGGCGGTTACTTACGTTTAATCAAATTAAATGATCCTAAAGCCGGCAAATCTAAAGTCGTGTTGGAATTTGTAGAATAATTTTATGTTAAAGACTCAGAAAATTACATTACCGAAAACAGTTACCCGTTCTTGGCACGAAATTGATGCCTCTGGTAATTCCATGGGACGCATTGCGACTCAGATTGCCAATTTTTTGCGTGGCAAGCACAAGCGTGATTTTACCCCACACATGGATATGGGTGATTTCGTTGTTGCTGTGAACATCGACAAGATGAAGTTTACTGGCCGCAAGATTGATCAGAAAAAGTATTACCACCACTCCGGTTACTTGGGCGGTTTAAAGACTAAAACTTTAAAAGATGAAATCGTTCGTAGCCCTGAAACCGTTTTACGTAAAGCTGTATTTTCTATGCTTGATGAAGTGAAGTTTCGTAAAACCATGATGTCTCGCTTAAAAGTCGTAAAAGGAACTTCGCATTCCTACAAGATTGATAAGAAAGAAAGTAAATAATTATGACTACTGAGAAAAAAACTCCAGCTCACAAGCCTGCTGCTAAAAAAATAGCTCCAAAAGCCGTTGCAAAGAAGGTAGTTGCGAAAAAAACTCCAGCTCACAAGCCTGCTGCTCATAAACCTGAGCACAAAGCAGAGGCACATGTTGCTCCAGAGGTAACTGCAGAAGCTACAGTAAGCACAACTTTTTCCAAACCGACTTTAGCTAAAGGTAAGTATGTCTATGCCACTGGTCGTCGTAAGACCGCGGTAGCCAATGTTCGCTTATTCGCCGGTAGTGATGACAGTATTGTGAACAAAAAGAAACTTGATGTTTACTTTGGCCAAGCCGCCATGCGTGACACTGCTCTTCGTCCTTTGGCCTTAACTGGTTTAATTGGTGACTTCCACTTCATCGCTAATGTTAATGGTGGTGGTAGTAATGCACAATCCGAAGCAATCCGCCATGGAATTGCCCAGGCACTGGCTTCTATGAATTCAGATATGAAAACCGTTTTAAAGAAAAACGGATTCCTAACTCGTGATGATCGTAAGAAAGAACGTAAAAAGCCTGGTTTGCGCCGTGCGCGCCGTGCTCCTCAATGGGCGAAACGTTAAATCGACAACCCCCTCAACTGAGGGGGTTTTCTGTTTCAAGCTATACTTTACAAAAGTCCAGGAATTTGGTATAGTTGTTGGTTACAATCTAAGGAATAAATGGGAAAAATAAGACGAATTTATAATAAATTAGTGGACTGGTTAAAGCCAATTTTGAAGTTCGAACTGCAAAGTTTTAGAACCTTTTTTGTTAAGGTTTTACAAATTATAAAAACTAATTTTAAAGTTTGGCTAAACCCAGTCAGTGGAATATCGCCTCTGGTTAAAAGTGCTCAAAATGACGATCTGCAAGGCTTTCAATATAAAGGCAAAACCTTTGTTCACCACACTGATTTAGAACACCATGAGATAGCTCACCAGGTTTTATTTCCTAGGCAAAAATTATGGTTAATGGGTGGGTTAATAGTTCTTTCCTCGCTTTTGATATTCAATTGGCGAATAGCAGTAGTAGCGATAATTTGGGTACTGACTGTTATTTACTTTGCTGATCTGATTTTTAATTTATTTGTTATTTGGCGTAGTTTTGGCAAACCTCAGGAAATAAAAATTAGCAAAAAGTTAATTACCAGTTATCCGGAATCACAATGGCCTTCATATACGATTTTTTGCCCGCTGTATAAGGAGTGGCAAGTAGTTCCACAATTTGTTAAAGCAATTGCAGAATTAGATTATCCGAAGGATAAACTTCAGGTAATTTTGCTTTTGGAAGAGGATGACTTGCAGACAATCGAAAAAATTAAGGCTCAGACTTTACCTGATTACTTCGAGATAAGTGTTGTTCCACATTCACAACCAAAGACCAAGCCTAAGGCTATGAACTATGGTTTGAAGACCGCCCGCGGTGAGTACTTGGTTGTTTATGATGCCGAGGATGTACCAGAGCCTGATCAATTAAAGAAAGCCGTCTTGGTCTTTGCGCAAAGTAGCCCATCAATTATTTGTGTACAAGCAAAGCTTAACTTTTATAATCAAAGACAAAACGTTTTAACTAGACTCTTTACAGCTGAGTATTCTCTTTGGTTTGATCTAGTGTTACCTGGTCTGCAATCGTTGAACGGACCAATCCCCCTGGGCGGAACTTCGAATCACTTCCGCACCGAACAGCTTAAACAATTGTCTGGTTGGGATGCTTTTAATGTTACCGAAGATTGTGATTTAGGCATGCGATTGTACAAACGTGGTTTTCGTACTGCGATGGTAGATTCTACGACATTTGAAGAGGCAAGTAGTAATCTGTATAACTGGTACCGCCAACGGAGCCGCTGGATTAAAGGCTACATTCAAACTTATTTGGTTCATATGCGCAGGCCAAAAGAGTTTTACACGTCTTTGCGCGAGCCACATCTATTAACATTTCAGCTTATTATTGGCGGCAAAGTTTTGTCGATGTTTGTTAATCCTTTATTGTGGGCAGTGACGTTTGTTTATTTCGCTTTTCGCGCTCAAGCTGCCCCAATAATCGAACCATTTTTTACCCCATTTGTATTGTATACAGGGGTGGTGTGTTTTGTGTTCGGAAATTTTTTAGCACTATATTACTATATGCTCGGTTTGGCCAAGCGCGGTTTATACGATCTAATAAAATATGTCGCACTAGTCCCGATTTATTGGTTGGCCATTTCGGTAGCAGCATGGAAGGCTGTGTATGAAATTATATACAAGCCTCATTACTGGCAAAAAACTATTCACGGAATGCATTTGAATGGTTTAAAGCGTAGCTGGAAGTTTCCAATTGTGAGTTGGTCGCCATTAGGCAAAGTCCAACTTTGGCAGGCATTTAAGAAGTGGGAGCAATCACCAGCGGCTGGTGGGGTATTGTTGGTTGCGGCTAGTATGGCAGCAAACTTCTTTAACTTTTTGTTTAGTGCTTTACTTGGACGAAGCCTATCACTACAAGATTTTGGGGTTCTAACAGTATTAAACACTTTGTTGAGTCTATTCGGCATTGTCTTTACATCTCTCGCTTCGAGTATCAACTTTAAAACTGCTTTCTTAGTCGGGCGCGAAGAACGAAATAAGGCTTCTGCTTTTGCCAAGAAAGTGTTGTGGCAGTGGCTGTTAATTTCGGGCGTTGCTACGGCAATTTGGATTTTACTGATCCCTGTCATTGGTCGATTTTTTAACATCGATAATTCACTGTTGTTAGCACTATTTTCACCAGTCATAGTAATTGGTGTGTGGTCATCTGTTGCCGGCGGACATCTTAAGGGGCAGTTCTTGTTTCACCTGTTGGCTCGAACAATTGTTGCTGAATCTTTAGCGAAGCTTGTTTTAGCCGCCGGTTTTGTTTATATGAATTGGAATCAGTGGATTTCTCTAACCATACCAATTTCCATGATGGTGTCATTTGTCATGCTCTGGTTCTACATGCGACAGGTAACTGATGAGCCTCTGGCAGATAATCCCAGTTCAGATAAAGTCCCGTTTCCATCAAGATATTTTTGGGCAGCCATCTTGCAATCGGTGGCGCTAACAGTTTTTTTGAGTGTTGATGTTTTATTGGCCAAACATTACCTTTCCGGGTCCGAAGCTGGGGCGTATTCTATTTTATCCTTGGTGGGTAAGAGCGTATTTTTCTTCGGAACGCTTTTGTCTTCATTTATTGTTTCAATTGTCAGTCGCCACGAAGGAGCCAAAACCGACCCACGGAAAGACTTTTATCGACTATTCCAAGGAACTGTGCTCTTTACTTCGATCGGATTCATTACCGTAGGGCTACTCGGTCGTTTCACTGTGCCATTTTTATTCGGTTCACAAGCTCAGGCTATTGTAAGCATGGTCATACCATACACGGGAGCCATGGGCATCTTTGCCATCTCGACAAGTATAGTAAGTTATCATATGGCGAAAAGGCTATATAGTTTCGCTTACATTCCATTAACCGGAGCGGTGGTTATGATTGTCAGCATGCTGTTTCGCCATGATTCAATAACAACCTTTACCAACATCGTATTTGGAGCGAGTGTCATCAACTTATTGCTGGTGATGATCGCTTTTGCGTTGGTTAAAAATGCCAGATTCGTGTTGCGTAACATTACTGATTTGCTCGACGTGCTTGTTCCGGTAAGTCCAGCCAAGCCACTCGCAGCTGGTAAAAAGCGGATTTTAATTTTTAATTGGCGCGATACCGAACATGCTTTTGCCGGAGGGGCGGAAGTATATATACATCAACTTGCCAAGCGATGGGTTTCTTCTGGAAACCAGGTATTGATGTTTTGCGGCAACGACGGACAATCTAACCGCGAAGATGTAATTGATGGAATTAAAGTCGTACGTCGTGGTGGATTTTACTTTGTGTACCTCTGGGCAATGATCTATTATTTTGTTCAGTTCAGAGGCAAGTTTGATGTGATAGTAGATTGTGAAAATGGAATTCCATTTTTCACCCCTTTGTATGCAAAAGAAAAGGTGTATTGTCTGCTGCATCATGTGCATCAAGAAGTGTTTCGGAAGTACCTCAATGCTCCGTTAGCAATGATCGCACAATTTTTAGAGCGCGTAGCCATGCCTATTGTTTACAGAGACACCCTCTTTATTACTGTCTCAGATTCAAGTAAAACTGAGATGTTGTCTTTAGGGATTGGGTTGGCCGGTGTGAGCGTAGTACATCCTGGGGTAGATTTACATAATCTTGAGCCAGGGTTAAAGAGCAAGAATCCAATGGTGTTATATTTAGGACGCTTAAAAGCTTATAAGTCTGTTGATGTACTCATTAGAGCTTTTGCTTTGATTAAAGAAAAGACACCTCGGGCAAAATTGGTAATCGCTGGGGGAGGGGAAGAGTCGTCAATTCTGCAGAGGCTTGCTGCAGACTTGGGTTTTGGTCATAAGGACATTGAATTTACTGGAAGGATTACCGAGGCAGAAAAGATAAGTTGGTTGCAGCAGGCTTGGGTCTTTGTCAATCCATCGATGATAGAAGGCTGGGGAATAACTTCAATTGAAGCTAATGCCTGTGGTGTGCCAGTTGTAGCCAGTAACGTTCCTGGGCTACGCGATTCTGTAAAAAATCCTCATACTGGATATTTAGTCCCACATGGCGATGTAGAAATGTTGGCTGAGCGGATTAATCGATTAATTGAACATAAGCCCTTACGCGATATGATGGGTAAAGAAGCAATCACATGGGCAAGTAACTTTGATTGGGATAGGAGTGCGGAGAAAAGTTTAGCATTAATTTTGGGTGAGGATATTTAATGGCCGTCGTAACTGACTTTTCAGAATCCACGATTCAAAAGATTGTGGATCAAAAAATCCCTTGCGTGTTTGTATCGCCTCATTTAGATGATGCCATTTTGTCCGCTGGGGGGCTGATTGAGTATCTTTCAAAGCGTGTCGAGCTAAATATTGTGAGCGTTTTTACTAGTGCTCCGAGCAAAGGTTATACGTTGAGTGCGCGGATGTTTTTAAAACAATGTAATTATAAAAATGCTCTTGACCTGTTTAATACCCGAAAAGTAGAGGATTTGAATGTCTGTGAAAAATTACATGTGCACTATCGTCATTTAGATTTTGTTGATGCGCTATTTCGTACCAAGTCGTTGTCCAAATTCAATCCACTTTACTGGTTAAGTAAAATTCTTCCTGAGTTTAATCATGTTTACCCAACATATCGGTGGAATGTCATTGGCTCAAAGATTTCCCCACATGATGACAAACTTTTAGCTGACCTCCGTAAAGCTATTAAGCAAGAGGTTTCGAAGTCCGGCGAAAACGCAATCATTTTTGCTCCTGCAGGATTTGGCAATCACATTGACCACATTATTATAAGAGAGATTTGTTCACAACTTTCGAAAGATACAATTTTTTGGTCAGATTTTCCTTACGAATTGAATGTGTCTACTACATATGAAGTAGACGGGAAAACTTCATTGGTTTGGGATTATCCGCACAAAACAAAAATTGAATTAATTAATTTCTACACCACCCAAGTCCCAGCAATTTTTAAAGATAGAGATATTCCGTTAAGACCAGAAGTCTATTACCGATAACTATGCAACCAATAACGTTAACAATAGGAATCCCGGCATATAATGAGCAAAACAATATTGCTCGTTTGCTTAACTCACTTTTGTCACAAAAACAAATTGGTTTTGTTATTGAAAAAATTATCGTTGTTACCGATGGTTCGACAGATGATACCAACGCCAAGGTTGAGTCTGTCGCTGATCCAAGAATTGTTCTGGTGACTTCTGTTGAAAGACAAGGCCAGAACCAGGCTCAGCAAAAAATATTTACAATGGCTGAATCTGATGCCGTAGTTTTGATGGAGGCCGATACGGTCCCAGCCAGTGTTGATTATTTGGCTAAGCTAACTAGCTATCTGCTGGAGGAAAATCGCATCGGCCTTGTTCAAGGCAATCCTCAGTTGTTGCCCCCCACCACTTTGGTCGGTAAAATTATCGACGATCAGAAGCAGTCGTATGCCAAGTATTCATTTGGCCATCTGGATCCAGAAAATGTTTGCTCTGGGCGAGGGGGTAGATTATTTGCCAAATCTGTATATCAGAATTTAATTTGGCCAGAATCTGTACCAGAAGATTGTTATGCGCTGTTGTGGTGTAGGGAACATCAGATTCCTACAAAATTTGCCGAGCCAGCAAGAACATTTTATCAGCCGCCGCAATCTCTACAAGAATTGATCAATGAACGAACAAAAGTATTATTAGGTCAGAAAGCCCTAAAGGCCTATTTTCCAGAAGCCCAAGTATCAAAACTTTATAATGATATGAATAGTATCCAAAAAACCTTGGGGCTGAAGAGGCTTTTGTTGATGAGTGCAGACTTATTTTTTAGAAGTCCAATCAGTTTTTTTGGCTACCTAATTTTAAAACCCTGTTTTAGTTGGTTAGTAAACGATCAAGGTAATTTTAATCCGCGATGGCAGATGAACCCGACAACAAAGCTCTTGTGGAAGAATAGGGAACATGAATAAAATGAAAGATTTGTTAAAAGTTGTAATTTTTATTCCAGCATATAACGAAGAAAGCAACATCCATTTTTTGCTTGATTCGATTTGTAGGCAAAAGGAAGAGGGCTTTGTCATTTCTAAGATCGTGGTAATTTCGGATGGCAGTAGTGATGAAACTGTGGCAAGAGCAAGAGCAGTCGAGGACCCCCGGATTGAAGTGGCGGCTAAAAGTGATCGTCAAGGCAAAGTAGCTAGAATAAATGAAATGTTCGCTCAGTTTGATGCTGATGTTTTGGTACAGTTTGATGCTGACGTAATTATGAAAAACCAGTCTGTGATTTTGGAATTAGTAAAACCATTCGTAATAAATCCGAGCACCGACTTAGTTTGTGGTGAGCACGAATCTTTACCAGCGAAATCGTATATAGAAAAAGTTGCCAAGCTAAGCGATGATTTTTGGGAACAGGCAAAGGCTGATCTTGGTGATCAGTCCATGACCTATAGATGTTTGGGACAAATTAGAGCCTTCTCTCAAAAGTTTGCTCATACCTTAAGAATGCCGTTAGACGTGGGTACTAATGAAGATGTGTATAGTTACTATTTTGCCAAGGTTAACAATTACACTGTCGTGGCTGCGCCTAAAGCGGTTGTGTTGTTTCGGTTAGTGTCGACGCTGCGAGACTATGTCAAACAAATGATTCGTATGATCCCAATTCATGGAAATATGGCTTACTTTTTTGGCAAAAAAGTCGAGCGCGAATTAAATACTATGACATTTTTCGGTAAGGCTAAAGCCTTAATTAAAGTATCTATCCACAATCGACCAGATATCTTACTGGCCTTTCTTTTCATTCATGGTCTGGCCAAACTTTTGACTCTGTTTATAAAGCCGTTGCCAGTGTGGGATGTATCGGAATCAACTAAGCACCTCGTTAAGTAGTAATGAATATAATATTTTCAAATTATGACGACCTCCAGAACCCTTACTATGGCGGGGGTGGAGCAGTGGCGATACACGAAGTAGCGCGGCGTTTAGCAATGCACAATCATGTTACTGTGTTAACAGGCAGATACCCAGGCAGTAAAAATGAGATGATTGATAATGTGCTTTATAAGCGGGTGGGTTTAGCAAGCGGCTCCCCATATTTTGATCAACTAGTCTTTTGGTTGGCATTGCCTTTTTTTGCTATTAGGAATAAATATGATGTTTGGCTTGAAAGTTTTACACCTCCTTTTTCCACTTCGTGTTTACAACTTTTTACAAGTAAGCCCGTAATTGGAATCACGCATTTACTCGCGGGAAAGGTAATGCGCCAACGTTATCATTTGCCATTCAATTTAGTAGAAAATTTAGGGTTAAAATCGTACAAATTTGTAATTGTACTGACAGAGTATTTAAAAAATGAGGTGCTAAGAGCTAATAGCAGCCTAAAAACGAAAATTATTACTAATGGGTTATCAAAAGATATAATTAACCGACGAGTTGTTCGAGAAGAAAAGTACATTGCATTTTTAGGCCGAATAGATATTCAGCAAAAAGGCCTTGATGTTTTATTAAAGGCTTACTCCATGGTCTCAAAGAAAATAAAATTTCCTTTGGCTATTGCCGGCTCAGGAATAGATTCCGAGCTAAATAAGCTAAACAATTTAATTTATAAATTTAATATCCAGGACCGAGTGGAACTAGTGGGTAATTTAACAACAGCAAATAAATACGACTTTTTAGATAAAGCCTGTTTTACTGTTATCCCATCCCGTACAGAAGGATTTGCCATCGTTGCCTTAGAGGCAATGGCTAGTGGTAGCCCGTTAATTATTTCAGACATTGAAGGCTTAAATTGGATTCCAGAAAATATTGCGACCCGCTTTGACATAGAGGCTGGTCCCGAGCAGTTGGCACAGCACATTGAACAATTGTGCGATGACTATAATCAAAGACTGGAGATTTCTAAGAAGAGTAAAGACTATGCGAAAAATTTTGATTGGGATTTAATTACCGAACAGTATCAAAGTTTTATACAAGAAGTAACTTCTACAAATTAACATGAACGTACTGGTAACCGACCTATTTTCTATAAAAAATAAAGGTGATGCTGCCATCGCAGAAGTAACCTTAAATCAACTTCGGGGAGTTTTCCCAGAAGCGACTTTTAAGTTTGTCACAACTGAACCATTCTCAGAAGGGGCTGAATTTTTTGGTGCCAAACTCGTTCGCTCAATATTTTTTGAAGCTGTGTACAGGTCTACTAATCCCTTAGTTAGAATCGTGCGGGTTATATACTCAGTTTGTTCAACCTTGGTCTGGGTGATTTGTTATAATTTATTTGGACTCAAGTTATCGTTTATTTTGAATGATGGATTGCAAAAACTGATGGAGGCTATTTTAGAAGCCGATTTAGTGGTCCCAAAGGGTGGAGGATATTTATTGGCAAAGAATGGCTGGTCATCTACTTTAAGTTTATTGTTACAGTTATACGGCATTTGGATTCCGACCGCCTTACATAAAACGGTAATTCTTTATTCACAATCAGTCGGACCGTTCGCGACTAGTTTACAAAAATGGGCAACAAGGTATGTTCTCAATCGGACGAAGGCCATATTTACTCGAGAATCGCACTCAGTTAGAACACTTGTTGATATAGGCGTCACTGAGACGGACGTATTGCAAAGTGCTGACGCGGCCTTGTTGTTTCAGCCTAACACTCGCGATAGTATGAGGGCGGTGCTAGAGCAATCAGGAATAGATCTGTCCAAACCCACACTTGGAATAACGGTCACAGAGCAGTTGTCAAAAAAACTGCAACATCAATATGAATTGGTGATCGCTCAGTTTGCAAGTTTTGTTGCTAGCAAGGATATGCAAGTGGTGTTTGTCCCACAAGTCATTTCACCGTTACATAACGATGACGACGTGATCGTTCAGAAGCGGATTCAATCTCTCATTGCCGACCTCCCTAATATTTTCTTCCTAGATACTGATTTTAGTTACCATGATGTTAAGGGGGTGTATGAAAATTTTGATTTCATTGTCGGTACTAGAATGCACTCGGTTATTTTTGCTTTAACAGGATTGGTGCCAACAATTGCCATAGCCTATGAATACAAGACTTTGGGTGTAATGGAAAGTTTGGGCTTGCGAGATTGGTGCTTAGAGATGCATTCGCTGCAGTACGGTGAGTTGGCAAAGTTGTTCGACATGTTACTAGTGCAGAAAGATGAATATTTACAAACACTTAAAGATAATCTGCAATTGCAAAAAGATGTAGCCGCAAAAACTGCACTGCAAGTGAAAGAATATTATTTACAAAAAAGCGATGAATAGCATACTAAAAAATAGAATTATCACCCTGTTGTTAATTGTCATAATCGGCATGTTTTTGGGCCTCACCATTCGAGGGGAAAAGGGTAACCCTGAACCATTAACTGTTAAGCAGCAGTATGATGGCGCAGCAAAAGCATTTGAATTATCTCCAGAGCGAGGGCGATTCGCACACATTATGGCCCTCTCGGAAACGGGGCGGTATCCTTTAACAAAAGAGTTGGGCGAGTTTGTTTACCCAGACGTTGGTTATTACAACGGCCAGTTTTTTAGTTTTTTTGCTCCCGGGATTTCTTATTTGGCTGTACCTTTATTTTTAGTTGGCTGGAGCGTTGGCCTGGCACAAGTCTCAGCATTCTCGCTAATAGCATTGTTTGCCATTCTCGGTTGCCTGGTTATATATAAAATCGCAATAGATATTTTTAAGTTACCAATTTGGGCTGCTATATTTGCAGCGTTATTGTTTGTGTTTGGTACCACTGCATGGAGTTACGCAATTACATTGTATCAACACCATGTCACTGTATTTGCAATGTTACTTGGGTTTTATGCTACTTGGCGTTACCGTCGCAGTTCTACTGGAGGCTGGGCTTGGGCCAGTACGGTTTGGTTTTGCTACGGATTAGCAATTTTTGTTGATTATCCAAACTTACTGTTACTCCTTCCAGTCATGGTCTATTTTGGTCTTTCATCAATTAAAGTAACGCGGGATAAAACTAAAGTATCAATTAGCTTGCGCTGGGCTTTTGTGTTCAGCGCAGTAATCTTTTTGCTCATCTCAGGCTTGCATTTTTATCATAATGCTACATATTTTGGCAGTTGGAAAAATTTGAGCAGTAGCCTAGTGGATTATAAAACTTTACAGGAGCGTAACTTATTAGACCAGAGTGCTGAGTCACAGTCCCAGGTTAGTGCCATCGAAAAAAGAAAGAGCAATGTGGTTAGATTTTTTAGTGATGAAAAAATCCCACGTAGCCCAGGGACCCTTTTGTTTTCAAAAGATAGAGGACTATTCGTCTTTGTACCTGTCTTATTATTTGGAATTTTAGGACTAATACATCTTTTTAAAAGAGTAAAACCGGAAAGTTACGTAGCCATTGCCTTAGTGGGCGTGAATTTGTTTTTGTACAGCAGCTGGGGCGACCCTTGGGGGGGATGGGCTTATGGCCCAAGATACCTAATTCCTTCCATGAGTATTTTGGCTTTAGGAGTTGCAGCATGGTTGGCGAGCAATCATCAAAGGATTTATAAGCGAATTATAGTGTTGCCATTTTTAGCCTATTCATTGGCAGTGGCTTTGCTTGGTGCGATTACAACTAATGCAGTACCACCTCGTGTGGAAGCTGATGCCTTGAATCTCAAATATAATTTCCTATTTAACATTGATTTCTTAAAACAAGGTCGGAGCGGGAGTTTCTTTTTCAACTCCTACATTTCAAACCATCTTTCACTGACCGAATACTTTTGGATTATTTTAGGCATTTTAATGTTGATCTTTTTGATAGTCTTGTTTTTGTTGCCACGAATAATGTCGCGGCGCGATCAAGTGATGGAGGACAAAAATGTTTAAGATTACTTTTTCAAATTCATTTCTAAAATCATTCACTAGCTTTTTAAATCGTTTACGGTTGGAGCGGGTGATTATTGCGCTGGCAACCTTGGCCGCTATTATTGCCACTGCTTATTCCTATAAGCATGGGTACATTATCGCTTATGGAGATGCTGAGTCACATCTCAATATTGCCAAGCGTGTAGTTGATAGCCTTACGCCTGGTTTTGCTCAACTAGGGGGTATTTGGTTGCCGCTACCACATTTGCTAATGGCCCCATTGGTTTATTTCGACGTATTATGGCGAACAGGGCTAGCTGGTAGTATTGTGTCTGGGGTTGCCTTTGTCATTACCAGTCTATTCCTTTATAAAACCACTATCCTAATTACAAAAAATAAGTGGGCGAGTTTTGTTACCGCTTTGGTTTTTGTGTCTAATCCAAATATCCTGTATTTACAATCTACACCCATGACCGAACTTGCATTGATTGTATTTTTTGTGTTGTCCGGGTATTACTTTATTAAATTTATCGAACAACCAACAGATAACAAAACTTTAATTATTGCAGCTGGTTTTGCTTTTTGCGCAGCCCTATCTCGCTATGATGGCTGGTTTTTGGTGGCGTTCGAAGGTCTAATTGTAATCCTTAGGTTTTTCCCATGGGCAAAGATTCCTAGTTCCTTAAAAGAATTGCGCAAAGGATTTAACAAAGATCGCTGGAACAAATTGCAGGGGAAATCTATCTTATTTGGCGCAGTGGCATCTTTAGGAATATTTTTGTGGTTTGGGTGGGGACAATTAATTTTAGGTGACCCGTTGTATTTTACCCATAGTCAATATTCTGCAAAGTCGCAACAACAAAGTTGGTTAGCTAGAGGTGAGCTACCGTCCTACGGAGATATTTTTTCTTCGCTTCAATATTACACTGTAACTGCCATGAGCAATGTCGGTGTATTGATATTTGGAATTGCGATCATTGGTCTGATAGCATACTTGTGGAATAAGAAGGAGGCTCACCGATGGTTAATTAGCTTGGTCTTTTTTGTCCCATTTATTTTTAATGTCGTTACTTTATATTTAGGGCAGTCTGTGATTTTTATACCAAATGTAACACCAGTTTCTTTCGAGTGGCGTTTGTTCAACGTACGCTATGGAGTAATGATGGTCCCGTTCGCTGCTATTCTCGTCGGCTATATTTATAGCCGAGTGAAATTCACTGGGAAATTATTAATTGTCGGATTATTGGTAGCGCAATTAGGATTATATTTTGTTGGCTATTCCAGGGTTATTTCCTTAGCTGATGGTACGGTGGGATTGTCTAGTGCTAGTGCAAAGATTCCAGACGCCCAATATTGGATTCGTGATCACTACGATAATGGCCTTGTCTTAGTTGACGACTTTGCGAGAACGTTGAGTATTGTCAGGACCAAAATTCCTATGGATAAAATTATTTATGTCGGCAACAAGCCTTATTGGCCGGAATCCCTAAAGGAACCAGAAAAGTACGCAACCTGGATTATTATGCAAGAACATGATGAATTATGGAATAAAATTTATGAAGATCCTGTCATACAAGGGCGCATGTATAAATATTTCGAAAAGGTATATACATCACCCCAGATTTTGATTTTTAAAAGAAACTTCGACATTCCTGTAGAAGAATAGTTTTCAAAAAATGTTATACTAAATCAATGAAAAAGATCTTAATTGGGCTATGTTTAATACTATTAATTGCAGCCGGTAACTTTTGGTATAACCAAAGGAGCCGGGTTTTAGGTGATTCTACAAACATCAGTTCCATTACTACTTTTTGGCCGAATCAGTGTATCGATACCATGAAGCATTCTCGCGATGCAGCTCGGCAGTTCTTAGCTGACCAAGTACAGGCGCAAAGCTTTATTACAAATGAAGTTGAGGTTGTAAAGAATCTAGGTGCAAATTGTGTGGCAATCGATACTCCTTATGATGAAGAGTTTTCCCCAGTTTTGAGAATGTGGGTAGATAGCGCTCATCTTGCTGGTTTAAACGTGTGGCTGCGGGGCAACTTTTCTGGCTGGGAGGGCTGGTTCGATTATCCGAAGTTTACATCTGAGGAACAGCACCACATTGCCTTGCAAAAGTTTTTAGTAAATCATTCAGAGCTTTTTCGGGAGGGCGATATTATTACACCAGCCCCAGAAGCAGAGAACGGAATAATTGGGAATCCTTGGGAGTCGCAAGACAGGCAAGTGCGGTTACGAAATTTTTTGGTTAAGTCATATCAAGTTTGTAATAAAACCTTGGCAGATGTAGGAAAATCAAAAGTCAGTTGTGGTTATTTTTCTGCTAATGGTGATGTAGCAGAAAAAATTCTTGACCCAATCACAATTGCCCAGACCGGGGGAGTAGTGGTTATAGACCATTATATTAGCTCAATCGAACGGATGAATAATGATATTGAACGGTTAGGGGCTGTGCAAAAAGCCAAAGTGGCTATCGGGGAGTTCGGTGCGCCCATCCCTGACATCAATGGAGATATGACTCAGCAACAGCAAGCAGATTTTGTCCGTGGTCTGCTTAATTCATTTTATGTTCATAAGAGCAATATAAGCTTAATTAATTATTGGGTTTTGCGAAGTGGCACCACCGCCTTGCTCAATGATGATGGCTCTAGGAGATTGGTAGCTGAGGCAATAGCAGATTATTACCAGCCAGGATTGTTGTACGGTAGGGTTGTTAATAGCTTAGGTGACCCGGTTGCGGGCGCCATAATTACCACTTCTGATAGGGCACAAACTTTATATGCAGACAGCAATGGTTGGTTCTCGATTGTGCTCCCTGCCGGACAGGCAGAATTAAAAATCAGTGCCCCAGATTACAACGAGCTAGCTTTTTCTAAAAATATTGACAGAAATAGCCAAATTAACTCTGATATCCAACTTATCCCAACAAATCCATCTTGGTGGTACAGACAGAAAATGCGAATAAAACAGGTCTTTTAATTAAGTTATAAACTTGTGCTTTTAAGAGCCTTTGTTATAATGATATATAAAGCTAATAATTAACATTAAAATATATAAAAATGTCTTATTTAAGAGGTTTTTTGAATCCTAGACAAGCGCCAAAAGCACTTTTATTTGCTTTCGCCTTTGTTTTAGTGTTCCACACTGTAGTACCATTCGTGGCTGCTGCAGAAAGTACTGTTGATAACCCAACTCAGGTTATTGATCCAGTTGTTGATCAAGTACCAGTTGACCCTCCGGCAGATGTGCCTCAGGATGAAACTCAAGATACTACTGAGCCAACTGACGAGACTCCTGCTGATGACACTGTAGATCAAACACCTGCAGAAGATACATCAGAAGAAAAATTTGACTTACCAGTACAGTTAGTTGTTCCTGAAGGGATTCAGTGTGTAAATGGTGCGGCATGGGCAGCATCAGTAGATAGCTCTTCTCAAGGGACATTAAATGACGGCTCTCCGATTATTGATCCGGCTCGTACAAATCCAAATGCTGCATTAGGAGCTCCAGATAATTCTTTCTTCAGTATAGGTAAGGGTGGGGAAGTGGTAGTGCAATTCGCTGGGTATGTAATTGATACCGAAGGTACAGATTTGTCCTTCCATGAAATCACCAATGGCCGACCAAGCTACCCTGAAGAGCGTGCTGATATCGAAGTAAGTCAGGATGGCTCTGCCTGGTTCCCAATCGGGTCAGTGAGTGGATTGGATAATGGTACTGGCGTTTCCTTGCTAGATTTTAGTTCTACTGGCTTGCCATGGATTAAGTATGTAAAAATCTCAGACTCTACAGATTTCACTATCCACAATGAACAGGCTGATGGTTACGATTTGGACGCAGTGGATGCTACCGAAGAAAGTTGTGCCATTGTTGAGATGACTAAGAATGGCGTATACGGTTCTGTAACCGGTGCAATTACTTACACAATCCATTGGTCCGTAGTTGGTACTGGCGGGATTGATAACTTAACTATTACCGACGTTGTGCCTAGTGGGCTAACCTTCGTGTCTGCTTCTGCGCCTGGAATCTTCGACGGCATTGATACTATTACTTGGGACCTTGGTCCACAGGCAGGTGGAAATAGCGGTGATGTAACTTTCGATGCAACGCTTGATGCAGCATTAGCAATGAATCAATGGGCTAATCTAGTTGTTAGTTCAAATCAAGGTTTGCAAGCAGATCTAATTAATCCAGTTGATGTGTCTCGTCAAGATCCGAACCAAGCTTTGGGTGTTGCAGAAACAACTGGTACTCCTTACGATAACCCAATCGGTGCTTATAGCGGCAAGTTCTTCTCCCTTGGATTCAACCAGGATGAAACCGGCGGCAACTTAACTGTTCAATTCGCTCAACCAGTATTTAATGGTGTTGGCGATGACTTGAAGGTATGGGAAGTGACTAGCGGTGATAATTATCCAGATGAAGAAATTAAAGTAGAAGTTAGTAATGACAATTCTAACTGGACCGACATTGGCTTGGTAGTTCGTGACGGCAGTGTGGATTTAGGCTCCTTTGGGCCTACTGCTAGCTATGTTCGCGTTACAGGTACATCTGACCGCACTTTGTTCGCACCAGACGCCGATAACTACGATGTAGACGCTATTCAGGCTTTGCACCGTATGCCAGATTTGTGCAGTGTTGTAAATACGGCAACTGGCCGCTGGAGCTATACCCAGCAAGAACTATCGTTCACAGTTACAGCTTCAACAGAAACCATCATCAATGAAAATTCTTGTGGTGGTGGGGAAGATGGCTTGAGGATAGCCGGCAAAGTCTATGACGATAAAGACAATAATAATGACTTTGATGGAAGTGATGTGGGTTTGCCAGACTGGACCGTTAACTTAGATGATTTGAACGATGAATCTGCTGTGCTAGCTACTAAACTAACCGACAGCAACGGCGACTATGAATTTACTGGTTTGCCAGGCGGTTGTTATCACTTAACTGAAACTTTGCAAAACGGCTGGTCACAAACTGAGCCAAATGTAACTAATCATGACTACTACATTGCCCTCGGTGGCGCTAAATGTGATTTTGGAGAAGTGATAGTTTCGGCTAAAGACAAAGACTTCGTAGATAGCATAATCGGCTCTGTAATTAAGACAGCCCAAGCTGCTGGTGACTCAGTTGCGGTGTTTGTGGCTGGTGATGCAGTTGGTTTGGACTTCGGGAACTTTAGCGAAGATTCGGGTGGTTGTGTTACTAATTGTGGCGGTGGTGGTGGCGGCAGTCGCGGTAATGGTTCTAATGACTCCAGCGACGACAATGGTCAAGTATTAGGCGATGTAACCAATACCCCAAGTGACCAAGGACAGGTTTTAGGCGATGCAACAACCCTGCCTCGAACTGGTAACTCTGCTGTTGTGTTATTGTTAATTGGTCTGTTGTTATCTCCAATGATCTTTACGGTTGGATTGGAAAAACGTAAGAATTAAAGTGGTATAATAAAACTACTCGCCATGGCGGGTAGTTTTTTCTTTCTATGACTAATTCCATCAAAAAATACCTGCCCTATTTGAAAAGACTCCTAATTTTAGTTGGAGTGTTGTTTTTGGCTTGGATCATTATTAATTGGCCATATTTTAGTAAGCAGATTGGGTACTGGTTTCACACCCGCTCAACCGAGACTTTTACTAATCAACCTTCAAATGAAGCGGAAAAGGGCGAACCCAATTTGCTGCGCATACCTTCATTGGATATTAACGCTCCTATCCAGTACGTTGATAAAGTTAACGAAGAGATTTTCCAAGAGGCTTTGCAAAACGGAATTGTCCACTATCCTGGAACGGCTGAGATTGGCCAGTTAGGTAACCCATTTTTATTTGGACATTCTTCGGATTTCGCTGGCGCAGAAGGGAATTATAAAACCGTTTTCGCTTTGTTGCCAAAGATTGAGAATGGAGCAGAAATTTTAGTCTCCAATAAAGACGGCGTGGTGTATAGGTATCAAGTGTTTGATCAGTTTGTTGCTAAAAAAACCGATCTATTTGTGTTGGACCAGAGAGACTATAAGGAAAAGCTGCTAACCTTACAGACTTCGTACCCTGTTGGTACAGCATTAAAAAGATATATAGTTGTAGCAAGGTTAAAGGAATAAGTGTTAACTAAAAAATGGCTAACTTAAGCCATTTTTTGATGAAGTTTCAAAGAAATTTGCAAATTTCCTAATAAAACCCTTGACATGTGTTCAAAAATCCTTGATTTTGCTGGGGATTTTAGATATCATGAATGCGTAATCATTTTTAAACAAATCCACGTCTCTCACTCACGGAGCGAAGGATTTAAGGATACAAACATGACTAAGTCAGAGACTTTGCAAACCTTGGCGGAAACAACCGGCAAGACCAAAAAAGAAGTAGGCGAAATGATGGATGCCATCGTTGCTCTAGCTTACAAAGAGACTAAGAAAAGTGGTGAATTCACTATTCCTGGTTTGGGCAAATTAAAGAAAAAGCACCGCCCAGCTCGTCAGGGTCGCAACCCAGCAACTGGAGAAACTATCCAAATTGCTGCTAAGACTGTGATCAAATTCACTGTTGCTAAGGCTGCAAAGGACGCTATCCTTTAATTCTGATAGATAAGATAAACCCCGCGCAGAATGCGCGGGGTTTTATATTGACTTTATTGATATAATTTGATATGTTTTTTGGATGAAATAGGAGGATTTGTATTGTGACCCAAGCAATTATTATGTACGCTGGGCCGCATAAGTCCAGTGATGAGTGGAGAGAGAACCGTAAGAATGCTTATGTACTGCATTCTTATTTAACTAAACAGACAGAGGTTGTTTCACAATTTCTATATTGTAAGAAATTTAAGTGCAAGTCGGATTTTACCAGGCCATTAGGGGCATGCTTGGTATCTGGAGAACCAACTTTGTTAGCATTCTTTGGGCATGGAGATAGAAATGGTATTTGCCCTCAGAAGAACTTCGATATAAATTTTAGTCATTTAGCTTTCATACTATCGGAAGCCAAAGGACCAGTGCTTATTGTGATTGATGCTTGCGAGTCCTATGGGCTGGCGAAGCACTGTAGGGAACAGGACGTCGATAGCTCTAAGGTGGGAATTATCACGGCTAGCTCAAGAACAAAATTGACTGGCGGCGGTTGGTTGGCACCTCAGATTATCCGACGGTGGGAAAGAAAGATGAATTTCCCCAAAATTAAAACCCCGACCGATTGCGCCGAGGATGACTATGCTTATGCAACTGCTCAGTCAAAGCTAATATCAAAAAACAGTTTTGTACGCAAAAATTCGTATCAAATCGTGCGGTGGGGTGCGCGTCACGATCATCTATTCTTTCCTGGAAAGTAAAGCGAGTTTCGGCTCGCTTTTTTATTGTGTCGGTGGTGTAAGTGGCGGTGGGGCAGTGGAGGTGGTGTTTGGTGCTCCGCTATCATCACTTATAACAGATGGATTAGCTAGTACTTCGTTTACTTTCTTGAGAATTTCCTCGGTAGTGAAATAGGCTTTAACAAGATAGGCCTGCACCTTAAGAGCTTTGGTTTTGAGGATATCTTTGTTGCTCCAAAGGTTGGACAGGACAATAATTGGTGTTTCAGCGATTTGCTTGTCTGGTTGTTTGCGGATATTTTCTAGAACTTGGAAGCCGTCGACTTCGGGGAGCATGAGGTCGAGCAGAACCAGGTCTGGTTTTTCGCTGACGATAAGATCGATGCCAACTTTGCCGTCATCAGCTTCTTTTACCTCGAAACCATTCGTGGTCAACTTGTGAACCACGATTTCGCGCATGGCAATGTTATCTTCAACAATAACGATTTTCTTTGGTTTTGTTTGGGTTTCGGGCATGGGTGGGAATTCTTATAATTGGATTATAGCATATTATATAGTATAATAGAAATGTGAAAATCCTGTAACTTCCGCTTAAACAAAGATAATTTTTTAAATGAACTGGTTTTTAATTGCTCTTATCAGCCCAATTACCAACGCTTTTGTCAATCATTTTGACAAGTTTCTTCTGTCAAAGTATTTAAGAGGCGGAACGGTAGGGGCTTTAATTTTGTTTTCTTCCCTTTTCGCTGTCGTGGCATTGCCGATAATTTATATAATCGACCCCGCAGTAATAACAGCCCCTACTGCAGGACAAATGTTTATCCTATTGTTAAACGGGGTATTTCTAAGCTTGGCAATCCTGTTATATTTATATGCTTTAGATAATGATGAGGCTTCTTATGTTATGCCTCTTGGCCAATTGGTCCCAGTTTTTGGTTTTATACTAGCGTATATTATTTTAGGAGAGGTGTTATCAAAAAATAATATATTTGGTGGGGTGCTAATAGTTATAGGCGGCGTAGTGCTTTCTTTGCAACTCGGAAGTAAAGATTTGAAAATTAAGTACAAACCACTGTTATTTATGGCAGGCGCTACATTCCTCTATGCGCTTAGTGCTGTAATTTTTAAATACATAGCACTTGACCAGGGTTTTATGAGTTCTTTGTTTTGGGATATGGCTGGCAAGTTTATATTCGGTTTAATTTTATTTGTTTCCATAAAGTCTTATCAATCTCAGTTTATTACATTGATTAAAGAAAATGGGGTAGCGATTTTTGGTTTAAATGTTTTAAATGAGATCTTAGGGTTGATGGCAGAATTTGCTTTGGTCTTAGCTGTTTTGTACGCTCCTGTTGCAGTAGTCCAATCCGTTTCTGGGTTACAGCCTGTCTTTGTTTTAATTTTTGGAGTATTTATCACTTTGTTTTTTCCAAAATTTGGAAAAGAAGTTTTGGAAAGAAAATTTTTAATCCAAAAAGTAATAGGGGTTGTTGTCATTACCGTCGGAGTTTACTTTTTGGAGTTATTTAAAGTTTAATTTACTATGCTGCCTAAATTCCCTGAGTTTAAAAAACTAGAACTTTCTGACCAGCAGGAAATTGAGAAAATCTTTTTAAAGTACGAACCTTATTCTGATTTTGATTTTGCCAGTCTTTGGTCCTGGGACGTTGATCAGAAAATAAGAATTTCTAATATAAATGGTAATTTAGTAGCAATATTGTATGATCATTTTACAGGACAACCATTCTATTCTTTTTTAGGAGACAAAGAGGTTGCTAAAACTATAAAGCAGATTTTTGCTTTTTCCCAAATCACAGAAAACCATTTGCCTATATTACGCGCTGTTCCCGAGGTTTCTTTAAGAGGTATAGATTTTAACAAATTTCTGATTGAGATCGATTTAAATAATTGCGATTACGTGTATAGCACTGCTGATATATCGACATATGATGGGCCCAAGTATAGCCATAAGCGCAAACTATATAATAGGTTTACTCGCAATAACCCTGATCGCAGTATAGAAATATTGGATATAACTAAAACTGAAATAGTTCATAAAATTATTGAATTATCAAATTGCTGGCTACAAAATAAGGGGACTGAGGATGAAGGTTTAAATTTAAAAAAGGAACTAAAGGCAATCGAAAGGTTTCTAAGCGCTGGGTTTAATGATACTTTGTGTATAGGTTTATTTGTAAAAGATAAAATGATTGGTTATCAACTATGTACGTTATTGCCAAATAAATATTCAATTTGCCATTTCGGTAAAATAGATACCTCCTACCATTATGCCTTTGAATATATGATGAGTAAAAGTTGTGAGTTATTGTTGGAGCGTGGTGTAAACTTCCTAAATACAGAGGAAGACCTCGGGTTACCTCAGTTGAGATTTTCCAAGGACTCGTATCGTCCAACAGCTATTTTGAGGAAGTACACCATAAAAGAGCTTTAAATTGTGGTATACTGTAAACAGTAATATAAAATAATGCAAAATATTAGAGAATTTTTTGGCCAATTCAGTGAAAGTAAAGCATTTAAGATCATTTCAGTCATATTCGTTTTGATTGTTTTATGGTGGATAACTATACATGCTCGCGGTTTAACCGAAGGTTGGGAGAATGATTATTTTACGTTATCTTATTCCATAATAGCTTTATTGGGTGGTGTTTATGGTTGGGTATATGCGAAGAAATGGGGAGGGTTAAAGAGTGTTTTAGGCAGCTCTCTAGGGATGTTCTCTTTCGGATTATTGGCTCAATTCATAGGTCAACTTCTTTATAGTTATTATATTTTTGTTGTTGGAGTGGAGGTTCCTTATCCATCTATTGGGGATGCTGTTTTCTTTATCAGCGTTTTGTTCTATATATACGGCGCCTATCTTTTAGCAAAAGTTGCTGGCATTAAATTATCGGTGGGTACATTAAAGGGACGACTTCAGGCTATATTTATTCCAATAATCATATTATTGGCATCATATTTGGTCCTTCTTAGGGGCTATGAATTTGATTTTTCTCAAAAGGTAATAATTTTCTTAGACTTTGGCTTCCCAATAGGGCAGGCTGTATATGTTTCTATAGCAATATTAGCTTTGTTGATTTCAAAGAACATACTTGGGGGAATGATGCGGAAGCCTATTATGCTTTTGATAATCGCATTGATAGTGCAATTTATTGCTGACTTCGCCTTCTCTTATCAATTTAGCCATGGAACAGTATATGCTGGTGATATACTAGATTTGATTTATGCAGTTTCATATTTCTTAATGGCAATTTCGTTAGTATCAATCGGCAACATGTTCTATAAAGTTCAAGAATCCTAAATTTATGCCAACAGCAACAATGACAATTTTTGATCAAATATCAGTTCGCATCATCAAAGAACAGGAACTGATTATTGGTCCGGTGGCATGGGAAGAAGCCCAAAAGGTTTCTGGTTTAACTGTGGTTAGCCAAGAAAACGGTGAAGTATCCTTAAAAGGGGATCCAAAGGAAATCCTTAACCGTTTAGTTGCCCAGTACTCAAGGTTGTTTGGAAAGGTGTCATCAGAAGTCTGTCGCGAAGCTGCTCAGGATCTAATCGTAGAGCTGCCTAAGGATCAGATTCCAGATAGCCTGCAGTAACCCAAGCTGCAAAACCACTCTGAATAAAAATAAAAATGCCAACTCCAACTGCAAATGACAGCCATTTGCAGGAGCTTAATGAGCAAATTTACAAGCACAGTCTTGAACTGGCTGTTATCAACAAAACGCTCTCACTCCTCAAAAAGCTGTATCAAATTAGCTTGCTCTCCTTAGACCCTGCTTCGATTTCGGAAAAAGTCTCCGAAACAGTTAGGGTTGATTTAAATATGGAAATAGTAGGAGTGTTTTTGTATAAATCTGCTGATGATACCTTAATCCCATATAAATTTTCTCAATCTGATCGATTAGTTAAAACCCTCGGTGAGCAAGGTCTAAAATTGGAACAGCTTAATATTGTTAAGCCTGCTGAGAATCAACTCCTTAAGGATGTGTTAGTGGGCCGAGGTTCAGGATTGACCAATAACCTCAAAGACATTTGGGTCACTTCGGATTATGCTCCAAAACTCGAAGCCGTCAATGACGCTTCTCATATAAAAACTTTACTACTCTATCCATTAGTAACTCAAGATGAAGTTATTGGAATGTTGTTGTTGGGTCTTAATCGAAGCTATGACCAGTTAAATGATTTTGAACAAGATTCGATTAAAAGTTTAATCGACGTAGTAGCCGTTGCCCTCGACAAAGCCCTTTTGTACGAAGAATTAAAGGTAGCCAATGAACAACTTAAGGCCCTCGACAAAGCCCGCGCGGAGTTCATCTCGATTGCCTCACATCAACTCCGAACGCCCCCAGCAACCATCAAGTGGTATGTGGCCGCAATCCTGGGCGGCGATTTCGGCCCGCTTTCTGATGACCTCAAAGCCGCTTTAACCAGAACTCAAGTCACCAATGACGCGCAGATTGCTACCATCGACGACCTTTTGAATGCATCTAGAATTGAGCGCGGCAAACTCGAATTCTTCTTCGAGGAAGCACCAATCGAGCCAGTTGTATCTATGCTCGTTGAGCAAATGCAGCCGCTCGCGGAAATGAAAAAATTGAAAATCGAATACCAGAAACCATCAACTCCGTTTCCAAATATTTTGATGGACCGTGAAAAAGTTCGTCAGGTACTCAACAACATGATTGACAATGCAATTAAATATTCTCCAAACGGCGTTATTAAAGTTGAGTTAAAATCGGAAAACGATAGCGTTGTAATTTCTGTCACCGACACAGGTAAAGGGATTTCCCCAGAAGAGCTTACGAAAATTTTTGAAAAATATACCCGCGGTCATGACTCAATGACCCATGCCACAGGTCTCGGCTTGGGTATGTATGTAGCTAAAGTCATTGTGGATCAACACAATGGCAAGATTTGGGCAACTAGCCCAGGTGTTGGCAAGGGCTCCACCTTTGCTTTTAGTCTACCAATTCATAACAAATTGCAGCCGACCTCAGTAGATTTGGCCAAAGAAATACCAAAGTAGCACTAGCGTACTCTGTGGTATACTAAACTTATATGCTTAAAAAACTAATAGTTTTGGCTTTTTTATTAGTCTTAATTTCCGGTGCCACTGGCACTTGGCTGATTTTTCGCGCCTATCAAAACCACCGCGCCGAGCGCATTGCAAGACTCCAGCAGCAAGCGGCCGAGCGCAGCATTACAATTATCGAAGGGTGGAGCCTAGACGAGATGGGTACATACTTCGAAAAAGAGGGCTTATTTTCCAAAGCCGATTTTAACAAAGCTCTCGACAATTACGATGCTTCAAAATTTCCATTTACTAAGCGCCCAGACAAAGTCGATTTGGAAGGATATTTATTTCCAGACACCTATCGTATTTCTAAAACTGCAACCCCAGAAGACGTTATTACCAAAATGTTGGCCAACTTTTCTCAGCGCTTAGAATCTATTGGCGTTTCCGATCCCAATGCACAGTATAACGGCTTAACGCTCGCGCAAGTCATCACCTTGGCGTCAATTATAGAAAAAGAGAGCGGAGGACAGGGGACTACTACTGGTAACCTATCTTTGCAAGATGAGCGCGACTTAGTGGCAAGTGTCTTTTACAACCGCATGAAGATTGGCCAAGCCCTGGAAAGTGATGCCACGATCAATTATATTACAGGCAAGGACACCCCAGCAGCCAGTGCGGCCGACCTAGAAGTGAATTCCCCATACAATACCTATAAGTACGCAGGATTACCACCTGGCCCTATCTGCAGTCCGTCACTGGGAAGCCTGAAAGCAGCACTACATCCTGCAGAAAGCGATTACTATTATTTTCTCCACAAGCAGCCATCAGGAGAAGTGGAATTTAGTAAAACATTCGAGGAACACAAGTCCAAAAAATAGAAATTCATTTTATCATCATTTTTACCTCATATCCTTATTATGTAAGTAAATGAAAGGATTATATGGTCATACTTTTAATTGAAGATGAGAAAAAGCAGGCGGAATTTATAGAGCGTGCTTTAGAGCAGGATTTTTATAAAGTTGATGTAGCTTACGACGGTAAGCGAGGGATTGAACTAGTTGAGGTTCGCGATTATGACTTGATAATTGTTGATTTACAGCTACCTTTGGTGAGCGGTACAGAAATTGTCAAAAGAATTCGCGAGTTAAATTTGAAGACCCCAGTATTGGTTTTAACTGCTAACGATGACACCAATATGAAAGTGCTGAACCTCGACAATGGTGCCGATGACTATTTAACCAAGCCATTTGCTTTAGATGAACTTTTGGCTCGGGTGCGTGCTCTGCTACGCCGCGAGGCTGCACCATTGCCACAAACTTTCAAGCAAGGAAATTTGGAACTAATGTACGCAACGCATGAGGTAAAGATTAATGGCCAGCCAATCAAGCTAACCAAGAATGAGTTTCGTTTGCTCGACTTTTTGAGTCGCAAGCCAGATCGAGTCTGTACTCGTGCCATGATCGAAGAGCATGTTTGGGGTTACAACAAAGATAACAACAGTAACGTTATTGAAGCTTCGATATATAATCTTCGTCGTAAGCTTGGGCAAAGCAACAAAGATTTAATTCAGACAGTGCAGAATATTGGATACCGATTTAAAGCATTAGCGTAACTAAACTCGTAAAAATTTATGTCTCATAATTTTTCTGGGGAATTCACCAGAAGTTTGCTAGAAAAAATTGGGGGCAATTCCGCCACGCTTGTACTAGACAGTGGCGGAATTTGTGTTTTTGCCAGTAGTGCCACTGAAAATGTATTACAAATTCCTGTTGATGACTTGCAGGGAAAAAATTTCCTTGAAGCTATTAAATTATTTACGTTGGAAAATAAATCTGTGGACCAAACCCAACACCCAGTTAGCAAGGCCCTGTCGCATAAAGATTTTACTCAGAGTACGCCGTTTTTTTGCAAGTTGTCTCCTGGGTACGGTTCCGAGACATTAGCCTTGAGCACGATTCAGATTTTAGGTGACCAAGAGAACTCGATTGAATATGTGGTTGTGCAAATTCGTAAAGCCACCCGCGAGGTTGAGGTCGGCGAAATGAAAAGTTTGTTTGTATCGTTCGCAGCTCATCAACTCAAAACCCCCAGTTCAGTGGTAAAGGGTTTTTTGGAGTTAATGATGCGTCAGGGGGAGGCTGCCTATTCTAAAGACCAGTGGCATTTTTTAACCTCTGCTTTTGAGTCCAATGAGCAGCTTATTGAGGTATCCCGGACCTTGCTCAATATGGCAAGGCTGGAAGGAGGTCTAATTGAGCCAAATTTGCGCGAATTTGACCCTTCTAGGGCTCTTCAGGGCAAGATAGCTACCTTTGGACCTTTATACCAAACTAAGCGGTTAACGGTAAATTTTGGGGCTACTGATGAAACCGGTCAAGGTGTTTCGGGCCCGCTTCAGCTCCGCAGCGATGAAACCTTTTTCTTAGAAATTTTTGGGATAATTTTTGGCAATGCCATTAAGCACTCATTAACCGGTGGGGAGATTAAAGTGTCGTGTATTGTAAGTCGCAGCAACTGCGAAGTTCATGTTATTGATAACGGCTCCGGTATTTCGGAAGAAATTCGAGCAAGCTTATTTAAGGATCAACAAGATTCTGGCGATGGGCAAAATAGCCATGGCCTTGGATTGTACATGGCAAAAAAATATGCTGCTATATTAGGTGGTAGTATTGGATTAGCCGACGCAAACTCAGAGCACAGTGGCAGTGACTTTTATTTTATTGTCCCAAACTTGCCGGCGTAAATTCCTGATGTCCGCGCAAAAAATCTTGCATACTGACTGGATTTTTGCCCGCGAGTTGCACTTTTAGTAATCGCAAGAATGTGTGGTTGTTGCAGGGGATGATGTTAGTTAGTTCATCAAAGCTATGGGGTGTTTCCGGTGGGCTGACAACTTCGCATTCTAAAATTTTTAAAACTTCTCCTTGGTATGTTGTCCAAATTCCTGGCCACGGGGTGTACGCACGCCAATGATTGTATATTTCATCTGCAGTCATGGTTAGATCAATCCGGCCATGCTCTTTGCTAATGAGCTGGGTAAAGGTGGCATCAGCTTCATTTTGGATTTGAGGAGTAATGGTACCGGCTTCGTATTTTGGCAAAGTCTCAATTAACAAATGCGCGGAGAGATCGGCTAGCTTTGGCGCTAAAGTTTCGAATGTATCCGTAGGATTAATGTTAATTTCCAGACTAGCTAAAATTAACCCGTGGTCGACTTGCTCATCTAAAATAAAAATAGTGGTGCCAGTGGACTTGTCGCCATTTAGTAGGGCAAATTGAATTGGAGCAGGGCCGCGATATTTAGGCAGTAGGGAGAAGTGTACATTCAATGTTTGCAGTCGTGGAATGCTTAGTAGTTCAGGTGGTAAAATTTTCCCATATGATACAACAATAAAAATATCCGCGTGCTGATTTCTAAGCAGCTCTAAAAGCTCGGGATTATTTTTTACTTTTTCCGGTTTAGAAGTTGGGATTAAATTAGTCTCGGCCAGTTGAGCAATCGGGCTGGGTTTTATTTCTTTATTGCGCCCAACTGCTGCATCTGGACGGGTAACAACATGTACCACTTCGTGATGCTGTAAGAGAGCTTTCAAAATTGGGAGGCCTACCTCAGAGGTGCCAAAAAATACTACACGCATATGTTTATAGTTAAATTTTTAAATTAGACTTTCATCTTTTTTAATATTCGTCGCAAAACCTCGGCTTCAATTTCGCAGTCCACCAAAGCAGTGTGCCTGCCCGCTGGCACTTTGATTTTAAAATGCTTGGCAGCATCATCGAGTCTGAACCCGGAAAAGCGTTTTTTGTTTTTGAGCAATTTATGGCGAGCCATATATACATAGACAAGTGGCCAGATATCGAATACGTGGTAGTCGTACGGGTAGCGCATTTTTGTTTCTTTGTATCCCAAACGGAGCATGAGGGTGTCTAAAATAGTGCCGTAGGGAGCCAGGATAACATTGGTCCCAAAGGTGGTTTTTAGCTTTTTTAAGACAGTTTTTAGGTCTGGGGCGTCTTTGACCATATCCCAAGTTATTTGATTCACAGCCATAGCTTCTGCGCTGCGGTTCTTCCATTTGCGTGGCCGAATAAACGATTCAAAGCGTTTCTTTTCTTTGAGGGTCTTTTTATCTAACAAAATGGCAGCAATCTGAATGAGTTCGTGCTTACTAAAATCTACTCCCGTTGCTTCGATATCTAATACTAATAAATCTTTGTTGAACATTGTTTAGCCGTTAATAATTTTTTTGAAAACTGTGGCTGAATGCCGCGCTTTTTCTAAAGCATTTGATCTTTGCTCCAGCTTAATATGGAAGTGTTGCAGTAAAGTTTCTAAAGTTGGCATTTTCTTCACTCCATAGTGCAACGTGTAAATGTAGCCCAATGACCATAGGTCTAAGATGTGCGCATCGTAATTAAATGGGATGAAAGTTTTTTTGAATGCTTGTCTTAAAAATTGAACATTGTTTGAGGTATGAGTAGCCAGTAGGGGAGTATAACCGAATTTGTCCACAAATCCTTTGATCACATCGTGCAGTTTGGGACTTTTTTGTAATGTTTCAAACGGGATTTGTAATTGAGCGGCGTGTTGGGCAATAGTGTTGTCTAAAAAACTAATTTTTATGTATGAGTTGTAAAAATCTTTTTCTAGCAAATTATCTTTATCTATTAAAATAGCCGATAGCTGGATTATACTGTCGCGGTCTACATTTGGACCAGATGTTTCTATTTGGAAAAGCAATATGTCTTTGATGAATTTCATAGTATTGGTGACGTAAGAAATGTTTGCCTAAGACGACAATCTCCTCTTGTCGGCGTGGCAAACATTTCTTACTTTTCTTGATAGTTAGGAAGTAGCTCTTCGCCAGAGGTTATCTTTTCGAACTTATCAATAATCAGAATATTGTTAAGGTGATCGATTTCATGCTGGAGCACGCGCGCAAGAAAAGTGTCATCTGTTATTGTAAATTTTTCTCCATCAATATCGTAAGCTTCCATGGTAATTTTTTTAGGACGTTTAACTGTCCCAAAGACACCAGGCAAAGACAAGCAGCCCTCATCCATTTCTTCTGTCTCTTTGGACACCGAAGTAATTTTTGGATTAATGATTGGAAAGGCTGGAACCCCTAGTTCATCAAGATAGATTAAAGCCATGTTCAGGCTCTTGCTAATTTGTGGACAAGCCAAGCCAACCCCGTTAGCAGCAATGCATGTGCTTAACATGTTTTTAATTAAACGTAGCTCGTCTTTTTTGAGAGGGAAATTTAGGTTGGTAACAGGGGAGCGTAGAACCCTGGCCGGTAATTTCGCAATAGGTAAAATCATTTCTGAGAATTGGTTTCGTTATATTTCTTAATTAAGTAGGCAAATAGTTTGCCTGGAGTTTGGACTTTGGGATTTTCTAGTACCTCACCGGCAATGCGTCTCAGTACTTGGGGGGAGTGGGTAACAGCCATTTTTAAATAGAACCCAAAATGAGCCCGATCGTTTAATTGATTGGCTAGCTCATCAGCTAGAACATGCGCAGCAGAGTGCAGTTTTGGGTCTTTTTTCCGACTTATTTTCCGACCCGCTGCCAAATCTTTCAATGAGTCCATGCATCTATTATACCTTTAGTCGCTAAAAAACGCTAAAAAGACTATAATATAAAGGCTATGAGTGCAAAAACCCTAATCAAATTATTAGTGATAGTTGGGATTGGAATCGCTATTTTTGAACATGTGCCGCAACGAGCATGGCAATGGTTTGGAACTACAAAATTGGGAGAGACTTTGTCGGTCGGTGGAACTGCTGAACAAAGACTGCCAGGGCCGCTGCGCGGCCTTCTCGATCCAAATATCAACAGCAATTTATCCGCTGAAGGCGTAGTGGCTTTTACTAATAATCAACGCAGTAAAAACGGCGGCCTCGATGCATTACACGTTAATAAACAACTCAATGCGGCTGCCGAGGGAAAAATTGATGACATGTTCGCCAAACAATATTTTGAGCATGAATCGCCAGATGGTAAAACCCCGGCCAATATTATTAAAGCACAAGGTTATGAATATATTGTCGTAGGTGAAAATTTAGCACTTGGCAATTTTTTAAATGATGAAGCGTTGGTGCAGGCTTGGATGGATAGCCCTGGTCATCGCGCTAATATCTTAAATAGTAAATTTGTGGAAATTGGAGTGGCTGTGCGCAAAGGTACTTTTGAAGGGAAGCCAGTTTGGTTGGCCGTCCAAGAATTTGGTTCACCACTGTCGACTTGTCCTGCACCACAGCGAGCGACTAAGGCAGAAATTGATGCCAATCACGCGCAATTATCTGCATGGCAGTCAGATTTGCAGAAAAAGAAAGCAGCTATGGACTCTGCCCGAAGCAGTGGCGGTGAGCAGTACAATCAAGCTGTTAATGAATACAATGCTGTGGCAAAGAAAATAAACGACCTTACTGAAAAGACTAAAGAATTGGTTGAAGAATACAATAACAGCGTTAATGATTTCAATAGTTGTTTAGAATCGAATGCGTGAGTATGAAAATTGATGTCGCTGGATTAAAAATTGATGCTATTACAAAATCTGAGTTGCTGCAAAAAATTACTGAAAGAATTCGCGCCGAGCAACGAACAGTAGTTTTTACTCCTTATTCAGAATTTTTGTATGACGCTATGCGTCGGTCAGAAGTAATGACGCTTTTGAATAGCGCAGACATTTCCATTGCCGACGGCGTGGGTATTTTGTGGGCAAATCTGTATTTGTCGAAACCTTTGTCCTGGCCAGGCTTTTTAAAGTTTTTCCAAGCATGCTTGCAAATGGTTTGGACTGGTGCGGCAATACTCGTAAAGCCAAGTTTGTTGTACAAGGATATTCCAGAAAAAATTGTTGGTGCGGATTTAATTTGGGATTTGGCAGAGCTAGCCCAGAAAAACAACTTCTCGGTTTTTTTACTTGGTTCAAAAGATAGTGTAGCTGAGCGCGCTGCAAAAAAATTGCAAGCAAAGTTTCCAAACTTGAAAGTAGTTGGAACCTCAAATAAAAATCCTGATGACCTTTCTTCAATTAAAGATATCCAAGCGGCCCAGGCAGATATTGTGTTGGTAACTTACCCACGCTTAAAACAAGAGCAGTGGCTTGCGCAAAATCTTTCTGCCACAGGAGCAAAGTTCGGAATCGGTTTAGGTGGAACGTTCGATTACATAGTTGGTGCTAAAAAAGCTCCGCCGCGTTGGGTTCGCCGGGCCGGTCTGGAATGGCTCTACCGCCTCATTACTCAACCTAGCCGATTCATCAGAATTTATAGAGGGGTTATTGCCCTGATTGTTAAGCTAGTAAAATTTAAGTATAATCAAGCCAATGACTGATAATATCCGAACCCGTTTTGCCCCTAGCCCGACTGGCTTTGTCCACATCGGCAGCCTTAGAACCGCGCTGTTTAATTTTTTGTTTGCTCGCCACTTTGGCGGCAAGCTTGTTTTGCGTATCGAAGATACAGACCAGAGTCGGTTGGTTGAAGGCGCAGCACAGAACTTAATTGAAGTGCTGGAAAAAGTTGGCGTTATTTTCGATGAAAGTCCAACTAAGGGGGGTGAATTCGGCCCTTACACGCAATCGGAACGTTTAGATATTTACAAAAAATATGTTGATGAATTAATTGGTAATAAAAAAGCTTACTTTTGTTTTTGTACTTCAGAGCGTTTAGATGAATTGCGCAAAGAACAAATTGCTTTAAAGAAGCCATCAATGTATGATCGGCTGTGTCGAAATTTGTCTGAGCAGGAGATTGCATCAAAGCAAGAAGAATTTAAATCCGCAGGAAAGAATCCAGTAGTTCGTTTTGCTATCCCGCTGGACGGTGAAACCATAGTGAAAGATTTGGTCTTTGGTGAAATGAAATATCAAAATGGCTTGTTAGATGATCAGATTTTAATGAAGTCTGATGGATTCCCGACCTATCACTTAGCTGCTGTAGTTGATGATCACTTAATGCAAATTTCGCACGTAATTCGGGCAGATGAATGGCTGCCATCTACGCCGAAGCACGTGTTAATTTACGAAGCGTTTAGTTGGGCACCGCCGCAATTTGCGCACCTGCCTTTAATTTTAAATGAAGATAAGTCGAAGTTATCGAAGCGCCAAGGTGACGTTGCTGTGGAAGACTTCTTAAAACACGGGTATTTACCAGAGGCTTTAATTAACTTCGTAGCGTTTTTAGGTTGGAATCCAAAGACTGAACAAGAAATTTTTTCTATGGATGAGCTTGTGAGCCAGTTCGAGTTAAGCAAAGTTAACAAGTCTGGTGCAGTGTTCGATCAAAATAAACTAGACTGGATTAATTCTCAATACATAAGAAAACTATCTGACAACGATTTATTGGCCGCTGCAAAACCTTACTTAGAAGCTAGTGGTGTAGATACTGGTAAATTCACTGATCAGTATTTTACTGCTGTGATTAATTTAGAAAAAGAGCGCTTGAAAAAACTTTCCGACCTTGCCAACGCAGAGAGTGGTTATTTTTTCGCAGAGCCACAGTATGATGGTGCAATGTTGGTTTGGAAAAAATCAGACGCACAGACAACAAAACGCAATTTGCAATTACTACAAGATCTGTTTCGGATTACTGGTGATGATGTAATGGGGGATAGTGTTAAGCTTGAAGAAACAATCAAAGCGTTTATTGCTGAGCACGAATTAGATAACGGTAGCGTGTTGTGGCCACTGCGCGTTGCAATGACTGGTCAGCAAAAAAGCCCAGGGCCATTTGAAGTTACCTCAACTCTTTTCCTCGGATGGGGGAGAGCAGGCGTTGATAGCCGTATAGCAAAAGCGATTTCGTTTTTATAGCCGAAATGTGCTATAATAAACGCAATGCAAGCATCAAAACCTGAAACCAAAATTATTTTTAAACTTTTTACCGCCTCTGCGCTAATTGCTCTTATTAGCGCGGGAATTTTTGTTGTTGTGATTTCTAGAACGGCACGGGCGCAGACCTCTCGGGCTGACCTAAATACTCGGCTCGAGCGCTTGCAAGGACAGATTGATTCTTATCAGCATTCGATAGCAGATATTCGGAAAAAAGGTGCAAGTTTGCAGAATGAAATTAATATTTATGATAGCCAGATTGCTGCCCTGGAGCTTCAAATCCAGGCAACTAACACTCAAACTGAAGATACCAACCTCCAGATTAACGAATTGCAAACACAGATTGATCGCCGCAAAGTAGAGATCGAGGAAAACAAGGTAGTGATGGCTGAATTAATTCGCCAACTAGCCGAGTTGGATGATAATTCCTTTCTCCAAATGGGTTTGGGTACAGACAATTTTTCTGCTTTCCTCGACCAAGTACAGTACAACCGTAGTATTTCTCAGCAAGTTTACACATTGGTGGCTAAAATAAAAGAGATCAAGGCGAAATTAGAAATTCAGCAAGAAGATTTGAAAAAATCTTTAGAAAAACTCAAAGAACTCTCTGAGCAATTAAAAATCTCCCAAGAATCGTTAAATAGCGACCGGGCCGACAAAGCAAATTTACTGGCACAAACAAAAGGCAATGAAAAGAATTATCAAAGTTTATTGCGTGCAAGTAAGAGTGAAGAAGACCAAATTCAGCAGGAGCTTTACGATTTAGATAATGCAGCGCGTGGACGATCTGGTAACCCAAATATTTCAGCTAAAAAAGGCGTACTGGCTTGGCCAATGGATGGTGTGCTTACCCAAGGGTATGGAAACACAGGGTTTACATCGCTTGGCTATAATTTTCACAATGGAATAGATCTCGCTGCCCCTGCAGGTAAACCGATTTATGCCCCAGCAGATGGCACAGTAGCGCATTGTAATTCCAGCAATTATGCTTATGGGAATTGGTGTACTGTGTACCATACAGTACCAACCAACAACGGCACTGCAAAAATCGTGAGCTTGTTTGGGCACATGCGTTCGGTTGCTGTCAGGCCGGGGCAAGCAGTGAAGACCGGTGACTTAATTGGATATGAAGGTAACACGGGTAATACTACTCGCTTGCTCTATGGTGCTGACCGCGGGTATCATCTTCACTACACACTTTTCACTCAAGAAAGTTATACAGTTACGCAGGGAAAATACGGCGATTACATGGTGCCATCGGGTGTGACTTTGAATCCACTTAGTTTCTTAGGTCAATGATGAACATAAGCCTTCCGAAGTTACAACGGTTTGGCAAAATTAGTATTTCAGTTTTTTTAATTGCCCAAATAGTCCTTGGTTATGCGGCTGTATCGACGTTACCTGCGCAAGCAGCTGTAACGGGTGGCATCAATACTAATTCTGCAGCAAGTGGAAGCGTCCCAGAGTACAAAGGCGTGCAGGGGAGTATTGAGCAGTATTTGTGTACTCCGAACAAAGATAACTTAGGTGGTGCTCTGTTTAATTGTATTACTAAGATTTACCGATTTGGTGTGGCCTTTGGGGCAATCGCATTGGTATTTTTTGTAGTCCTCGCCGGATATATGTACATCTCTGGTGGTGAAGCGGCTAAAGCCAAGGGGAAAGGCATGCTCTTAAGTGCCCTAACCGGCATGGCGATTATCCTGTCTAGTTACGTTCTACTTGGGTTCATCAATCCTGATTTAATAAAGATCAAACCAATTCAATCTCCAATATTTAAAGCCGCAGATTTACCAGATTGTGAAGACGTTGGTTATGGCCAGAATTGCGTATTGCCAAGTGGGCAGGTGTACAGTACAGGTACTGGTACCCCCGGATCGGCAAGTGAGGCGCAATACAAAGCATTAATTTCTAAGTACGCACAACAAAACGGGATGGAGTACTGCGTTCTTTCTGCATTAATTCAAAAGGAATCCACTTTCCAGCAGTACACAACTTCTAATTTTGGGAAACCGGGCGGCATTGGCAATGTTGATCCGAATAGTTCAAACAAAAAGTTTTACAACCTTACTTTTACATATGCCTATCCAGGTTCGAGCCAAATAGGACACGGGATCGGTTTAACCCAGGTATTCATTTATGGGCCACCGAGCCGGCCAATGGATCCTTGGCAGGATTCTTCCACCCCTTCTAGAAAGGGCCAGGGCTTTGGCTTTAATAGGTACCTCACAGTAACAGATTTAATCAATCCGGATACCAGCATTAAGGCTGGCGCATATTATTTTGGTCAGATCATGAAAAGAACAAATAATAATATTTTTGAAGCATATAAGGCGTATACTGGTGGTCACGAAAATGCTGCGCTACGAAAAATGGTTGGATATTACGATGCCTGTAAAGCTCGGAATTAATTAATAAACGCATGTTGGAATTTATCAAAAGACATTACCGTATAATTTTACCGCTCTTAGTAATTGTTGTTGTATTGATAATTGCCTTTGCATTTAGAGCAAAGGAAAACCCAAATCAATCAAATCAATCAGGGGAGTTCTTGAGTGATTATAAGTTTTTAAAGTCCAACATTTCCAAAGATGATAAGTACCTAATGGTATTAGGCAAAAATACAGTTGAGGACTTTGGAACTTATTCAAGTAGTGACCCTCGAGGCCTTCTCGATTTATATAATCAATCCACTGCGGAGTTTTCGGCAAAAGTACAGAGGTTGATTGATTCTACTTCCGAGAAAACAGATATGGAAACCGTTGTCGACCCAGACAGCATTAAGTTAAAGAAAATCAGTGATACCGAATATCGTGTTTCTATGGAGGCAAGCACAACAGATAATGTCACTAAAAAAACCACTGACAATACATACACCGTAGTTTTGGTAAAGGTATACGATTATTGGCTGGTAAATGACATTATAACTGAAAAATAAAAATAGATTTTTTTCGTGCAAAAACTAAAACAAATTGTATTAATAACTCTATTGTCCTTAACTATAGTCAATCCTGGCTTAGTTTTTGCCGCTGGTTCTAGTTCAGGTGGTGTGTCCTACGAAACGAAATACGAAGGTGTGGATGGCAGCATTAAAAAATATCTTTGCACACCAAGCAATCCATCAACTGGCAAAGATATTGAAAATTGTATTAACAAGCTTTATCGATTCGGAATTTCCTTCGGAGCCATCGCTTTAGTATTTTTTATCGTTTTAGCCGGGTATATGTATATCACCGGTGGTGAATCCGGGAAAGCCAAGGCTAAAGGTATGCTGCAGAATTCGCTGGTGGGAATGGCAATGCTTTTGGGTACGTATTTGCTACTCGGGTTTATCAATCCTAATCTGCTTTTATTTAGGTCAATCCAGCCGCCAATATTTACAGCTCCGGATTTCGCTAGCTGCGCAGATTTAGGTTTGGGCGATGGCTGTATTATTGCATCCTCTGGAGATGGCTCTTCTGGTGTTGGTAATGGCAATATTGTTCAGATCGCTACCAAAGAATTAGGTAATCACGGTGGGGCTGCGTTTGAATGGAAAAATTATTTTATTCACACCGCCTTAGCTAACAACACTGGCCCTCTTATTGATAAATACTTTATCCCGGGAGGTAGTCCTGGTGATCCTTGGTGTGCGTATTTCGCCACTTGGGTATACGGTCAGGCAGGAATTAAAACCATTGGAACGTTGCCGGGCCGAGGCGGGTCGTTAACTTTGGTATCTTATTTTAAAAATAACAACGGTAAAAAAATTGCTGAAGGTACAGTAAAATATATCCCAGCTGAATCGATTTTTAGTGGCAGTGAAAATGTTTTGCCTGGAGACTTGGCTTTGTACGATAGGGGTACATCGGGAGATGCTAATGGGCATACAGCCATTGCTTTAGGTTATGATCCTGCTACGAAAACTATTGCCTCTATAGATGGGAATGTAGATCAATCGGATACAGTCGCTCGGAAAAATCGAAACATTTTAGCAGAGTGCACTGGGAAAGTAATTTGTAAATTAATTGGCATCGGAAGGGTGGTTAGGTAATTTTATGAATTTCAAAACGATAATTAAGTCAGTACAAATCGTTATTCTATCACTGATGGTTCTGAATCCAACATTAGTAATAGCTCAAACAAAAAGTTCGTCGACCGAGGTCCCGACCTACCGGGGTGTGCAGGGGAGTATTAAACAATACCTTTGCACTCCAAGTGCATCTGCTGACGGGCATGACTTAGAACGTTGCATTAATAAGCTTTATAGATTCGGCATTTCGTTCGGAGCCATCGCGTTAGTATTTTTTATCGTGCTGGCCGGTTACATGTATATTTCGGGAGGGGAGAGTGGTAAGACTAAAGCCAAAGGGATGATTCAAAATGCGTTAGTTGGGATGGGCCTGTTACTAGGAAGCTACGTCTTACTGAGTTTTATTAATCCAGCGTTGGTAGTGCTTAAACCTATACAACCGCCAATCTTCATTGCCTCGGATTTTCCAAGTTGTGAAGACGTTGGTTTTGGAGATCAATGCATGCTTCCAGATGGCAGTCATGCCATTAGCAACGGCACTGGCGGTGGAACAAAAATTAATCCATGTAAAAGCGCTCTGGTGAAAGTAAAATCTAAGGGTATTAATGTCTACTTTGGCAAAGACCCAGTTATATGCCCTGGACTGCTAGATAAGATGGCGCAGTTTGATCAAGCTATGAAATCTGCACGTCTGACTTGGGGTGTTACTGCAACTGTTGAGGGTGACCACAAAGATGCTTGTCATAAATCTGGTACAAGCGAAACCGGTACATGTTTTGATATGGATGTTCCCACTGCCAGTGCTAATCCTGGCCAATGGGAACAAACCTGTAAGTTGTTAAAACAAGTCGGACTCAACCTCATTGTAAATGAGACTAAAGTAGATACAGACATAGCTCCAAGTTGTGGTAAAAAATTACGGTACGAAACTTCGAAGGGAGACAGCCTTCACATCAACTATGCTGATGGATAAAAATGCTTTACCACTCCCCCCTTGATAGGGGAGCGAAACGCACGAATAAAAAGTATAAAAGATAAGCCACCTGGAAATAGGTGGTTTAACTTTGCAGGAAGAAGATTAACTAAGCTGTGAAAGATATAAGATAATAAACAAAAATAATTGAATCTATATTAATCGTTTCAAATCAGATTTTAGCGGTCCCAGAACATATCCGATATATACTATGTCGTAGAAGATACATT
>CAZYQT010000009.1:0-52498 GCA_964650255.1 uncultured Candidatus Saccharibacteria bacterium
CTTCCTTGGCGGTTCTGTTATGTATAGCAATTGCCGCCTTGTCCGGATGGTTTAGTATTAATCAGACTTTTCTGAATATTGTGCTGACCTGGTTTTCCGTTAACGTTGGACTGACTATTCTAGCAATACAAACAACCGAAGCCTTTAATCGTGCTGTTAGAATATCCATATAGTAACTATTAAAATCATGGGTTACTGCAAAGCGTCCGAGTCGCTATATACTCGGTTTTTTATTTAAAAAAGACCCGCCTAACGACGAGTCCAATGAGAGGTTATTTTCTCTCACCAATTATTTATGCTGTAGCTGCAAGTTTCCTTGACTCTCTCCAGCTCATCATTGTTTTGATATGGTCTTCACTGGCAACTTCAAAGCTCATAGCGGGGTACCACTCGGGATCATCCTCCAACTGCACACCCCACAGTTCCAGCTCCGGGAAGAATTTAACTGCAGTCAAAGGCCAAATGTCATCATATTGCCCGGGTGTAAATCTGTACACATCTTTCACCCGCCCTGCTTCTCCAACCGGAATCGGGTGAGCATACTTGATTCCATCTTTAGGCTTGATGATATTACCAGCTTCAAACGGTCGCCGTGATCTATCCTCCCCACCTTTAGCGACAAAGTCGCCAAAGCGCTCACAGCGTTCTGAACCGCCAAGATGTCGATTGTTATCCGAAGCCCAGATTTTCACATCTGCTAAATCGGCGTATGGATATTGACCCCACAACTCCTCTGCTTCGCCTCTCGCAATGTTCAAAACACTAACTGTTGGGGTTGGAAGGGATCCAAAAATTCTTCCTTTGCGATTTCGGATCCCTAGGTGAATTTCACGAAACCATTGGTCCTTCTTGCGATTGGCTTCCTTCTCATCCGCGGTGACAAAGCAATAGTAGTTAGTGCCGCTACTTCCTTCACCACTCCACCCCACGGCGTAGTTGTAAATTGCTTGAAAGTAGACCCAAAAAACCAGTGGCTCTTCTTTGATTATCTTCCATATTTCCGCCTTTTTAGCAGAATCAAATTCTTTAAAAAACAGCATATTATCCTCCTGATTTTGTTGTTAAGATTATAGTATACCTATGAGAAATTGAACAGCCGAAGTCGCTATATAATGGGTCTTTTGTTATAATTACACCATGATGGAAGGAATGGAAAATAAGTATTCTGAAAATGAGTCAGAAACCGTGTCCTTAAGCGACCAAAGGTTTGCTTTGTTAAAGGAATCTGCCAAAAAACTGGAAAAGGTATTGTCCCCGGAGGCTCTAGATATACTCGAAGCGATCATCCTGAGAGGTAGCACCGCTAGCGGTTTTGCTACAGAAAAATCAGACATAGATTATTCTATAGTGCCTAAGGCAGGCTCCAAATTTTCTTCGGAAACTCTAAATTTAATTAACCGTGTTCTATTCGAATCACTTCCTGATATAGCTAGCCAATTCACTTGCCTTCCTATTTTACCGAGTAGCAGAGCAGCCAACCTTTTTGTAAAACGAAGCAGTAAACACAGGGAACGAAAACCGGCTTGGAAATTTATCTATGTCAAAGATGAGGATACCAAGCAAAGACTCGATACAATTTTACATGAGGCTCAAAACCAAATGGAACAATTTTACGCAATGCAGAGAGAAGCTTGGGAATCTACAAAAAACCGCTAACGCGTTTAGTGTTTTTTTGTTATAGTATGATCAAAAGGAGGAGTTTGTATGATATTTAACTTTGTTGCTTGGGCTTTAGCATTAATGGCATGCGTGGCAGCTTTTCTCACAATGAATCGAACTTTTTTCCCCTCAAGGTCGAAATTTACATTCAAAGATCACATAATGATAGTTGCTGTGGGTGGAGGCGCTGCGACATTCTTTGGATGGGTTTTGTATGAGTGCGGTGTAAATAGCAATCCACCGTGGGACGTTGTTCTTCCTGTCTTAATCGGATATCCATTCGGATTGGTTTTAACGACGTATCACAATGTTTATAATCAGGTACATAGTTAAGACACACACTTTGTTAAGTGTAGGTGCAACTGCGTTGGTACTATATCGGCGCAGTTTTTGTTGACAAAATAGCTTAATCATATACTATTCCGGTTAAGGAGGACTGAATATATGATTGCAAAGGATTCAGCTGAATACCAAAGAAGGAAAGGGGCTTTGCAGAGAGCTGAAATGCGGACTTTTTTCGCAGTTATCTGTTTCATATTTGGGCTCTTTTGTCTGGCTCGGCCGGTTGGTCTAGAAAATACGGTGGGAAATGCTTTGGGGGAGGCTTTAGCCTTTTTCATTCTTTCTGTAATTATTCTGGTTGATAAAAGAGGTGTAATCTCTAAATTACAGACTAAACTGGTAGGTAAACAATGTTTTGGATAATTGGGAGGACATATGATACAGAAAACTGTCACTTTAGGTACTTTTTATGAAGCTTTAAGACCAGAACTAGAAAGGAAATCAGATCTTTGTAGCGGGTGCAGGTACAAACTTGAGATTCTTCCGAAATTTGGCGCGGGACAGACTGCTACCGCTGATAATGAGAAACTCGTTCAGATTTTGGAGAAGGCAGAAGTCCTTTGTAAGGATTGCCAAAGTGACCTGCTCCAATACCAACGCGGAGTTTTCTCAACATTAGGTCAGGTAGAGATTGAGGAAATTCGTCATCAAATGGAAGAGGCGAATACAGAAGCCGAACTTATTCGGCAGGAATGGGCATCGTAGACTACGGAGGACAATAATATGAATGATCTTCAGCGGGATGCCAACTCTAAAAGAAAATCTGAAGAGAAAGTTAGGTTGACTATATATCTCTCAAAATCACTCTTAAAAAAATTCAAACATCGAGCTGTTGATGAAGAGAAAGAACTGTCAGAACTGGCCGAGGAAATATTCCAATCGTTTTTGGGATCAGATTCCTAAAGCCAAAGCGTCCGAGTCGCTATATACTCGGTTTTTTGTTATAGTATTAGCAAACGGAGGACATTATGAGCACAACAGGAACTAAAGTAGAACACCATACATCGGAGTCAATTCACCAAGCAGCACAGAAAGAATTTGAGGCCACCGCCGATGCAGCGGAGGATCTTATCCGCTACCTCACAACCATGCCCAAGGATTTTTCTCGGAGAGAACTGGTCAGGCGAATAAGGGAAAGGGCGGATATGATAGAAGGGGATATCGAATTAGATCAATTCTTTCAGCAGTTCATCACAACCCCACAGAGATTTGCTCTCAGGGCTAATAGCCGTTACGTCACTGATTGGGACGAAATACTCGGACCCTTTGGTGATAAAGTAGTAGTATTGAATAAGTCTGCCCCTAACATTCGTTGGATTGAAACGGATCAGGAAACATTTGAGCGGATCAAATCTGGTCACAATAAGTTGGTTTGTCATCCGGAAGATGATTATTCTAATCTCGTAGATTAGAATTGAAGTTCTGTTTCCTCCTAGGGCACTTTGTGACAACAAGGTGCTTTTTTTAAAATCTCTCGAGTCACTACACCCTCGGTTTTTTCTTGCCTTAAAATATTGAAAAGAATATAATGGAACTAGCTAATCCTAAAGGAGGGATCCTGAGGATGCTTTATAGCTAAATCCATCACCAGCTTTAGGGGAGCCCCCTGGTTTCTTCCGGACTGACGGATAAGAGACTAGAATTAAGTTGCTCTTGTATAAAAGCCCTAATTGCCAATGCTTGGTAAGCAGTAGCTGCAGTTGGTGGTTTCTATAGATAAGTATAAATGCAAAAATTCCTCCTACGTTATTTTTTTACTGCCGCTAAGCGTAAAATTAAGTGACTGAATGGGGGAACCCAAGACCTGCGTTGATGCGTAGGTCTTTTCTTTTTAGATTGCTTAGATTGACAAAAGCTGTATTAATAGATATAATAGCTAATCAAAAATACGGAGGATATTTTCATGACAAATGCAGAGCTGGGTTGGCTAATGCGCCAAGGGATGGCTTTCAAAAAAATGATGCAATCCAAACAATTCTTTATCACTCAAATTGAGAAGAACTACCACGTCAACCCTATCGGGGCGGCTCTTGTAGGCAAGTTCAAAGATCGGGATAAAGCCATGGCATTTTTTGCAGAACTACCTGAAGCAGGCGACGCTCACTATCTACGGATAGCAGAGGAGCTTGGAGTTGAGGTTGGGTTGCTGCATATTATGCAGAAAGTTCACGCCTTGGGACTGATGAACATCAGAGAGATTGCTTCTGAATTAATATCAGGGCAATTTCCGGCCAATGTTCCTGAAGAATATTTGCCTTGAGCGAAATAGGTGTATACCTATACTACTTTACATGGAGGAGAAATTATATGAACAAAAATAATGCTAGGCGTGTTGTTCTCGAACAGTTGGAACAGTTTTCAGGAAAACCGAAGGAGGAAATTGATACAGAAGTCGAGACCCTAGCCTCTCTCGGAGTTGACTTGGAAGGTTTTCTCAACTCGGTCGTGGCAGCAACTCGCCGGGGGTTCATAGTTCACGATTATGATCGTGACACCATTCAGACTATCATGGACCGGACAATGTGAGGATCTGAATTAGAACATTGATCTAACACATTGAAGAAGGCTGTCTTACTAAGACAGCCTATTTTTTTATCCCACCGAGTGGATATATACTCGGTTTTTTGTTATATTTAATTCATGGAAAATTGTATTATTATTCACGGCTGTCCTTCTGATAAAGAGAAGGCTATGGATCCAGAAACTAGAACTTATGATAAGCACTGGATTCCCTGGACTAAAAAGGAACTAGAAAGCAGAGGTGTCAAAACCGAAACTCCACTCATGCCAGAACCTTGGGCGCCCGTATACGCTGCCTTTAAGAATGAGTTGGAAAAATTAGATATAACAGAGGATACAATCCTCATTGGGCACAGCTGCGGCTGTTCTTTTCTAGTTAGGTGGTTAGGAGAAACTAAGCGGAAAGTCAAGAAATTGGTTTTAGTTGCCCCTTGGAAAATTCCTACAAACGACAATCAGTTTAAGAAAATATTTTACGATTTTGATATTGACGAAACTATAAAATCCCGAGTCAATAACATTACTATGTTTACCGCTGATGACGAAGCAGAAGATGGTAAAAGAGGTCTGCAGATGTACCATGCTGCTATAGGTGGGAAGATTATCAACTTAGAAGGTCATGGACACTATACCCAAGGAGACATGGGAACAGAAGAGTTCCCAGAGTTGATTGAAGTAGTGACAGCATGAGTCTAAACATCCTGCACAAATAGACAAAACACCTGTTAATAGCAGGTGTTTTTTGCTACTATTACTACATATGTTTAAATATCATTGGAAAAATAAAGAAGCTAATTTTGGCAAACCTGTTAAGTTGCAAGTTAAAGGCGGAACACATATTACCTTCGAGTTAATGCTGATGTATCAAAACAAGTATATTGCTCTCAGGAGAGATAATATCCCCCAACATGAGCCAAAATCCAATAACAAACAAAAGTTGTATTTTTGTCATGGACTAATTCGGTATGGGGAATCTGTTGAAAAATGCATTCAGAGAATTATCAGAGAGCAAACAGGAGTAGCAGTAAAATCGTTTCGTGTTGTATACATTGATTCTCAAGTTCAAAAGAAAGATGGCCAGTGGGCAATAACTCCACACGCTTTCGTACATCTAAAAAATAAACCCACTCCTGGGGTATATGGCAATAAAATCTCTGAAGTAATAGAATTTACTAAGCATAAAGTTCCAAAAGATTTTGCTTTTTGGTCAAGCAAAGAACTACTAGAATTCATTAATGAGTTTGATATTTAAGTAACGACAATATTATGCCAAAAGTACAAGCACCCTGGGAGTTTGTTGAGAAATATTACATAGACGATTTAGGGGAACGAGACAGTGAAGAAAGCCAATGGTACCTTAAATGGCTCAAAGAAATTGATGGACAGAGTGTCTTAAATTTTGGTTGTGGACCAAATTTTTATGATGATATTCCCATGTTCGGTCAATTACCGAAAGAAGTTATTGGAATTGATATCAATAAAAACAATTTAGAATTTTTGAAAAAGTCTAATCATCCGGAAATAATTCGTTGCAAAAATTTTCTTAAACAAAATGATATTGAGACCGAACTTTTCCTTCAGGATATGAGGAATCAAAAAAGTGATTTTATAAACCGATTTGATGATGTTTGTGCTATAGGAGTTTTGGGAAATTTCAATAAAGAAGATACTAAGCGAGTGATTAAAAATGTTTACTCTTATCTAAAACCCGGGGGCAAATTTACAATGGTAAGCTGGACTGATTGCAGGTTACCTGAAGAAAAGATAGTTGAGCGAGAAAGTTTTGAGTGGTTCGTTAGGCACGATAAGGATATACAAATGATTGGAACTTTATTACAAGACAAAGACTTCAACATTACTAAACATGAAGTATATACCGTTGCAAATCCGGATGAATATTTTTGGGGTAAAATTTATGCTTACATTGCTGAGAAATGATTCGCAACAAAAGAATCTTTAGGCAATTTTGACAGCCACTCCAGCAGCTCCTCTAAGGAGTGCTCTCATGTTTGAGTTTTGGGTGATTTCGTTAATATGAGATTGCCAATCAAGAGGCATTAACCATACATCAATAATAGTACCTGGTCGATATTCCTCTCCCAACTTTGCTAAGTCCAGTTCAATTAATTTTGAAGCCCGTAATTGACGAGTATGCTTTCTGCCTTCCATGAAAGCATTATCTAGGTAAGGCAGAAATTTTTTAATGAGCTTTCGTAGTGACATGAGCTTGGCCGGCCATCTAGGATTGATATCATCAGTTATTGACCAGAATTGTTCCCAAAGTCCATCAGCAACAGTTAAGATAAAGTCTAGGTCATGGCCCTTACTTTTTTTCGCTACGCTTCCAAACAATTCAATACCATGAACTTTTGGGCTTTGTTCTTTAATTTGTTTTGCTAAGATATGGGCGTCTTCAATTGTTACCATATTTATTTAGTTAGTAATTTGATAGGCCAAAGGAGAATGAATATCAGTGCTGTGCTGAGCGATAAATTAGTTAGAAATTTAGGAGGTTCGACAAATAAGCTACTCATAGTTTGCTCTTTGCGGTAACTAAAAAGTATCTTTCTGAAATCCCAGAGCACCATCGTAATTCCTATTAAAATATAGAGTACACAGATTATTATTAGTATTCTCATTAGGTCTGGACTTTTACAATTTCACAAGATTTTATAGCTTTTAACAAGTCATCTTTGATGGTAGGAAATGTATCATCCGTTCCATTGCCATATAGCACAACTTTTACTTGTGGATTGATATCAAAGATAGCAATAAACCCTTTAAGGTCAAGAATCTTGTAAGGAGTATCGGAACGCTTTGGCATAAAATTATTTGCTCTTAAACTCAAGTTTGGATTTGCGAGATTGTATAAGGCTGCCATGCCATAGAGGGCGTAAAGAAGTGGTAAGGTTTTAGGATTAGTACCTACATCGCTGTGGCTCGTCAACCCGAACTCGTAGAGAGTACCCGTATATTCTCCGAGTTGTATTTTATCTATTACAACCAATGTATGTCCTTCGGTGGTCGTGTTTGGATTTTGGTCACCATAGCGGCGCAGCCAACTATTTTGATCTGCAATAGCTAATTTAAAATGGTCTTCAAAATCCCAGGCTTTGCTAGGAGCTAGTTTCAATGTATAGCCTCCAAGCCAGGATTGGTATTCTGGGCTATGCGGGTCAAAGCGAGTGGACCTACCATTTGCCACCCCCCCATGGTGAAATGGTTCAACCCTTTTTCTGCATTAAGACCGAAGTTTTGCCAAGTCTTTGTCATTTCACAACTCATGACGGCAGGGATATATCTAGCTGGAATATAGTTAAAAGTCAGTTTGTATCCAATCTTGCGTTCTATCCTTTGTAGTTTAGGAAGGTATATCCAGAGCGCCAGTATTTGTAATATTTGCTCTATCATTTGTAACTGAAAAATACTGCACCCACGGCTAATACTAAAGCTATGACTCTGTATAAAGTGAATGGTTCTTTAAAATATATGCTGGCAATAATAAGAGCTAAAATCACTGTCACAGCTTCCCAAATAAGGAATACAGGGCCAAACTCTATCTTTTTGAAAGCAATAGCAACTGGGATTACTCCGAGTAAATAGAACAACATTCCTAAAGCGAGTAGTCCGTGATTATCTAAATGGCTTTTATTTAGGAATACGTCACCGAGTAATGTTAGCCCAGCGCCAGCCATGATTATTAGAAAGGTAGTTAGGTATTGCATTATTTATTAAATATATAAATAGTAGTGACGCCAATGAAGATTAAGAGACCCCCAACAACGGTACCAGTGTTGATTTCATTCTCCCTAAAAATTAGGTAAGCAAATATAGAGACAAAGATAGGGTAAGAGATTTCTATAAGACTGCTTAAGGTGGCATTCTTGCTGGTAATTGAGAGAGCAATAAGTAACTCGGCCAAGATAAAAATCACTACTTCTGCTATTACAAACCACAAAAGTTTATTGGAGCTACTTATAGATATAAAGTCCCGCCTTAAGAAACCAGCCAGATAAGCCCAAATAAACAAAACTACTCCTGCAGCTAGGGTGGTAATGGCCACAGAAGTAATGATGGACACTTTCTTAAAGATTTGTTCATTCAAAACATAGACCAAGCCCCACATGACGGAGGCTCCTAAGGCGTATAAAATCCACATGGCTTAATTATAACAGAACATTCAGATTACTATTATACCGTTCTGTTATTGACAAATACTTAGAAATAAGACATATTTATAAGCTATTATTAGCTGGGGCAATACCTCCCAATTGGTGTAACTAATAAAGGTAAATTCAACAAAAGATTCTTCAGGAGGATAAGTAAATGAAAAAGACTATTTGGATCGTTAGTATTTTTGTCGTTCTTGGTATATTGGCTTGGGGTGTCAATGCCGGCTATAACAGCTATCTGGTTTTCGTTCAGGAGAAAGAATCAAAACGGAAACTCGTTGAACCGATATCAAAGCAGCAAGCTTTCGAGATCGCCTCTCATCGCTGGTCGGTCGAGCAGGTATTGGCCAATGATCCAGGTGCTCCTTGCTCAGGTATGAATTGCGATAACTACCGATCGTCGAGTTCAGAAATTGTATTTTTTGCACTCCCTGGAAATTATGAGCTGCCTTACAACCGTACAATACGAATTCAACGAGCTGGTCAGCCCGAGTTTGATAAGCTTCAGCCTGGTATGGTTGTTGAGTTCAACACTACTGACAACACCTGCGGGGATTCAAACAACTTAAACGTTGTTTGTTATCTCGGCATCAAGAATGCTGAAATGGTTAGGAATGACATTATAGGAAAGTGGAAATTGGTGGAGTATGAAGGAGGGCAGTAACTATGTTAGGAAAAGTACGAGAAGCTTTGGGTTTAGTTCAAAGTCTCGATGAGAAAGAGCTGGACGAATTTTTTCGGGGAATAAAAATTATGTTCGAAGAACGCTTTGAACAAAGAAAAGCCGAAGGACCATCGTTTATTGTTGCATTTGATTCGGCTCTATCACACGCTGATCTGATCAAAGCCGGTAACTACAACTTTGTTAACCCAAGCATCACATCGGTAAACTTTCCGCTCAATGCAGAAGGTAAGACCGGGGATGAAGCGTTCATTCTTCACTTCGACCGAATGGTCACCAGCGAGCAAGCGATTGCAGAAATGGATAAGCAAGGACTCTGTCCGGCCACCATTACACACGCTTTAGCGTTCGGTGCCCAGCATCCGGAAGAACAGAGAAAATATCCTATTATTTTCCTCGGATCGTCTTGGATGGACTCTGACGGTGGTCGTTTTGTCCCGTGCCTCGGTGTCGGTGACGGCGAACGTGGGCTTGATCTGGATTGGTTCGGCACTGACTGGGATGCGAGCTGTCGCTTCGCTGCCGTCCGTAAGCCAAGAGAACATTCAGACTTCTTACAACAAGTTGGCCACGTCAAAGTTATCTTCGATACGACTATGTCATTCGATGACTTGGTCAAGGCAGGTAAGTATAACGGTGTTAAACCTGAAATTACGGTGGAAACATTCCCCATGGATACTGAAGGCAAAACCGAAGACGAGATATTTTTCTTCAGTCTCAGTGTACCACTTACCACTGATAGGATTATTGAAGAAATGGATAAGAAAGGATTCCGTCCGGCAACATCTACTCACGCTTTGGTATTCGGTGCTCAGAACACAGCAGAAAAGCCAATTGTGTTTTTAGGAACTAATTGGCAAAAATCGGACCAGCAGCGGTACGTAATCGCCCTTGATTTTGATAGACACGAGCGTAGGCTAATCCTTGCCTGGCTAGATGGTCACTGGCATACCTACAACTATTTTGCTGCTGTACGTAATTAGTCTAGTCACCACAACCTTAAGCCCCTTAGAAGATTCATCTTCCGAAGGGCTTTTTTTATTGCTTACCTATTGATGAACAAAACGGATTGTGCTAGAATCTTAAATCATCTCAGTAGTTTCGTAGGGATGATATTCTGAACTGGCTTTCCGGTTCTTGGATGCCTTGATGAGTAATCAAGGTTGGAATTTAAATCAGAAAATTGGAGGAAAATACCATGAGTAATGGTAAACATAAATATTCATTAGAAGAACAGTCAACTTTGCTTTCCCAGTTGACCAAAACTGGTACGCTGATCAACGAAGGTAAGCGACCTTTTGATATTGTCTCGCGTGCTCTGCAGGCGATCATTGCTGATGACTCAATCGTGTCAATCACGCCGAAAGTCATCAGCGACAAGGGCGTTGGTAAGATTTTTCATGTGGTTGGTAGTTTTAACGATACCGCCGGAGTCATCGACGCTGGTAAGTACGATTATCATTACGGTTACACCTGTAACGCCATGGAGATTGCCAAAGTGCCAATGATCATTCAGCCTGTTGATCGTAAGGTTACGATATCCCCGCCAATAGGTAAAGCTCTTTACACGAGGGAGTTATTTGATCTTTATCCGAAGATGGCCGACCCGATGACTTTGCTTACTTTGGGGGCAAAATTTCCTAAAGAACACTTCGAAGAGCCGATCATTGTGGTCTGGGAAGATCACACGGGTGAATCATGGTATGCTGAGTTAGCTGATTGTGAGGGGCGAAGTATTGATATTCAGAAAAGTTCTCACAAAGGAGACATATGGCGCGGTTATAGCGTTCTCCTCTGCGATGACGGTACCGGCCTTAATGAGAATAATATTGCTGATAAGGAAATTAGCAGGTCATTCTTAGTTACCTTTGATCCAGCCTCGGCATTCTCAGACATGGTTAATGCTGGTAAGTACGGCTACGTTAACCCAGACATCACTAAGGAAAATTTTCCGTTGAATGCAGAAGGGAAGACCGAAGATGAAGTATTTCTTCTTCACTTCAATCACCCAGTTACTAGCGAACAAGCTATCGCGGAGATGGAGAGGCAAGGGCTCCGTCCAGCAACTTCCACTCACGCCTTAGCATTTGGTGCTCAACATCCAGCAGAACAGGAAAAGCATCCCATAGTTTTCCTTGGATCGTCTTGGGATGACCCATGTGATGGCGTAAGTCGTGTCCTGTACCTCGGTGTTGGTGATGGTGTGCGTAAGTTGTTTCTGTTTTGGTTCGACTTTGACTGGCGTGTGGACGAATGGTTCGCCGCCGTGCGAAAGTAATTTGGACATAATCGTTCAGTGTGGACCCTTCGGAAGATTTATCTTCTGAGGGGTTTTTTATATTTGGGTCTATTGATTATCTACAGGCATTATGCTAGAATCAAAAATCATCTCAGCAGTTTTGTAGAGATGAGATTCTGGATCGGTTTTCCGGTTCGTGGACGCCTTGATTAGTAGTCAGGGTTAACTTAAAAGCAAATTGGAGGAAATAAGTCATGAGAAGTGACAAATTTGAATACACAGAAAAGGAAAGAGCGGGGTTATTCGGTCAGTTTTCGAGTGCAATGAAAATTGCGAATGATCAGAAACGACCTTACGGATTGATCAAGCAAGCGCTGCAGGCGATCATTGCTGATGACTCAGTTGTGTCGATCACACCGAAAGTTATCAGTGACAATAATGGCAACAAAGTTTTTCACGTAGTTGGTAATTACGAAAATGCGTTCGAGGCGATGGTTGCGGGTCAATACAAACATCATTTTGGTTTAACCACCTTTTACGATGAAATCATTATAATACCAATGGCTATTCAGCCGGTGGATCGTAAAGTCAGGATTTCCCAGCCACTTGGTAAAATCGTTTCTACTCAAGAGATATTTGATCTTTATCCGAAGATGGCCGATCCTATGACGCTGCTAACCTTAGGAGCAAAGTTCCCAAAGGAACAACTCCAAGGATCTATTGGTGTGGTTTGGAAAGATCACACAGGCCAGTTTTGGCAGGCCAATTTGAGTACTGAGGATGGTCGCGAGAGGTCTGTGGACATTGGTCGGGGTCACCCAGAAGGCCAGTGGCACGAGTTCTGTCGAGTTCTTCTTTGCGATGATGGTACCAGCCTTATGGTCAGTCAGAGTAACAGTGCTGATAAGAACTTTGGCGGGTTGTTCCTGGTTACCTTTGACAAGGCTTTGTCATTCTCTGACATGGTCAAGGCTGGTAAGTATGTTTACGTTGACCCTTCCATTCACGAGGGGACTTTTCCGCTCGTCGGTAGAGCTAGGACAGAAGAGGATCTGTTAATGCTTCGATTTGACAGACCCATGAACGAGAAGTCAGTAATTGATGAGATGAATAATAGAGGATTGCGCCCAGCCACCATCACTCACGCTTTAGCGTTCGGTGCTCAATATCCGGAAGAGCCGAGGGAACATCCCATTGTTTTTTTAGGTTCGTCTGGGATGGACTGTAACCATAGTCGCATTGTCCCGTGCCTCGATGTTGATACCGAGGGCCGTAAGCTGGTTCTGAACTGGATCGGCAATAATTGGTATACGAACTGTAGTTTCGCCGCCGTGCGGAAGTAGTTTGGCTCAACCTTGCTAATCAGAAGCTTTGTATAGAAATATATAGAGCTTCTTTTTTATATAGCTGTACTTATTAATTGTGGTAGCAGTTGACTTTTTCTACCAGATTATGTATGATGCCAAATCAGTTTCTGATACCAATTTCAAACAAAAGGAGGCAATTATGCCGTATATAAAAGTATCTGGAATACCCGATCGTTTTGGTATTCCTGAACAAGCTTTGGATAAGCTTAGTGAGAAAGTCATTGATGCAACTCTGGCAATCCCTGAGCTCAATATTCCAAAACGTTCCCACGTCAATGTCTACTTTCCTATGGACTTGCTTGGCTCAAAGGAAAGTCGCAATATCTTTGTCGAAGTAGAGCTGTTCGATAAACCCGAGCGAACACAGGCTGTACGAAATAGTCTAGCCATGTCTATTGCAACTGCTTTGAAAGAAGAATTTCCCAATAACAAAGTCAGGTGCAAGTGTAGGCTAATAGATGAAACCGATGGCTGGGCGGCCGTCTGAGAAAGGTAAGGTAATTAGGAGGCTTTATCGTGACTGAAGATGTAAAAGAATTTTGGTTGAAAAGATCTTATCGAACTAAGGAGTTGCGGCAAGAACGCGAAAGACTGGTCATACTCACAAAGAAGATGTTTCCATCAATTTCACTGACATTTACTCAGTGCTTGGACGGAGAAATGTGGGACGAAAATCATATTGAAAGCTGGCTTCGCTCTAAGGCAAACTTTGATACACCTCCTGAGACAATCATGGAGATGATCGATAACGGCCAGGTTGATGAGTTACGAGCGCGAGCCCAGCGCCAATATGATGTTATTCTCCTTTTTAACGAATGGCTAAAACTGCGGTCTAAAGCGTACGATGAGGATAAAAGGCTTCGCCGTGAAGCAGCGGAGGCAAGAATTCCCTTCGATAAGTTTTTAGAGCAGACAGACCCTTGAAGTTTTGTGCAGAAATGTATAAAACTTCTTTTTATTTCATGTTCAGTTTATTGACATGGCACACCATTTATATTACATTTTCATTGCAACAGCAGGGAGGCTGAATGCCTTTTGATTTTCATCAGACGGAACTAAGCTTCCGCACTGCCTACTTGTAAGGCTGGGTCAATATGTGCAGACACACATACCAGCCTTTTTGTTTTACTAAGCTTATTCCATAATGAGAATACTAATTGGTTACATAGGTGTATTTTAGATGAATCCGGCTTTAATTAAGGCATTTGGCAAGTTATTGACAAATAGCATAAATTATGCTATAATATACCATTAAAGTTAGCTATAGCTTTTTGAGCATAAAGTGCTTGAAAAGTTGCAGCTAAAGAGTTGTACACTAGCAAACCCGAGGCCTTCGCAAATTCGCAAGGTGGGAGGTAAGCTACAGATGGAGGAAAACTTAAAATGGCTAAGAATAAAGATGTTGAGCCGATGATTTCGGCAACTGGTTTCATCGCCGCTTTTATTACAGGTCTTTTGACAGAAGTCAAAAGCCTCGGTGGGACAGCGGAAGACGTACATCGTCTCGTTAATCCTGAAGGCAAAATGCTTATCAAGCAGATTGCCCAGCTCATAGTTGACGCTGGTAAGAAAGTCAACCAGTCGTTCAGTGTCACTTTTGATATGGCTCTGGTAATGGCGGATATGGTCAAAGCCGGTAACTACAACTATGCTAACCCAAACATCACGTCGGAAAACTTCCCGCTCGATGCAGAAGGCAAGACCGAAGATGAGGTATTCATCCTTCACTTCGACCGAACTATCACCAGCGAACAAGCGATTGCAGAGATGGACAAGAAAGGACTCCGTCCTGCTACCATTACTCACGCTTTGGCTTTCGGTGCTCAGCATCCGGAAGAACAGAGAAAGTATCCAATCATCTTTCTCGGATCGTCTTGGGTGGACTCTGACGGTCGCCGTCGTGTCCCGTGCCTCGATGTCGGTGGCGACAAGCGTAGGCTCGATCTGGATTGGTTCAGCTATGGCTGGCTTGCGAGCTGTCGCTTCGCCGCCGTGCGCAAGTAACTTGGTCTTTTGGACACTGCATCCTTGGAATTGTCTCTTGGATTCTTTGTCCGCTCACTTTGGACCCTTCGGAAGATTTATCTTCTGTCGGGTTCTTTTTTTATGATAAAATGAGTACAGATGAACATGAACTCACGGTCAAGGCTTTGAGTTATTTGTCTCGCACTGTTTGAAAATCAGAGTGGTATATGGGCAAGCTCAATACCAGAGTGTTTATAAATAGTCTTCAATGAGAAGATACTTGGTGCAATATGCTGGTGGATTATACATCCCAAATAAAATACAGTCCCAAGAGTACTCAAGGGACAGTGGTACTGATGGCATATCGTACAAAAGGACGGATCGTCTTGGGTGAACTCTAACGGTAACCGTAATGTCCCGTACCTCAATGTCAATGACGACAAGCGTAAGCTCAATCTGAATTGGTTCAGCAATGACTGGAATGCGAACTATCGCTTCGCCGCCGTGCGCAACTCTCTTCTCAAGAATTCCTCTGATTTATTTCAGGGGAGTTTCTGTTCCTAATTGTTTACGCCAACCCCCAAGCATTTTACCAGCTTCACTTATTGGAGCTGAAAGGGCAGCAAATCTTTTACTATCTATTGCTTTTAGTTCCCAAGTAATTTGGAGAAAATATTTTAGGGTATCTAATTTTACACTTGCTTTTTGAACTAAAATGCTTTTTTGTTCTTTACTAGCGTAGGTGGCAATTAGTACAAGTTCAATCAGTTCGATAAATAGTAAATTTATTTTTTCACCAAGAGAATATCTTGTTAGTCTAGGGATATGTGGTAGGTATCCGTGCCAGAGTTTATATGAATCGGTCACTTTTTGTAGAATGGGTAATGGGGCAATGATCCCAAAGCCTGTCGGGGGGGGGGGGCGATTTTAGAGGAAGTATGCGAATTCAATTTAGTCATAAATACGAAAATTTAATTAGTACCGAAAACTTACTCGCTGCATGGCGAGAATTTAGTCTGGGAAAGTCTAAAAAGAAAGATGTTCAGCAATTTGCTGTTCATCTTGTTGATAACATTGTACAGCTTAACACTGACCTTGCCAATAAGACTTATATGCACGGCGGTTATTATAATTTTTCAATCGCTGACCCTAAGCCCAGACAGATACATAAAGCAGCAGTAAGAGATAGGGTGTTGCACCATGCAATATATCGGCAACTATATCCATTTTTTGATAAGACCTTTATTTCTGACTCTTATTCTTGCCGAGTAAATAAAGGAACACATAAAGCACTTAATCGTTTTCAGTCGCTAACTTACAAAGTAAGTAAAAACCACACTCAAACTTGTTGGGTTTTAAAATGTGATATTCGTAAGTTTTTTGCGAGCATTAACCATGATATTCTTCTCGGGTTATTAAATAGCTATATTCCCGATAAAGATATAATGTCGTTACTAGAAATAGTCATATCTAGTTTTAACTTCGGCGATGTGGGAACAGGCCTACCTCTGGGTAATTTAACATCACAGTTATTTTGCAATGTATATATGAACAAGTTTGACCAATTTGTTAAGCATCAACTAAAAGTTAAAGATTATATCAGATATGCAGATGACTTTGTATTTTTATCTTCAGATAAAGAGCGATTAAATAATCAAATACCGAAAATACACGAATTTTTGGAGAAGGATTTTTTTTGAATTCAACGAGGGGGAAAGAGCGATGAAGTCTATCAGGCTTCATCAAATTAAAATCCAGTTAATGATTAAAAGTGGTGTTTCGTAGATATATTACTTTCAATTGCTAATCTGGATTATGAGTTGGTGTTTAAATCTTCCTCGAATTTTTTTCTTTCAATTCTGCTAGTACTAAGTTTAGGGTAAACAGTATTCATAACATCTGTTGCCCCTCCTTCGTTATAGGTTATGAGGATATTACCAATTCCTTTTATGTCTAATGTATTAAGTTTTTTATTCAGTTCAATGAACAAGCTATTATCTAACTCACTGGAATTCTTGAAGAAAAATAATAGATTAGTAGCACCAATGTCATTACCATATTTCCTTAGCAATACGTCTTTAATATGGTTAAATAAGGCATCAACACTAATTTCACCATAGTAAGCTTTTAACTGATGGGCGATAAGGCCTTGTTCTGTTAGGAAAACAAAATCAGTTATATCATCTTCTTTCAATGATTGTTTTAATTCTTCCAAAGAATGAATTGAGTTGGGATCAGCATTATGGTGAAGAAGAAAGCAAATTTTAGTATCTTTGGGGTAAAATTTTAAAAAAGAATAAAGTGCTAAAAATATTTCTAAGTCTTCTTTATCTTTTATCATCTCCATTGAATAAGCAATTTTTCTCATTTCATCCTTGTCAGTTGGAAGATTGTCCCATGAATACCCTCTCTTTTCTAATTCTTCGAAAATCTGAGATACCTGCGGTTCTTTTATTAGCTTTTCTAAATCTGGGCCGTCAAAGCAAAGCATATTAAGTTTTTTATCAAAGTACCTCATTTATAAGATTATTTTATCAAATCGTTAATTGATACCTTTAAAGCATCTGCTAGTCTTTCTAAGTTTTTTATTGTCATATTTCTTAGGCCCCGTTCAATACCACTAATATAGGTAGGATGGACACCTAATATTTTTGCTAATTTTCCTTGAGATAATTTTTTCTTCAAGCGGATTTCCTTTACCCGCTTCCCAAGCTTGACTGATATATTGGTCATAATCTTTGTAATTTGCTTTAATTATAACAGTTGTTGTATTATAAGACTATATAGAACTATATTGCTATGAATAATTATTTCTTATATGTTCGTAAATCCACGGATGTGGAAGACAAGCAGGTGAGGTCTATTGAAGATCAGTTGTCTGTTTTGAGAAAGCTTGCGAAAGAGGAAGGTTTGGATATTAGAGAGGAGTTTGTTGAAAAGCAGTCAGCTAAGACTCCTGGCCGACCGATTTTCAATAAGATGCTTGCTAAGATTCAGGCCGGTGAAGCAAATGGAATTATCTGTTGGAAACTAGATCGTCTTGCCCGTAATCCGATCGACGGTGGACAAATCAGTTGGATACTACAAAAAAATATTATTCAACATATTCGAACGTTTGAAAGAAGTTATTATCCTCAAGATAACGTCCTTGTTATGAGTGTTGAATTTGGTATGGCCAATCAATATATTCTAGACCTTCGGACAAACACTAAGCGTGGTCTGATGGAGAAAGTGAATCGAAAAGAATATCCTAGCCTTGCTCCAGTCGGGTATATAAATAACACTAGAACTAAATTAGTTGAGGTTGATAAGAAGAAAGCAAAAGTTATTCAAGAGGCTTTTGAACTTTATGCTAAAGATGGCTCCCGTCTGGAAGACATATCTGAATTATTTGCTAAAAACAAAGTATACACTCGAAGTAATAAGCCATTCAGTCGAAATAAAATTTCATGGATTCTCTCTAATCCCTTTTATGTGGGGCTATTTAAGTATGGAGGTGAACTCTATGAAGGTAATCACGAAACTATAATCTCAAAGAAATTATTCGATAAAGTTCAAACGGTTTTACAGCGCCGTGCTAAGCCACAGAGGGAAGTTTGGGATCCGCTTCCATTTTGCGGCCTTCTGAAATGCGGCTCTTGCAGCATGGCTATTACCGGTGGCCCAAGAACTAAGCGACAAAAAAATGGCAATATACATAAGTACAATTATTACCATTGTTCAAGAAAATCTAAAATTATAAAGTGCGATCAGCCCACTATTAGAGAAGAAGAATTGGATAAGCAGTTATCTGAAATTATTTTGCAGTTTAGCTTATCCGAAAATTGGTCTAATGCCCTTTATGAAATGTCTGAAAAAGATAGAGATAATGCTTTGAATTCTGTTGATCATTTGACTCAGAATGTGAAATTAGAAATCAAAGGCATTACTGAAAAGCTCCAGCGCCTTCTTACCGTCTATTTGGAGCAAGACATAGACCGTGAAGTGTATCACGTAGAAAAGAATATTCTTCTTTCCCAGAAGAAGTCTCTGGAGGAGAAAATAGAGGACTTGGCACATGGAGAAGCATCTTGGATTAAACCCCTCCAAGATTGGCTAAAAGAGGCCGTAAATGCTAGAGAAATCGCTCTTTCCCCCTCGTTGAATTCAAAAAAAATCCTCCTTCAAAAAATCTGTGGATTAAACCTGTCTTTAAAAAATCGTGAAGTGCATTTCACCCCACAAAATCAATGGGCTTCCCTTAAGGAAGCCCACAAATTAGTCTCTAAAACTGAATTAAGTTTGGTCTTGGTGGAGATGGCGGGAGTTAAACCCGCGTCCAAAACTCACTTACCGGATCATTGTTCACAAGATTAGTTCGTTATAGTACCGATGCGCTAACCAACGAACAACGAAGCGCAACGGGCGATATACATAATTTCTGCATTACCGTGCATATCAGACAGTAATGTTATAGCTTCAAATGATCCAGCGAATCTCTGTACGAAGCAAAACAGAGTGCTGGGCTATCACCTAAATATTAAGCGAAAGCAGGTGCGAAAGATGCATTTTGAAATGCTTCTTTGACCTTAGCAAATGCGTTTTCACGTATTTATGCTTGTAAGATTTACGAGCTTGCAAGCTGGCTCGTCTTGCATATAAAACGATAGTTGGGTCCTGTCAAAATCCGTCATCCCCAAAATATAAGACGTGCTCAAATGAGCAATGTTACTTTACAATAAAATTGATGTTTTGTCAAGCATCTTGTGTGATATACTTAAATAAATTAATCAAACTTTTATGGGAGAAACAAAATCACCTGGAGAATGGGAAATGGATAAGCCTGTTTTTAAAAGTACCGAAGGCCATGATCCTCGTAAGAGGGATGCAGAAAATCAGCAAGAAACTTTCGACCCTGAACAAGAAATAGAGACAGCGGAGTTGGATAAAAGTGTATTGGCTAAAGCGGAAATTGTATTTAAAGAAGCAGCGCGATCTGAGGCATTGGACTGGGCTTTAAAAAGAATACGAAAGACCGCCACCTCTCTAGCTGATTTACAAGAAATTTGTGATGATTATAATCACGAGCTTGGGGTTAAAAAGGACCCTGATGCTGAAGTAGACTTTTCAGGTACAACTGGGGTAAAAAAAGTTGCTCAGGTAGTTGTGGGCGGTAAGACTTATAACATCGAACAGTACACTTTAGGCAGTGAGGCCATCTGGCCCACCTTGGTCGAATAAAAAAGCCGCTCAACTTGAGCGGCTTTTAAATATTATCTTCGAGTTTTTCGAGCAGTTTTCTTTTTGGTAACCTTCTTGGCAGCACCCGTCGCCTTCTTGGCAATATTTTTAGCAGCCTTTGGCACTGCTTTCCTTACTGTTTTAGAAGCTTTTGCTAATTCACTGCTAATCATATCCCAGCTGCCTTTAAGTTCTTTGGCTACAGCTGCTAATTCTGGAGCGCTAACATTTTTTAAACCCTTGTAGTTTTTTGCAGCAGTATCTACTACTTTATGGTAAGAGGATTTGGTAATATTTTTTACTTTACCAAGTTCGGAGATAACATCATCTTGAATGTCATCAATCCATTTGGCAGCGATTTTTCGATTTTTCTTGCCGCGCTTGCCTGTGAGCATATAAATTCCTGCAGCAGTTGCTGCTACAGCTGCAACCCCAGCGCCAACCGCTAAGGCTTTGTTTGTTTTCTTTGTTGCCATTGCTATATAAATTAATTATTTTTTATTTCTAGAAACTTTCTTGCGACGTAGGCCCGCTATAAATGATGCAATCGCTCCAAGGCTAAAGCCTCGCTCGCGAATATTATCACGTAAGTGACCTATGTCGTCCGACACCAATTCAGTGGCCCGTTGGGCAGTTTTTGCTACTTCCTTTATAGTGCGTACAAAAATGATAATGTACAAAAGCCCAATCGCTAGTAAAACCGTAATGATTATTACTGCCGATCCAGTAACTATAAAGAAAACATCAACTAAAGATAAATCAGTCATGAGAGTAGTATACCATAGCGGTTGTGAAAATTTTGTGTTGATATCTAGTCTGGAGAAAGTGCCCTGTATTTTTCTATTATTTCTTTTAAAGTTTGCTCGTACTGTTTGCGTATGGTCTCGTCTCGGCCAACTTCAATAATTTCATCGTTGTTGTCTGTGGCAGCTGCAGTCCAGTTGTAAGAGCCGGATACGTAACCGTTATCTGTTACAACCGTCTTAAGGTGCATAATATAGTTGTGATCGTTGAATACAATATCTATGCCAGATTTTTGCAGCTCGGTAACCAAATCTTTTTGACTGTCGAGACTGGTTGCTTGTTTGCGGTCGACGATTCCAGCAACTTTTAGGCCGCGGTGTTTGGCGCCGAGTAGGGCATCGGCAATATCCTGGCGCGTAAATGTGTAAATAGCAAAGTAGACAAACTGATCTGCATCTTGGATTGTCCGAATTATTTTTTCGTTGGCCTGAGTGTCATGGTTGTAATACACTTTCACTTCTCGTTCGGATGCTGGTTTGAAATGGTAGCCATAGTAAAACCAGCCACAGGTTCCTGCAAGTATCGCAATTATTAGAAAATAAAAAATATCTCGTTTGAACTTTGACTGAGCCATGCATATATTATGCAGAGTAGGTGTTCAAGACGAGATAAAGTTTTGATCAAGTTTTTTCGAGCGCGGAGCGTGCTGCTAGCGATCTGTGGTACTGCGAGTCTCGCGTTTGCTGTCACGCGTCTTTATGTATTCGCGCTTGTCTTCCTTTTTTCGTCCGCGGCCTATACCGATTTTGATTTTTATCAAACCGCGACCAGCGACAAACATTTCTAAGGGGAGAATAGTGAGTCCTTTTTCTTTGCCTAGCAATTGGTTGAGTTCAGATTTGTTTAATAGCAATTTTCGAGTATGAGTAGGTTCATAACCTTCTTGAGGAGCGTATTTGTAAGGGCCAATATGGGCGCCAATCAAACTTGCTCCATTTGCGGAAACTTTTACATAGCTACCAGCTAAAGATACGTTGCCGCTTTTAGCAGATTTCACTTCATGCCCTTCCAATACTAAGCCCGCATCAAAGGTGTCTTTGATGTCATAATCAAACTTGGCTCGTTTATTGAAGGCTAGGGATTTCATATGTATATTCTACCTGTTTTTAGATGATGATAAAAGCCGCCCTTGCGGGCGGCTTTAGTTCGGGTTCATAGAACCGTTAGAACACCTTAATCATGCGTATTGTACCACGCATACAAACCTTTTTCAAGGTGGTGGAGCGGAGGAGAGTCGAACTCCCTTGAACAACGTGATTAAGGTGCTCTGGTTCCGAACCCCGCCCCACGTACTATCAGGATTACATAAACCACCTCAAGTCCATGTAAAGAAAAACCAAAACTTTGATAAACGTTTCATCAATTTTTATGGCCAAAATATGCTATAATTTACCTAATGAAAGCGTATATTTCCGAGCTTGTTACCCAAGCTGTGCACAATTTAAGCCCTCAAGAAGCTGGAGAAGTTCTTGGCTCCAGCGTTTTTGATGTAACCTATCCCAAGCCTGGTTTTGGTGACTACGCCACAAATGCGGCGATGGAGTTATTCAAAAAATTTAATACTGCCCCTGCCTCCAACCCCGCTGAGTTGGCAAAAAAACTTGCGGATGAAATTACCAACTTAGACAACGGCAATTCATTTGCAAAGGTTGAGTCTGCCGGCGGTTTCATCAATTTTACTTTGACTAAAAAATCCTCGGCCAGTGCGATTGAAAAATTGAGCAAGCAGGTAGAAATCGAACCAGTTGGTGCGGGTAAAAAAGTGGTGTTCGAATATTCTAGTCCGAACACCAACAAACCACTTCACATTGGACACACTCGTAACGATACTTTCGGTAAAGCGTGTATCAATTTATTGCGTGCAACTGGGCACGAAGTAATCTCGTGCGAGATTATCAACGATCGTGGCATTCATATTATGAAAAGTGTGTTGATGTATCAGAAATACGGTGAAGGGGAAACACCAAAACACGCTGGGATTAAAACAGACCATTTCGTAGGAAAGTTTTATACAATGTTCGGCGCAAAAGCAGCGGAGAGTGAAGCTGTGGAAGCCGAACTTTTAGAGGAAGCGCAAGAGTTGCTCCGAAGGTGGGAAGATGGCGACGAAGATGTTCGCAAAGTATGGCAGCAAATGAATGAGTGGTTCTTCGAAGGTGTGAAAGAAACTTACAAGCGTGAAGGTAGTGACTTCGACGAGCAAGATTTTGAAAGTCAGATTTACGATAAGGGTCGCGATCTCGTTTTGTCTGGCGTGTTAAAAGGAGTGTTTCAAAAAGAAGATGACGGCAGCGTAAGCATTGATTTAGAAAATGAAGGACTGGATAAAAAATATTTGCTGCGCAAAGATGGCACCACTCTATATATTACTCAGGATATGTATTTGTGGGATCAGCGAAACCAGCGACACAAACCGGATTTGGCAATCGTGACTACATCCGCGGAACAGAGTTATCATTTTCAAGTGCTCTCGCATATTTTTGCAAAACTAGGGTATTCCTGGGCGCCGAATTTTAGGCACCTTCCGTACGAGCATGTGTATTTGGGTAAGAGTAAAATGTCTTCACGGGCAGGGAATGCTGTTACGGCCGATCAGTTGGTAGAAGATGTGAAAGAGAAAGTGCGCCAAACAATGGCAGGGTTAGAGCGGTTGAAGGGCTCTGTGGACGACGATGACTTAGTGGAAAAGGTAGCGTTTGGAGCCATCAAGTTTGGGTATTTAAACTATGAACCGCAAACTAGAATTTACTTTGACATTGATGAAACCATTGCTTTGCAAGGCAAAACCGGACCGTATATTCAGTATGCTTACGCGAGAATTCAAAGTATTTTAAGTAAGACTGGTCGTTCTTTCCAGGCTGCTGTAGATTTGGATAAACCAGAAGAACTTGCTCTTATGCGTCAGTTGTTGCAATACAACGATACTGTTATTACAGCAACGCGCGACTACAAACCAAATTTGTTGTGTAATTATTTGTTTGAAGTTGCCAGTAGTTTGAATGCTTTCTACGCGACTGTGTCAGTTACTCAAGAACCAGATGAAAACATTAAAGCCCAGCGCATTGGTTTGCTCATTGCCACGGCAAATGTCTTACAGCATGGTTTGGGCTTGCTTGGTATTGATGCGCCAGAGGAAATGTAGTATCCTAACTTAATCAATAAAACTTATCATTAATATGTCTGATATACATATGCAAGACAACAATATAGACAATCAATCATCAGCACCGCAGGTAACACCAGCTGCACCGCAATCTACTGGCCCGAACTTCAATGAATTGGAGTTGGGGATTTTAGAGTTTTGGAAGCAAAACCAAATTTTTGAAAAATCACTGGAGCAAACTAAAGATTCCGAACCGTTCATCTTTTATGATGGCCCACCGTTTGCTACGGGCACGCCGCACTATGGTAGCTTGCTCCCGACAATTATTAAAGATGCGATTCCGCGTTACCAAACCATGCGAGGTCGCTACGTGCGTCGGCGTTGGGGTTGGGACTGCCATGGTTTGCCAATTGAAAACATTGTTGAAGAAAAACTTGGTATTTCTGGCAAGAAGCAAATTGAAGAAATTGGCGTGGAGAAATTTAATCAAGCTTGTCGCGAAAATGTGCTCACCTATGTTGCAGAGTGGAAAGGTGCAATCGAGCGTGTTGCGCGTTGGGTAGAGTTTGATAACTCTTACAAAACCATGGACACCACTTTTCAAGAAAGTGTCTGGTGGGCTTTAAAACAAGTTTGGGACAAGGACCTAATTTACGAAGATAATAAAGTTCTTTTGTATTGCAGCCGCTGCGAAACTCCATTAAGCAATTTCGAAGTGGCCATGGATAACAGTTACAAGGATGTCACAGAAAATTCTGTGTTCGTGAAGTTCCGTTTGGAGCCTAAACAAAGAATTGTTGACTTCATAACCGATGAAAATACCTACGCCCTAGCTTGGACCACAACCCCATGGACTTTGCCTGGAAATACTGCTTTAAATATTGGTCCGGATATTACCTACGTGTTAGTGCAGCAAGGCGATAATCGCTACATTCTAGCCAAGGATCGTTTAGAAATTTTAGAGGGTGAGTACGAAATAGTTTCAGAAGTGAGCGCCCGTTCATTGGAAGGCCTTACTTATGAACCACTTTACCCTGGTGTTATTAATAATCCTAATGGCACAGCTTGGAAAATTTACGCAGAAAGCTATGTAACCGTAGAAGATGGTACTGGTATTGTTCACAATGCTGCCATGTACGGGGAAGTTGACTATGAAGCGGCGAAGAAACGTGAATTACCGCGTGAGCAAATGTTAAATCATCAAGGCCACTTTATAGACAACGCGCCAGAGAACATTCGAGGTAAATTTTTCAAACAAGCTGATTCAATTGTTCTGAAGGAGCTTCAAGAAAAAAACTTAGTGTATAAGGTATTACCTTTTACTCACAGCTATCCGCATTGTTGGCGCTGTGGTACCCCGCTATATTACTCGGCTTTGTCAGCCTGGTTCATGAATATTCAAAAAGTGAAAACTGATCTTTTGGAAAATAACGAAACTGTAAATTGGTTTCCCGAGCATTTAAAACACGGCCGGTTCCAAAAGGGCATTGAGAGCGCGCCGGATTGGAATATTACCCGCAACCGTTATTGGGCTACAGCTTTGCCATTTTGGAAATGTGAAAGTCCGAACTGTTTGAACGCAGTTTGTATTGGATCAATTGAAGAGCTTAGAGAAATGGCTGTGAATTTCGATGAGGTCTATCCAAACTATAATCCATCAAATTTGGAGGCAATGGATTTGCATCGTCCTTACATTGATAATGTAAAACTTCGCTGTCCAAAGTGTAGCGCTGGAGGTCTGGGTAGTTTGATGAACCGCATTCCGGAAGTAATTGATTGTTGGGTTGAATCTGGGTCAATGCCGTTTGCAGAACTGCACGCGCCGTTTGAAAATGAAGAACTGTTTAAGCGGCGCTTCCCATCAGATTTTGTTGTGGAATATATCCCACAAACTCGGGCATGGTTTTATGTAATGCACGTAATCTCAACTATATTGTTTGGTAAAGCACCATTCAAGAACGTCATGACTACAGGCACTATTTTGGCCGAAGATGGTAGTAAGATGTCGAAGTCCAAAAAGAATTACACTGATCCAATGGACACCATTGCCAAGTATGGGGCAGATTCGCTACGCTTCTATTTGCTAACTAGCCCAGTTATTACTGGGGAAGATTTAAACTTTTCGGAAAAGGGTGTGACAGAAGTAAGTCGCAAACTTTCCGTAATTTTGTGGAATGTACATAGTTTTTATCGAATGTACGCGAAGGGTGTGGTTAGTGAAGAGATTGCTTCGGGAGTCGCGCCTGTAGCTGAGCACGCGCTCGACAAGTGGGTATTGTCACGTTTAGCCTCGACTCATAAAACTGTTACGGAGAACTTGGATAAATTTAACACGCCAGCTGCTGGTCGAGCGATTCAAGATTTTGTTACAGAAGTTTCAACTTGGTACACGCGCCGCAGTCGTGATCGCATAAAAGAGGGTGGTCCCGATGCTGAACAAGCTTTGAACGTGCTCGGGTTTGTTTTGGTAGAGACCTCAAAATTGTTGGCGCCATTCATGCCTTATTTAGCTGAGCATTTTTACAAGGACCTGACTGGGAAATTATCTGTGCATTTGGACAAATGGAGCGAGGTTCGTGATAACAATCCTGCCCTAGAGCAATCAATGGTGCAACTCCAAAATATTGTTGAAACAGCGCTACGTATTCGTAAAGAAAACAATTTGAAGGTGCGCCAACCTTTGGCAGAATTGCAGTACGTGGTGGTCGAGGGTAATGATGGCTTTACCGCAGACATGGAAAAAATTCTTGCTGATGAATTGAATGTTAAGAAAATTAGCAAGGTATCTGAATTAATTTCTCGTAATGGTTGGGTTTTTGGCAATGATACGCTGGCTATGGATTTGGTTCTAACTCCTGAATTGATCAAAGAAGGCATGGCGCGTGAGTTGGAACGGCAGGTACAAGACTTGCGTAAAAAGAGTGGCCTCAAGATTGGTGAGCTGGTGGATCTGTACTTTACAACTCAGGATGCAGAGCTCGCTGAGGTGGCAACCAACCTGCTTGATCGCAAAAAAACTTTCATTAATCAAGTGAAAACCAGCTTGGAAGTTGAAGCAGATTATGAAGCTCAGGCCACTGTTGATGCTAAGCCAATTTGGTTAGGATTAGTGAAAATTTAGTTATCCACTTTGATTAAGGCAAACTAAAAATTTTGCGTTATAATTAATGCAGATAATTAATTCATTTTAAATGAACAAAAAAATCAAAGGCTTAAATCGCACCATGGTTTACAGCTTCCTTATCGGTTTAATACTCGGTGGGATCATTATTGGCTGGGTAGACGCCAATGCCAAAACCCCGCTATTCAGCAGCGCTAGTAGGCAAGCGCCTGGTCAATGGACAAGTTGTATTGATAATAATGGGGAGATCTACCCTTGCCAAGTTGCCACACAAGGCGACGATGTGCCTGGTGGTAATATGGGGACAGGTGGTAGCGGTGGTCAACACAAAGCTACTAACACTAACACCCAGCTTCCTACCAATACTACCCGTTCAACCAAGTAGACTAGTTATAAAGATCAAAAACCTCCCTTCTGGGAGGTTTTTTGGTATAATGTAAGTAGAAAAGTTTTATTAAAAATAATCTAAAATCAATCTAAAATGTTGGCAAAAGACTTAATGTCCACAAAAGTGGTGACTGTATCTGCAGATACTAAAGTCAGCGAAGTTGCGAAAATCCTACACAAAAATCATTTTACAGGGGTGCCAGTGGTGAATTCAGACGGTCGGGTTTTGGGGACAATTTCAGAGCGCGATTTTATTACCGCTGGCTCTGATTTGTATTTGCCAACATACATTCATATGCTGTCGAGCATGGATTATGTGCAAGGAGCCAGCAAAGGTGTGCCGCATATGGTAAATCAGATTGTCAATGCCACCGCCAAAGATATTATGAATCAGAATATTCCGTTTGCTCACCCCGAAACTACGTTGGAGCAGTTGGCAGCAATGTTTGCTAGGGAACGCGTTAACCCAATTCCAGTTACAGATGATGGTAATCATTTGGTGGGAATTATTTCACGAAGTGATTTGATAAAATTCTTCACTCCAGCAGAAGTGCTTAAGTCGTACAAGGCAGAGGAAAGGCCTGAGACTAGCAAACGAGTGATCGATGAAGAAGTAAGTTATGCTCAAGGTCATTTCACTTCTAAGTTTGCTTATGTTGCTAAGGCTCGTGCTAACATTTGGTTAACTGCGGCTATAGTGGCAATCATTATTGGCTTCTTGGCCGGAATTGTATACGTGGCTGATCCACATATTTTTAAAGATAAAAACGCGCCGAGAATAAATCAATTTTATAACTCTACTCCTTAATGCCTCAAGAAAGAACACGAGAACGAGCAGTCGATGCCTTTATCTTAAAACGCACGGATTACGGTGAAGCCGACCAGATTATTACTTTATTTTCTAAAGAAGAAGGCAAGCTGCGTGCTTTAGTTAAAGCTGCAAAATTGCCAACTAGTAAGCTACAGCCTTTGCTACAGCCTTTGTTCGAGACGCGTGTAACATTGACTGGCAGTAAAGAATCAAGTGGATTGTCAAAAGTCATGGGTGTGCAACTTATTGCTGCTTATGGCGGTATTTTAGAGAGCGAAGCAAAGCTAAGTGCTTGGTATGTTGCCGCCGAACTATTGATTCGGGCCTTGCCGGACAATGCACCGAACGAGCAACTATTTTTTGAACTCGAGAATTATGCACAATTTTTGCACGCCAACGAGTTAAGTTCAGAACAAGTTAAGCAATCCGTCATTCAGTTCCAAATAAAAGCCATGGCTTTATTGGGGCTAGGGATTCGCACTGCCACAATGGCGAACGTAACTCATACACAGAGTTTGTGGTTTAGCTTGGACCGCGGTGGCTTTGTTAATGACGATTCTACTGATGCAATCCCAATTCAATTAGATGTGTTTGAATCTTTTAGTGTTATGGCTGATCGACCGTATGCTGATGGCGTAGATTTAGAACCAGCTCAGTGCGGACCACTTGCTAGTTTGGTGAATCGTTTTGTGACTTATCAGTTGGAAAGAGAAATAAGATCGCACCGCGCCTTTGCATCAACCTAGCAAGACTCAGCGCAACAAAACCTAATTTGATATAATAAAAACAGAAATTATGCCAGAATTTAAACCACAACCAGTTCCAGATCCACTACCTCAGCCAGGCGGGCGAGCCAGTGCTAAAACCGTTATATCCCAGCCTAGTTTTGGTCCACCACCTGGGCGTTTTAAGCAATTCTACCAAAATAATAAGTGGTACTTTTGGGCCATTATTTTAGGAGTGGGGATAATTGGGGTTTTGGCATTTTTTGCGTTTCGCAAGCAAACCCCTGAGCCAACAAAGAATGCTGATGTGAAAATGTCGATCGAAGCTGTGGATACTACTCCGGCAGGTGGGGAAATGATATATAAAGTAATTATCGAGAACCATGATAAAGCCGATTTGGTCGACATAACCTTGGAGTTGGTTTATCCAGATGGCATGAAATATATTTCTAGTGTGCCTGAGGCAGATAATATTTCTGGCTCGCGATTCCCAGTTCCAGATTTAGGTAGCGGGGAAAACATTTCGTTAATGGTCAAAACTACTGCTAATGGCGACATTAACGAAGACAAAGTACTCTCAGCAAAACTGCATTACAAGTTTAGCAATTTCACTTCTGAATTTTTAGCTGAGGCATCTCACACAGTCCGCCTAGTCGCAGCTGACATAGTATTAGATGTCACTGGTCCAGAAAAAGCTTCCAATGTTCAGACTGCTAATTATGATATTTACTACCGTAATGATTCAGACAAGGCAATTAGTGGTGCTCGTATTCGCGTTACTTATCCAAGCGAATTCCATTACTCCGGAAGCACGCCATCGCCATCTGTGGGTGAAAATGTTTGGAATTTAAATACTTTAGAGAAAAATGCTTCTGGGAAGATTGCATTTAGCGGAGATTTTAAAGGCGCTCGCTCGGGGCAAGCTGCAGTATTTAAAATTGAATTTCTAGCACTAGATCAAAGTAGTACGCCGTTTACCCAGAGCAGCACTACTTATATGACTACAATTGAAGCACAGCCATTAACTGTGGAGCAGCGCTTGGTTAACGAAAATCCAAATAGTCTTGTTGATCCTGGTACTAGTTTGCAGTACGAAGTTAAGTTCCAAAACAATACCGATGTAGTAGCCACAGGACTACAGGTGGTGGTAGATTTGAATTCAAAAGCTATAGATGCTTCTACCATTAGAGCCGACTCCGGACTGGTCCAAAATTCGACTATTACCTGGAATGCATCATCAGAGCAAAAATTAGAAAAACTGAATCCAGGTGATTCTGGAACAGTGCGTTTCTCTTTCCAGTTAAAGAATCCAGTTGCTACAGATAATTCAAAAAACGTTGAAGTTAGAACTAAGGCACGTATTAAGTCGAATGAGAACCAAACCTTCCTTGATGGTAACGAGATTGTGATCAAGGTAACTAGTCCGTCTAGTATTGGTAAAGAAGTTAAGGCCGTAAGTGGAGTTGTGCCTTTGAAGGTGGGGCAAGAGACGGTGTTGCAGGTAAATGTCACTTTGCGCAATAGCACAAATGATTATCGTGACGGTGTATTCATCGGCTACATTCCACTGGGTGTGACTTTAGATAAAGCGTCTATATCCACTGCAGAAACCGCGGCTGTTAAATTTGATGCTGCTACAGGTAAACTAACTTGGAATCTTGGGGTCCTGGCAGCAAACAGCGGCGGAGCCGCACCTTTGCGAACGCTATCTTTTAATGTGAAGGTTAAACCAAATAGTAATCAGGTTGGACAAACTGTAACCCTCCTGAAGAACATTGTTTTTACTGCCAAAGATTCATTCACTAATCAACCTATTTCCTTAAATTCTCAAGAGTTAAATACGGAAAGTTTGCCAGGTGAGAACGCTGGTCGGGTGCAGCCTTAACCAAGTTTCTGTTATACTGTTACTTATGAATATTGATGACAAGGCCAAAACCGTTATTTGCTATGGTGATTCAAACACTTGGGGCGCAATTCCGGGTACTGATGATGAAAGACATCCTCGTAGTATACGATGGCCATACACGCTTCAAGCATTGTTAGGGAGTAATTACGAAGTGATTAGTGAGGGCTTACCGGGTAGAACTTTGGTTGCCCATGACCCAGAGAAGGCCCATAGGACTGGCATCACCCATCTTGACTCGATTTTGCGAAGTGCAGACCCCGTTTCGCTAGTGGTTATTATGCTCGGAACTAACGATGTCAAAAAATTATACAACCTTAGCGCGGAAGATATCGCTCAGCATCTGAGTCAAACAATTGAATTGATAAATGCATTTGATAAAGATATTGAAGTATTAGTAGTTTGCCCTCCATCCCCAAATTTTGGTTCAAGCGATTCAGTGGAACCTCGGATGGTTAGGGGTCCTGAAATTTTTAAAACCCTTCCAGGGCTTTATAGACAGGTCGCTCAGAAATATAGAGTTGGCTTTCTGGACGCAGGAGAACATATTGCTTCTAGCAAGATCGACGGCTATCATTTAGATGCTGACATGCATGTTAAGTTAGCAAAAAGCATTAAAGATCACATAATTAGTCAGCTACCCCAATAATAAAAACCCGCCGTGTGGCGGGTTTTAAAATTTTAGGATTAAGGGTGAATAATAGCTTTTACTTTCGGATCATTGATGCTTAAGGTGCGGCGAGTGTATTTGTATGGACCAGCATAGTTCCATTCGCCAAATGTGACCTGGTCGCCATTTACAGCTTCGATTACACCAACATGGCCATAGCGGCTTTCAGCAGTTTGAATAATAGCACCAACGCTTGGGTTCATGTTAACGGTAGCCCCTGCCTTACGTGCGTTAGTATCCCATTGGCCAGCATTCCCACGCCAATATACAGTTGCATGTTGAGCAGCGTAATCAGTACATTGTCCTTTAGCGAATCCACCAAGGCTCTTAAAGTTTGCTTTTGGTACTGATGGCTTTGTTCCTTTAGATTTGTTGGTTGTACTAGTTGGAGCATTAGCTGGCTTTGGAGCATCCGGCAGTACACCACCCGGAACAATTAAATAGTCACCCTCAGATAATTCTGAGTCTGGACCAAGTCCATTGTAAGAAGCAACTTTTTCAGCATCAGCGTTATATTTTCTTGCAACATCGGCAACACTCAATTCAGAATTACTTACTTCAAGCACAATACCATCAACTGGGGGGATAACGAGGAACCATCCAGCCTTTAAAGCATTGTCGGGAAGGCCATTGGTTTCGCGGATTGTACGAGGAGTCAATTTAAATTCCGCAGCTACTGTGTAAACGGTATCAAAAGGTTTTGTCTCGTAAATTTTAACTTGCTGGTTAATTAGCTTTTGAATAGTATCTGGGCTAGCTTTGTTAATACCATTATCCTCAATGCCATCCTCAGATAATTCCGGGCTAATGGTGTCGGTCGCGCCAAGTACAGATCCAGCGGATTCATCGGCAAAGGCTCGGCTAATTAGTCCGCTACCATCGCTGACCGTGGTGCTTACCATGTTATGTTTGATAGCCAGTTGGTCATTAAGTCCAGCATGATGAGCTAGTAGAGCAGAAGCCAAGCTCTTATCTTGATGATTATAATCTCCCTTTAGAGGGTTGAAAATTATAATATTTAGTACCGCAACAATGATCACAAAAATAGCCACCAATATCTCACTAGAGAAGTTGAGGCTATATTCAAGACGGCTCATAGAATGATTTAAGCGGACAGCTGGGAAGTGCTTAGTGTACCACTGGGACAACAAAGGAAGGCGGCTGCTAATTTGAGACAGGCCTTTCTTAGCAAAATATTGACCTATAAAAGAGTAGGTTTTTGCTTTACGGATAACTAATTTTAGAAGTTTTTTGCGGGATAAAATACAAGGGCTTTCTCGCTATATAATAGCGAAAACCGTTTCTTTGATCAGTATTTGCTATGCATTCGGTGCAGCTATCTTCCGTAATACCACCAAAAATTCGGCTATTTATGAGGGATAAATGATATATGAAATTGTTTACTTATTGAGTGTAACAAGGCCTTCTGGAAGATTCAAGATTTCGCAGTGGACAACCCTAATTCAGCCCTTGCTTAAGCCATTTTTTATTCACTTTTGGCTTATTTATGCGGATAAATGGGAAGTTATTTGCCACGTCGACAAAAGGAGATAGTCGCCTTAGGCAAATAACTTCCCATCATCAAGATGCTATAATATAGACATCATGGATTTAACAGTCTTAAACGATCGGCAACGCCAAGCAGTCACGGCCCCCTTAGGGCCGGTTTTAGTATTGGCAGGGGCTGGTTCAGGCAAAACCCGCGTTCTTACGTACCGGATTGCCTATTTAATTGAGCAAGGCACTATCGCGCCTGAACATATTTTGGCAGTAACCTTTACTAACAAGGCAGCCAAGGAAATGCAGACTCGGGTAATGAAACTTATCGGCGAAAGTGGTCGCAAAGCCAGCGTTAGCGGCCAGCCAACGCTTGGTACTTTTCACTCCATTGGCGCGAGGCTATTAAGACAGCAGATTTCCCGTCTTGGCTACACACCCCAGTTTACTATATTAGACAGTGACGATGTCCTGAAGGTTATTAAGGATATTTGCAAGGAGCTGGATATTCCCAAGCAGTATGCGCCAAGCCTTTTTCGCGCCTATATCTCCAGCGCTAAGAACCTTTTGCAGACTCCTAACGAATTAAATGTTGGCTTGGACGGTTACATCCACGATTTGGTGCAGCAGGTTTACGTAAGGTATCAGAATTTTATTTATAAACAGAATAGCGTAGATTTTGATGACTTGCTTATGCTTCCAATCAAGCTGTTTGAAGCTTTCCCAGAAGTGCTTAGGAAGTATCGGGATTTATGGCAGTACATTTTAGTTGATGAATACCAAGATACTAACCAAGCGCAGTACATGTTTTTGCACATGCTCGCTAAGTCGCGGAATTTGTTTGTGGTGGGTGATGACGCCCAGAGTATTTATGGCTTCCGTGGTAGTAACATTGCCAATATTCTGAATTTTGAAAAAGACTTTGCAGATAGCCTGGTTGTTAAGCTTGAACAGAATTATCGTTCCAGCAAAAATATTTTAGCTGCGGCTCAAAAAGTTATTGAGCTCAATGCTGAACAGAAACCCAAAACTTTGTGGACAGAGAATTCTGATGGCGACAAAGTTGTAATTGAAGAAATGTTTGATGGCCGAGCAGAAGCAGTTTATGTGGCTCGAAAAATTGTTGACCTGACTTCTAGTAAAAAAGATGACAACGAGTTGGTTTATGAGCAAGAGGACGATGCTGGTTTTGTGGAAGAGGTAGACCAAACTGCGCAGTTCTCTATATTAGACCAGTTCTTGGCCAAGCACCGTCGTAGTGGTAGTGCGATTGGTAATCGGTTTGGGGTGGGTGTACCACAGTTGCCGGCCGATCATGGTCCGTTGAATCAGATCGCAGTTTTGTATCGTACCCATGCACAGTCACGGCAAATGGAAGAAGTTTTAATAGAGGCTGGGATCCCGTATCAGATTGTTGGTGGAGTAAAGTTTTATGAACGTAAAGAAATTAAAGATGTGTTAGCCTATGTGCGTTTGGTTGTTAACCCTAAAGATTTAGTTAGTTTGGGGCGCGTGGTGAATGTGCCTGCACGAGGGATTGGTGAAAAGTCTTACGGCACGATTAAGAATTTTATATTTGATCGTCCTGGTGATGAAGATCCCGCAAGCTTTTTGGGGGCATTGCAACAAGCGCCATTGCCTCCGAAGCAACTCCAATCCCTGCTTAATTTTTACGATACTATTGCAGTAGCGCGGGCATTACGACCCGATGCAACATTATCAGATTTATTGCACGTGATTATTAAAACCACACGCATGGAAGACTATTTGCGTGATGGCACGGATATGGGCGAAACCAGAGTTGAAAATGTTAAAGAATTGGCGAGTGTGACTTCTAAGTTTGATCATCTACCTTGGCAGGAAGGTGTGGTAGATTTTTTGGAAGAAGTCGCTTTGGTAACAGATATCGATAATATAGAGAACGAAAAGAATAGTGTGACTCTAATGACTCTTCACGCAGCTAAGGGGCTCGAATTTGATGTGGTGTTTTTCATTGGTTTAGAAGAGGGCCTCTTACCCCATACCAACACCTTAATGGATCCAAGTGAGTTGGCTGAGGAAATTCGCTTAGCATACGTTGGCCTAACGCGCGCTCGCAAGCAGTTGTTTTTGCTGTACGCGCAGTCCCGTCAGATGTTCGGTTCGTTCCAGAGTAATCCACCGTCGCGTGTGCTTCGCGCGCTCCCGCCTGAAGCAGTCTTAGCGAAGGGGAGGGCATCCATGCTTTTCACCGGCGAATATGATAATATTTACGAACCATTTGAATAACATCCATGACAGTTGAAACGCTCAAAAATTTACTCAAGCACTACAAGCTTAATCCGAATAAAACTTACGGGCAGAATTTTTTAATGGACGAGACTATTTTGGAGGATATGATAGATGAAGCGAAGGTTGAGGAAAAGGATGTTGTTTTGGAGGTTGGACCAGGCATTGGTAATTTAACTGAGCGTCTTCTTCAGCATGGAGCGAAAGTGCTATCAGTCGAAAAAGACCCTCAGTTGTTGCCAGTACTGAAACAGCTATCAAAAGAGCATAAAGAAAATTTCTCTTACGAAATTAGAGACATACTATCCTTTAATTTTTCTGAGCGTCTAAAGGGACAAAACTTTAAAGTGGTTGCTAACATTCCATACTATGTGACTGGAAAAATTGTACAGCTATTTTTGCATGCTGTGCATAAGCCGGAGAGTATGACTTTGTTGATGCAAAAGGAAGTTGCCTACAACATATGTGCTAAGCCGGGGGATTTAAACTTGTTAGCTATTTCCGTTCAATTGTTTGCCACTCCAAAAGTTGTTACTGTGGTGCCATCTCATAAGTTTCATCCTGCACCAAAAGTTGATAGCGCTGTTATTCACATTGAGCTGTCGAAAAAAGCAAAGTATAAAATTAATGATGAAGCGAAATTATTTCGAATTCTGCGCGCTTGTTTTTCTGGAAAACGAAAACAACTGCACAACACCCTAACAAATAATTTACAACTCTCAAAAGATTACGTTGCGAAAGTTTTGCAAAAGTTAAAAATTGATTCTGCAATCCGGCCGCAACAGTTAACGATAGATCAGTGGCTACAGCTTTCGGATAAATTAGAAATTTAAAAACACCGCGCCGCTGTGTTTTTTATTTTTTTAATTTTTATAGTTTTACTTCAGTCCCAACCTTCACATTATTTTTTGCAGACCAACCCGCAGGAACTTCTAGCACGTATCCAATCGCAGATGGGGGATAGTACGATGGTAGGTCGCCATCTTTTGGAGGCAGTGGTGCATTGGCTTCAATGCCAATAATTTTTCCAGCATCATTAATCCAAATAATGTCGATACTAATTAGCATGTCCTTCATCCAAAAACCAGGAGTTTTAAAATTAGTATTTGTGAAATCAAATAGCATGCCATTTCCATCATCAAGTTTGTCGCGGCCAGACAAGCCGTGTTCCATTTGCACGTCAGTGGTTGCCAGCTCAACTTCAAGATTAATATTATTTATTGAAATAATTTTTGTTGGTAGTTCAATAATTTCCGCACCAGCAACCTTACCGCTAACTTCTGAATTTGTTTGAGCAGAAGGGCGGTCTAAAGTGTTCTTTTGTTGAGAGCCGCAGCCGGCTGAGAGCAAACTTACCGACCCAATTAGAAATAAAAAAAGATAAGAAAATTTTAGCTTCATCGGACTTGATTTTTTTCGTTAATTCTGCTATAATTATAATACAAGTTCGAGATTTACGGAAACAAAAATAAAAAAACAACTGAATATATGGAAAAAATCAAACAGATAAGCGCTGCGCTTGCTCTTTCTTTGCTGATGATTGGCTCATCAGCTAGTTTAGTTTATGCAGCTACTGAATTTGGTGGCGTCATCCTTCAATACGTACCAACTACTCCAACCTGCCCAGTGAATCATACTTTAATTTATGATTTTGCGACCAATACAATATTTGGAATCGCGCAAGCGCCAGGTTCGATTCTGTATGATTATGGCAACCTGTATACCACAGGTGCGTTTGTGTTAGGCAACAGGTTGTTAACAACAATCCCTTGCGCTTTGCCATATCCAGTTTATCCATTTTACCAAGTAGGTACATCACCGTTCTAAAATGAAACTAAAAGAAATAAAATCGCAATTCACTCTCGGCCATATTGGATTAATCACTTTTGCAGTTTTTGCTTTAGGTGGTCTATTAGTTTTCCAAAATTGGAAAACAGTTAAAGGAATGTTTGATGATAATAATACCGCACAGGTCGAGCAGGGAACCGGTCTGTACTACGCGTATCAGGCCCCGGCAATCCCAGAAGTATTAGGAGCAGATACCATTCCTGATGGTCCAAGTGTGATTAACGAAGATGGCAGTATTACACCATTGTCTTCTTTTGGTGATGTACTTGGCGCATCAACAGAAACAACTGCAGTAGATTGGCAATCGATTAAAGTAAAAACTACAGCAAGCAATTTCGAAAACATGCGTGCATATTTAGATAGTTCATTCTTAATTGAAGCTGCAATTTTACCAGGAGAGTTTGAAGCAGCGCTCGTCTCTGGAGATGAAACAAAAACTCAAGCTCAAATTGAAATTTTCCACAACATAGAAAATCAATTGAGTGCCATGACGGTTCCAGATTCAATGAAAAAAATTCAGCAATTAAAAATTGCACAGTACCGAACCGCAACAAGTTTGTTACAAAATTATAAATTAGCCGACGACAATCCAGGAATGGTTTCTGAACAACTTTCTCAATTTATGGAAATTCAGAAATTGCAAGATGAAGAAATGCAAAAAATATTTAGAGACAACCCTCAATTATAATTACGGTCATGGTAAGCTTTCCTAAAAAATTTATTATTGCAGTATTGGTCGCGGCATTTGCAGTCGCGCCTTTTCGAGTTGATGCTCAAATAGGTAGAGTTCCTGTTTTGCTACCAGGAGAAGCGCCTGATCCGTTCATTGGTGGGTTGGAAAACATTGGTTCGCTCATGGGCATCACCTGTGCTACTAGTAGTAGCGTAGCTGAACAAGCAGGCTCAGTTCTCACTAGGTCTTTGAGTGCGTTGGGGGATAGCACAGTTTTAATTGCTGACCTGCAAAAACAAATTACCACCGTGGACGGCGCAATTGCCTGTTGGAGTGGTTTGGTCAGCCGAACTGGCGGGATTGGCTCGACGACTTTAATGAGCTTAACTAGTTCTACTGCTTCTTCCCAAAATGCTTTAGGGCAAATTGCGGTGTTAAAAGATGTACGCAAGCAATTGGAGGCACGTCTACAAGTTGCCTCCCAAAGTTTTTGGAAAGCCGTTTTGATTGGTTTGCTCTTAAAGCAAACCGACAAGCTTGCTGAAAACTTGGTTAATGACATGACTGAAAAATTTAAGATTCAAAAGTACGGAGATTATATTAGCGCAGTTTCTAGCACAGTTAACACCAATGATATGATCTTGCGCTATGTCGACAACGACAAAGACAGAGCCATCGTCCGCTCTATGATCACAAATCCAACTTTACGTAATGGAATTCACCCAGCTATTTTAGCTGCGGCTGACGCATACCAAGGTTTTGATCCAGACACAATGCGGTACGACGACCCAGATTTTTTCAAAAATATTGGCCGTATGGCTTCATCAGAAGAATATAAGTATCAGTATCAGAGCAGTATGGTTTCTAAAACTGATGAAATTATTGCAAAAGCCAGAGAAGCTGCAATGGCCGAAGTGCAGCAAAGCGGCGGTTATAAGTCGACTTTAAATAACTGTGGTCCATCTATTGCTGCTCAAAAACAAAAAGATGAACAGTACAAAGCAATTTTGGATGAAATTCGCGACCGCGAAAATTTGCGTAAAGAAATTGGTTCGGCTCCAAAACCGAGTGCCAAAGAGGTCGCTCTAATTAATAGAGATGTAAAAGCCGCTCATAGTAAGTTACTGAACTTTACAGATACTCTCGGCGCTGCGGTGTATCATATTTGTGAGGGTACAAACACTCCGGCAACTAAGTTTAAAGACACAATTCACGATCTAATCGGCTCGCAGATTAAAAACTTTAGCGATTACAACGATAACAACCTTCCTTTGTTCCAAAAGTTAGTTGTAGATCTAGCCAATAATTTGGTTAATAAATTTGTATTCGGGAGCTACAATACCACTAACGGCGATTTGTTGAATGAAACTTTGCGCTCTGTAACTACTGGTGTGTCGGGAACTTTGTCTCAACCGTCGAATGGAGTGCCGCCAATTGATCCTCAAGGATCAGTACCGCTCGGAAACATAATCGTCTATGCTTACGACCCTGCAGTGCCAAATGGTGACAGGTTATCAGCCTTAACACCAGGTAAAAACTATGTGTTAGTGGTAGACTTTGTTGAATTAGCTACTGCTAATCCGTACAAGATTAAAATTGATGGCGGGGCATCTAGCGTGACACCAATCAACAGAGCTTTAACGACTAGCGAGCAAGGAAATGAAAGGGTTACGATTAATTACCGGGCAACGTCTTCACCGTTAACATTGTCAGTAATGCTCTATGTTAAAGATGCTGCTGGCGCAGATAAGGTAATCGGGTCTATTATCAAAAACTTTACGGTAGGCGGGGAAGTGCAGGGCGTGAGTGTGTTTAACTCACCGCGCGGACCCGTTGGAAGTTTCCGCTAAGCAATTTTCATAGTATTTAACCGCTCTTCTGGGGCGGTTTTTTTGTCCCCAAGAAGGATTTACGAAAACTTGGTTTTTTGGGTACCCGTGTGGTATAATTATCATGAAGTTTTCAGATATTGAACTCATTTTGAAACCAATTTTCGTGTTTAAAAAACAAACAAAAAACCTTAATTTTTTACGTAAATTTTTCTTGCTGGGGCTTTTAGCAACCGTATTAAGCGCCCAGCTATTTTTTGTTGTTTTTTCTAACCCTAAAACCGCGCAGGCATTTACCCGTCAACGGTTTGATCAGGGTGAAGGCTTTTACCCTGATGACCTAAACTCTGGCAATTGTCCAATGAATAGCATGCCTGCGATTTTTACAGCAGAAATTTCTAAAAAACCCGATAGTTCAGGTAAGCTGGGGAAGATTGGCACAGAGGATACAGTCGTATTTAACACTAAGATTGAGCCATCTACAGGACCTCGCGGTAGTGGGGACCCGCAACAGGAGCAAATTAAAGCAGCTGTCCAAAAAAATTGTGTCAAAAAGGCTGTTGATGGTGGGGTGAATTTTAATCTTACAATTTTAGCTGCGAATTTTGCAGGAACCGAGTTATACAATAAGACTTTTCAAGGGATTAAGGTTAACGAAACTACCATAGGGGTTGGTTTCCCTCAAGTAAAGTTGAATTTACCTCCTGGGGAGCTTGATCCAGTAGGTTTAATTATTCGTTTTTCAGCCTCGCTCAATGGTGAGCACCCTCGTGACTCTTACATTGTCATTAGTGATGGTCAATTAGTCCCTGGAAAAGGCGATCCCGATGATCCTTCGGTGACTCCTTTAGGGAATGCTGGCAGTGGGGGTGATCCTACTACCCGAAGGAAGTTAGTAGATATTAAAATTACTTCTACGGGGTTAGATAAATATCGTGTTCTTCAAGATGAAACTAAAGCTGAGTTTAAGCAAATAAAATTCGGTAGTGGAGGTGTTGGTGCGATTAGCTCGAAATGGGCATCACCAGAAAACACCCTCACCCAAAGGCAAGAATTTGAATTGCCATCATCGGCTGATTACGTTGGTCCTAGTTTCACGCCTGTGTTTTTCAATATGGATTTTGGTATTAATTATGCTTCTAAAATTGAAAAGAACTTCGTTGGGTGTGAGCATGGTCGGTTTTTATCCGACACTTGTGGCACCGTGTTCCTTACAGGAATTACCCCAAAGTTGGGCGCAACTTCATCCACATACGCAAGTTTACCTCAAACAAACATAGATCCCACAATATATGAAGCTGCGTGGAAAGATACTGCTCAGTGGAAAAATGTCGCTGCTTCTCCTGGCAAAGGAAAGCCATTGGGAACCGTAGAATTTGCTTATGTGCCAGTGATTTGGGGAACTCAAAGTGTTTTTTCTGCCAGCCAGGCTTTAAGCCGCGACCTCGCCATAGCAATTAATAAGGATCCTTTAAAGTTCACAATAGAAGTTTATAAGACAGAGGATGATCTTAAGGCGGCTTGTATTGCCGATGGTTTGGCGGAAGAAATTTGTAATAGCGAAACAGGCCGTAGATATAAAGTTGGTAAGGAGATAACAACTACCAGTGGGACAACCGAAACTCCTGCCGCCAACGCTGGTCAATCTTTATACTCCTTCTTGGTGCGTCTAATCGCTGACCTCCTAATTTTATTGCAGACATTACTTTACAGAATTTTTGCTTTAATCATAGTTCCTGTTATTAAAGCCATTCTGTCCGTTCATCCGTACGAAGATGTGTTTGTGAACATTATTTACCCAGGGTGGCTTATCTTGCGTAATTTGGCAAATATTTTCTTTATTGTTGCCCTGCTTGTAACTGGTTTAAAAATCTTGTTCCAACAGTCTGCTTCTGGTACTGCCAGGGGATTCATTGTGAAGCTTATACTCGCTGCATTGTTGGTAAACTTTAGCTTGGTAATTTCTCAAGGTGTTGTTGGGATAGCAGATACTGTGCAGTCGCAGTTCTTACCAGAAAATTCTCGAGTTATTGAGGCGCTTGGCTCTAAATTAATGGTTGAGCCGTTAAAGCAGTTCCGTGCTTCCGCAGTTGGCGATACTGGTTATTTTGAGGCTTCCACAACTGATAAATCAATGGCCGATATAATCAAACCATTTGTGCTGTTCTTCCTGTCGTTGGCATCGTTCTGTTCGTTCATTGCTATCGCAGGATTCTTGTTAGTACGACTGGTGGCGCTGTGGCTGTTATACATGACATCTCCCATAGCTTATGTTGGCAGTTTAATGAACGAAAGCCAGTCTATGGCCAGTAAGTGGTGGAAAGAGTTCATTAAGTATGCCAGCATTACACCAATTTTGGCATTCTTCTTGAACATTGCAGCGTTAATGGCCACCCTTTTTGCCAACTCGAACAACTCGCTGTTCACTACTAACAAAGACGGCACCTTATCTGGCGATGCCGTAGTTGGTACCTTAACAATCGTTACTCATTTTATTGTTGTTGGTGTAATTTTTGCTGGGATGAAGTTTGCTTCGAGTTCTGGTGTTTGGGGTGCACAAAAAATTGTTGATGCAGCCCAGAAGATCCCACTTGGTGTTAAGGATTTCTTTGCCGATACAGCTGCCCGCGGTTTGGAAAAATATGGTGGCCGTTTGGGGGGCAAGGCGGCCCGCGCTTTAACTGCAGTGGCCAAGCCAGTGGATTTTGCCCGCGCTATTAAGAAAAATCAATTAGACACCCGCGGCGAAGAGCAGAAAAAGCGTTTTGGCGAACGCTTAGATACACTTACTGCACGTACTCCAGATACTAAAAAACTTGGTAGCTCACTTAAGAAGGCTCGCGAGAAAATGAAAGACTTTGAAGGTGATGATGCGCCATATCTATCCGAAGAATTTGGCTCTGGCTATAAGAAAGGCGATAAAGATCTTACTACGGCTGCCCTACTTAAGATGGGCCAAGAAGGTCACTTTAAGGACATGCTAGAGAAAGCCGAAGAGCTTACCGGTAACAAATACTCCAAAGATGCAGCTGGCTTGAGTGCCATGACCGAAGACTTGGTTAATAATCGTGCTATTAGCGAATCGAATCGTCGTGATCTTCTTAATGAGTTCGATAAATCTGCTAAGAAGAAAAGAAAGACTGCGCACTACGCTGGCAACGTTTCATACAACAAGACTGAGAAGAAATTCGAGGCCAGAGGTCGTAAGGTTGCGCCGAACAATAAAGATAAGACTGGGGCAGGTAGTTTGCCGGATGAATTCAATGAAGGTGCTTACGCTAAGGACTCTTGGGTTATGGGGCAAATTAAAGGCCGTCTTGGTGATGACAACCGTGGATCCTTGCGAGCAGACTTGACCCAGGCAGATACTGGCGCATCAGTTGTTCAAGGACCTGATGGTAACTTTAAATTTACAATGGCCCAGGCCGGTGTGTTCGCTGCTCAGGAAAATTCCGTTTTGTCAGATGATAAGGTATGGAAGAACTTAAGGGAAAATAATGTTGATAAATATAAAGAAATGAAGAAGGTGTTTGAATCCGATGAAGGCAGGAAAACACTCCGCACCAACATGGTTCAGTACTTAACTGAGGCTAAGGGCATGGACTCTGCTACAGCCTTAAGCGAAGCAAATTCTAAGTTATCTCTTATAGAAAATGGTTTGAGGCTTAACCACGGCGAGACTGGCGGCACTGGTGGTGGTCAAGAGCGTCAGCAACGTGAAATTGGTTTTAGGGCTAATCACAACGCTCCTCAGCCTGCTGCAGGTGACGACGATGATGACGATATTGACGACGACGAGCCAACGGCTAGAGCTAACTCTAACCCTCAAACCCCACCTCCTCCACCAACCACTCCCTCAACTGGTGGTAGCGCAAGGCCATACGAAGTAACAATGAAAAACGAAACTACAGTCATGGGTGGCGGTTCGTCAGTGCCAACTAATCCAGTGACCGAACAGCCAGCAGCTTCGCCTCCGGAAGCGCCGCTATTTAGTAATAATGTTGAAGCATCACCATCACCGCAGGTCGGCTCATCTTATTCTTTAAATGATAGTCAGAATAATACTAGCACTGGCAGCAAACCAAAAAATAACAAAAACAAACGAACCCCAGGCTTTACATCGCCATCGAAGTTTTAAAAAATTCATTTAATGATTACTCACGAGGATTTAAAAATAAAAATAGAGAAAAGTGGTTGGCCTGCTGAGGCTATCTCCAGCATGGCTGCTGTGTTGCCCCAAATTGGGCAGCAGACTTTGAATTATCTCTACACTAATTTTGATGTTTTGCGTGGGTCGCCAGACGGAGCCATGGCGCAAATTGTAAAGCAAATTCCGGCTTGGCGTGAACAAATCGAAACTGGACAGCAATCAAAATTGCCAGAAGCACTAGCTAGTGCATTGCAACAGGGAAACCAAAACTCTATTGAATTATTGTCAAAATTAATTTATGACCTGCATGTAAATAATGTCATTGCGCGAAGACTAACGCCAGATTTAAACCGCAGCCTAACGTTCTATCAGTTTGCGGCTTTGGAATCAATCTCATTTAAAGAGGTCGTAATAGCCTTAACCAATTTTTCAGTTGACCTGGCGTTGGTAATGGATTTGGAATCAGAGTTAAAACGCTTCGCCTACTATAAAAATTATGAGCAGGATGCCCCAGAGCTAAGAAAGTTTCGTGAGGCAATTGAACATTGCGAGCAAATCTTAACAGATAATCCTTTACGTATAAATGAACAAACAGTTCCAGGGACTGTTAAAAATTTTATTGCTGATTACAAAAATTTTACTGCCAATTTGCCGCCGGGAAGTTCGAGTTACGGCGTGGCTAATTACGTCACCGCTGCTCCAGCGATTAAATTGTTAGATAAAAACATGGCGTTGGCATTGCGGCGAATTTTGGAGGCCTATGCGTGGTGTTTGGTAGGTATATATTCAGAACAAGAAATCCATGTTTATGAAAAAGAACGAGAGGGTTTATTAGAGGCACTCCCTAGAATTGTTGCTGGCATTAAATATGTTGAACCGGTTGAAGAAGAAATAAAACCAGTGGTTAAGTTGGCGACACCGCCAGTGCCAGCGGTACCCGATCGGTCTGGCCCACCTCCACTTGAGCCGCAATTAGTAGACCAAAGATATATTCGCGAACTGAATCCTCAGTTACGCGAAACTACCCCGTTGCCAAAAGAAATTAAAATTGATTCCATTACCCCGACTGGTAGCCAAAAGCCCAAGCCAGTACCAGTAGCCCCTAAGCCAGTGGCTCAGCCTCAGCCTGCGCCAGAGCCTAAGAAACAGTCCAAGCAAGGTCAGTCAATGGGGATTCACGATCAGCCATCAGAAATTACCACCCCAGCGAATCCGTATCAAAAAATGGTTAACCCAGAGCCAGTAAGATCTAAGAGTGGTGTGGTACGTGATGACACCAATATTCAGCTCAAAGAAGAGTTGCAGCGCATTCAGCAAGAGCAAGCTAAAAAATCAAGCCTTATCCAGAAAAAGTTGCTTGAGCTTCGAAGTCGAAACCAAACTGATGATAAGACTAAGCAATTAGACAAGCAATAATCCACATGATTAACGAACAAAAAATTGAACAGATTAGGAAAAAAATTCAAAGCAGCTCGCTTTTAAGTGATCATGAAAAAGCGGATTGGTTAAATTTGCTTGAGTTAATGAATGATAAACAGCTTGGTGAATTAGAGGAAATTTTAGCTAATGAAAAGCCTGCGGAGCCAGCACCAGCTTCATTGCCTCCAGTTGCTAGTCCAGCTTTGGCCGCTGCGTTAAGACCTCAAATGCCAGATAAGCCAGCGATTGCTCCAATTGGTTCTGGCTCATCAAGGCCAACAGCACCAAAACCAGCAGCACCAAAACCAGCAGCACCAAAACCAGCAGCAACATCAGCTCCTTTTAAGCCTTCACCACCAAAACCAGCAGTAGCGCCACCAGAGCCAATGCCACAGCCAATACCGCAGTCATTGCCGCAGTTAGGTCATATTGCCAATGTGCCAGCTGGTATCGCCGTGGCTATGCCTCCTGCCAGCACATCAGATACCGGGGCTGCAGAACCACCAATACCAAAAGCTAGATTGGCTGCTTCGCCGCCACCCGATGATAGACCTAAATTGGCATTCCAACTCAGTCATCCTGAAGATTTACAGAGCTTGAGCATTGAAACTTTGCGTAAATATGCGCACGAATCAATTGTTGCAGCGGTGAAGACTAGTATTTCTGAACACGGCTATTTTCCAATTTTAGAGTTGATCGAGTCGAGTCCTTTGTACGACAGTTACATTGCTTCTGGTAAAAGTCTCCTTAGTGCTCAAAGTACTTCAGAAAATAATACGGCCAGGTCTAACAACCCCGACCGACTCACTCAAGAGGAACTAGAATTTATGACAGATTTATTGAGCAATATGCGCTTTAACAGGCTTTAATGTGGTATAATATAACGACTATGCAGTTTCCAGTCCCACAATTCACAGATGTAGAAGATCGAATTATTGGCGGTTTGTCATTCAAACAATTCGGCATTGTTTTAGTTGCTGCAGTTTTAACTTTTGTGGTTTACACAATAAGTAAAAGCATTGTCGCAACAGTGACAGTTGGGATTATCACTGGCTTTCCTGCTTTAGCTCTGACTTTCGGCAAGCTTAATGGCCGGCCATTGTATGCGAGCGCTGGCAATTTCGTTCGATTCTTATTTGGGGCCAAGTTATATGTTTTTCACAAGCAAGGCCAAACGATTTCAGAAGAAGATAAAACTCATGTTTTAGTGGAAGAGCAAGTTGCCCCAAAAGACAATAAAGCCACAGCAGTGAAAATTAAAGAACTTAACTACTTATTGCAGCAGAAAGCATCAGAAGAAGAAGTATTGCTGCAAAGAATTCAAGAAAATAAAATCAAGAAACTTTAAATGCTAGATTCGAAAACAAAAAAAAAGACCATTGGTAATCCAACTCAAAGCTTTCTCAAGTTATCTGAAATTCGTGATGACACAATCATTATGGAAGATGGTACTTTGCGAGCGGTTTTAACTGTGTCTAGCACAAACTTCGATTTAAAGAGCGAGGAAGAGCAAAACGCGTTAATCTACAGCTACCAAAGGTTTTTGAACTCTCTAGAATTTCATATTCAGATTTTACTGCAAAGTCGCAAGATGGATATCGCGGAGTATACCGAAAAACTTAAAGGTATTATGGATCGGCAAACCAATGAACTGTTACGTATGCAAACCGGCGAGTATATTGAATTTATTAATCGTTTAGTAGAGTCTGCCAATGTGATGAATAAAAATTTCTATGTAATTGTGCCTTACGAAATGAGCGTTAAGGCTACTGCTGCTGGTGGTATTTTTTCTAAAATTTTTGGAACCGGCCAGGTTAAGCAACTGGAAGCAAAGAGCAAGGCGTTTTTAGATTATCGCAAAGCATTGGACGAGCGCGCTAGTAGCGTGGCTTCAAACCTTAGCAGCGCGGGTTTGCGGGTAGTGCGCCTTAACACCGACCAACTCATTGAGCTAGTTTATAATTCTTACAATTTTGGCGCAGGGCCAACGATTGATGCCAGTCAATTACCAAAGGTGACCATTACCGAGCAGGAGGTAACCAAATGAGTTTATTCAGTTTAAAAAAATCAGAGTTAGACCAGAAGCGCGAAGAGCTTGAGCAATTAAAAGGGCAAATTTCTGCCGATGCTAAGCTCGCGCAAGTTGAGCAAGACTTTCGCGAAGGCATTACTACTTTAAAGGATTTATTGGCTCCTTCAAGCTTAAAGTTTACTAACTCATATTTCGAAATTAACGGCAAATTTGCGCGTACGTTCTTTGCTTTGGCATACCCACGATTTTTATCTTCTAACTGGTTAAGTTTTATCATCAATTCGGAGAGTGCCTTGGATGTATCAATGTTTATCTACCCGGTAGATTCCAGCGTAGTCATGAAAAAGTTAAAATCAAAGGTTGGGGAAATTGGCTCGCAGATTATGGTTGAGCAGGAAAAGGGGTTGGTGCGCAATCCGCTTCTGGAAACTGCCTATCACGACGTGGAAGAATTGCGTGATTCTTTGCAGCAGGGTACAGAGCGCTATTTCCGCTTTGCATTGTATTTTACTTTGTACTCAGATACTTTGGAAGAGCTGGATAAAAATTCGCAAATTTTAGAAAGTGCCTTGGGCGCAAAGTTGGTGGTTACGAAGCGTGCCATGCTGGCTACTGAACCTGGTTTCAACTCCACCTTGCCGCTCGACTTGGACGAGCTTAATATTGCTAACAATCTCAACACTTCGCCGTTGTCTAGTACATTCCCATTTGTATCATCGGATTTAACAGGCAACGATGGCATTTTGTATGGCATTAACCGTCACAATAATAGTTTGATTTTGTTCGATCGATTTCAAATGGAAAACGCAAACTATGTGGTGTTTGCCAAGTCTGGTGCTGGGAAGTCGTACGCTGTAAAGTTGGAAATTTTGCGTTCATTAATGGTTGGGGTTGAGGTAATTGTTATTGATCCGGAAAACGAGTACCAACATTTGGCCGAGGCTGTTGGCGGTACCTATTTAAACATTTCCTTAAATTCAGACTTCCGTATAAATCCATTCGATTTACCTGTGGGTATACAAGATGAAGACCCGGCAGATATTTTGCGTAGCGCAATCATCAATTTGCTTGGCTTAATGAATTTAGTGCTCGGCAAACTAGATCCAACCGAAGAAGCATTGCTCGACAAAGCATTGTGGCAAACTTACGCCAAGAAAGATATTACCGAAACTACAGATTTTCGTACTGCTGAAATGCCAGTCATGGCAGATTTAATTGAAATTTTGCAGGGGATTGTTGGGGCAGAAAGCATTGCTCAGCGCTTAGAAAAGTTTACTAGTGGAACTTTTGCTGGGCTGTTAAACCAAGCGACTAACGTACAACTAAATAACCAACTTTTGGTGTTCTCTATTCGCGATTTGGAAGATACGTTGCGCCCGATTGCCATGTATATTACATTGGGTCATATTTGGAATTTGGTGCGTAGTGAACTGAAGAAGCGAATTTTAGTACTAGATGAAGCCTGGATTATGATGCAGCACGAAGACTCAGCTCGGTTTGTGTTTGGTATTGCCAAGCGAGCCCGCAAGTACTATCTAGGTCTCACGACAATTACCCAAGACGTGGCAGACTTTATGGCCAGTCCGTACGGTAAGCCAATTGTCACAAACTCATCAATTCAATTGCTATTAAAGCAAAGTCCAGCAGCGATTGAAATTGTTACTGAAACCTTTTTCCTCACCGAAGGTGAAAAGTATTTGCTGCTCGAAAGTGATGTTGGCGAAGGAATTTTCTTTGCTGGCCTTAAGCATGCTGCCATCAAAATTTACGCTTCTTATGTAGAAGATCAAATTATTACCACGGATCCAAAGCAACTCTTGGAGATAAAAGAGAGCAAAGATCAATTAGAAGCTTAGCATGTTGTTAGACGACTCTTCTCTACGGACCTCAGACGCGGATGCTGAAAGTGGGGCAGGATTTGCATTCCAAGCGCGCAATCGTGCTCGACTTATGGCTATTGCTAAGCGCAATGCTGGCACTGATGATGCAGCGGCTGTAGATAATGAAGATGATGATTTTGATGATGACGAGGATGACGACGAATCCTCTGGAGCTGGTGGTGTAAATCAATCTGGGGCGCAAGCTCAAGGGGCTGGGGCAGTCGGAACAGAACCTGGTGAGCCAGGCTCTGCTTTGCCAGGTGAACTAAATGTGCCTTCTGAACTAGGTGGAAGAGGCGGGGCCGGGGGTGGTCATGGGAAAAAAGAGGGCGGTGCGATAAGTGATTCAATGAAGCACGAAATTAAAGGTGCTGCCCGTAGAAAAACCCAAGATGCTATAGGTAATAAGGTTGCTTCCAAAATTGGGCACGATGGAATTCGGCAGGGGTTTGAGTCAGGGATGCGCAATCATGGTGCCTACGGAAAGCTCGCCAAAATGAAAGGCTACTTTTCGAAGTATTCATCTGTTTCCAATTATGCTGCGGACAAAGCAGTGCAGGCTGGTAAGAATTTAGCTAAGAAGGGTGCAAAAAAAGTTGCTGAAAAGGTAGGGTCTGGCGCAGCAAAAGAGGTGGGTAAAAAAGCCGCTGGGCAAGCAGTATCTAAGGGGTTGTCCGGTGCTGTGGATGTAGCTGGGGCCGCAACTGGTGTTGAAACTTTCGGTCTTGGTTTTTTGGCTGCCTTTCTACTAAATATTGCTATTAGTTTGGGTGTTTCGGATGCAATCGACGCACTGTTTGAATTAAAAGATGGGAATTACAAACGGGCCCGCTTCTTAGCTATTCGTGCAGCAACCAAGGTTGGCATGTTTGTAGTGTTGCTTGTTTCTTTGGTGATGATATTTAGCATTGTCGGGATCTTTTTTGCCATCCCAATTTTAATTTGTTTGAATGTTTACATGCTACTTGGCGCAGCCTTTAAAAATGTGGCAATTTTTCAAGGATTTGTGTGGTGGGAAAAAGCAATTGTGGTCGTATTAGATGTAATGGCTTTCCTTATAATGCTAGCATTTGTCATGGCTGTTGGTTGGTATCTTTGCGATACCACTGGATTAGGAGGCGGTGGTGTTGCTGGGGCAGTTACCGGAGCCATTGTTAGGGTTTATGACTGGTGGGAAAAAACTGATGCTGGCAGTGTTGCGGAAGATTTTTGTAAGTTCACTAATCAAGAAGGATCAACATCAACTACGGATACTTCCTCAACCAATACCGATAATGCTAATTCTAATAATTCTAATACGAACGGCCCTTCCGGCGGCGGCGGTGATTTTGGTGGGGGTGGGGCAGGTGGGAGCGTCGATAATTAGCCGTCAAGCCGAAAATATGGTATACTAAAATAAAGTTCTAGCATAACTAGTGCCCAGCTAGTTTTGAAACAAAATGCCAAAATTAACCGAAAAATCCAGTGAATAAAAAAGCAATTGCTATCTTAGGCGCAATTTTTATCTTAATTGTGGGTGCTTTAGGCTTTCTCATTTATAACCATAATAAATCTAAAGATTCCACAGAAACACCTCCAACTAACGAAGAGCCAAATCCAGTCGTCGAAGAAACACCGCCGCCTGTGGAAGAGCCGCCAAAGGTATCCGGGGCAGTTCGTATTACCGATGAACCAATCATATCTCCAATTTTGTTTTTCCAGGGCACGGGAATTTCCTATTTTGATTCGACTGGCCAGCTGTATCAAACTGATTTAGAAGTCAAAGATGATGGCACCGCATTGCTTAGTAATCGGAGGCAGTATTCAGTAGCTCTGAAGCCAAACATTACCAAGATTTTATGGCCTGCTGTTGGTATTAACTATATTGCTCAATTCGGACCAGACAGTAAGCCAACCTGGAGTGTGTATGAAACATCCAAAGCAGCTTACGCAGATGTTCCATCTCAGGTTTACAGTATTGACTGGCTGCCAAGTGGTGACAAGATTATGTATGTGTGGGTAGACGCAAACGGTAAGGCTACTTTGAATGTTAGCAATCCGGATACCACTGGGTATCAGGAGTTAACAGATTTTTACGAACCGGATAATGTGATTGATCTTTCTCCAGATGGTTCCAGTGTTCTTTTCTACAGAACTCAAACTACTGACGTAACTAAAAATTCTATCAACCTTGTATCTGCTGATGGTAAAACTTTCCGCTCGGTTGTAAAAGATGGTTATAATACCGGGACACTGTGGAGCCCAGACAGCAAAAAGTTTTTGTTTAACAAAAGAGATGCTTCATCACAAAAGTTGGCGTTGTGGGTAGCTGATGTTTCCACTGGGGAAGTGCGCAGTCTTGGCGTCTCAACAACTGTGGAAAAGGCTGTTTGGTCCAAGGATGGTCTATCCGTTTTTGTGGGCGTCCCTACAACTGGAGTTGCTGGTCAAGGTCTAACTCAAGATGCATTACAGAAGATTACGATTGCTTCTGGTCAGCAACAAACATTCGATGCTGGGATAGCTGTGGATGCGCGCGATTTATTCTTGAGCACAAATGAAAAGGTCTTGTTCTTCCGTAACGCGCAAGACAATCAGCTTTACTACATTTCAGTAAATAGTAGCCCTACTATTAATAATTAATTAAAATAATTATTCTATAAATTTATGTACGCTGAAAACGCTCGCGAGTTTATAAATGCTGTACTATCACCAATGGGATTTATATTGGCAGTCGGTATAATTCATTTGATCATTTCAAATATCAAGGAGTTTTATGCTATTTTTACTAACCCTCCAAAGGATAAAAAAGTTTGGCATCAGAAATTGGTTCCATTCTACCCAGGCTTAAAGTATGTATTAGGTGGTCTCCTCGTTTCTTGGTCTGCTTATATTATTACAGTTTTTATTTATAGACGTTTTCAGGAATTTCCTGGCGGCATGCATTTAAATTCTATTGGTAGTGGCGTTATCTCAGTTGACTTGTTTTTAATCGCTGTGGCTATGTTCGTATTTTCTGGTTATAGCCTTACTGCTTCAGCTGGTAGTCGTTGGATGGTTAACTTGGCCAAAATATTCGCTACCATCGGGGTATTACTAATAGCTGTAATGGCAGTTGGGCCCTACTTGGTATCTATAAAATAATTTTAAAGTTTCAGCCCTGGCTCGTTGGCCAGGGCTTTTTCTCTTAAAGGAAACCCCGGACAAGCGGCCAGTGCAGAAGCACTGGTCTT
>CAZYQT010000010.1:0-47971 GCA_964650255.1 uncultured Candidatus Saccharibacteria bacterium
GCGAGCACACCGCATTTCGAGTGCGGCCCATTCGACCACTCTGGCACCTCTCCATTATTGCCTATTATATACTATTCTTCGGTTAGGCGCATGCGTGGAAAGAATGCAATTTTCACAAATTTAAAAGTGTCGTCGGTTTTTACTAAAGCTAATTCAATTGTTCCTTCTGTTGATAGAATGCCATCAGCAAACTCTTCATAAGTTCCAGTAAGATGATACAAATAGCGATTATAAAAAAGTTTCAATTTTGGAAACCGCATGATGCGTTTGCGATCACTTCCCTGCCAGCGTGACACTACAGAAATGAACTGCTGTTTCATATAAGGAATATCTGAAAATCCTTCAATCACTGTAGAGTCAGAAATCATATTATTTAAAGCATCAATCTCGCCGCGATTAGCGCAATCAGCAAACGAGTCAATCGCACGACGAATCGCAAATCGATCTTCTGTGCCCACGCTGTTATCAAAGTCCAGCTTTGTTTCTGTAGTTAGTTCCATATTCTAATTATAGCAAAAACACGCCTTTCGGCGCGTTCAATATTTTCTGGTGGACCCAAGGGGAATCGAACCCCTCACCTCTTCCATGCCATGGAAGCGCTCTACCAGATGAGCTAAGGGCCCGGAAATTTAATTTTATTGTGTAGATGTATTTGTATCAACTGGTACTAAATTTTTTACATCTGTAGTTTGCTGGAAAGCTTCACGCCACTGATCCGCAGACTTACTTAATGCTGGAATTACACCAATCACATTTAAAAACCATCCAATTAAAATAATTGCAATACCCGCTCCAAGAACTGAACCAAGCCCGTACAACAATCCTTTTCCAAACGCAAACCACATACTACCCAACTTTTTGTTTATCCCAGCTAGGCTTTGATTCAACTCGTCTAATCTTTTATCTCTAATTTGATCCAACATTTTTCTCTTTTTTCTTTGGTGGTCTTCCCGGCAGGAGTCGAACCTACATTACCGCGTTAGGAGTGCGGGGCTCTATCCATTGAGCTACGGGAAGTAGCTTTTTTAATAGTGATGCTACAATTATATCATGAAGTCGGTTTCACGTGTAACATCATATTTATTGTTTTTATTGATTGTACTAATCCCCTTTTCTGTGCGACATGTTTTTGATTCGTCTTGGAATTTCCAAACTGGGGCATACTCAGATTTCACATCCTTGTCTATATATATAAGTGATCTAGTTTTGGTCGCTCTGATTGGTTTCACATTCTTGATGAAACCAAAACCTTGGGATATTCCACGCGCTTGGAAAATCACCGCAGTTCTTGCTGGGGCATGGTTGATTCTCGTATTATTTTTGCAATCTCGCGAAACATTGCATTTGCAGGTATATTTTTCATTACGAATTCTATTTTTACTGATATTTGCCAGTGCAGTCTCGCAAATTCATGTTTCACGTGAAAAACTGGCTTGGTTATTTAGTATACTGGGGGCTATTCAAGGGTTAATAGCCATTTTTCAGTTTTACTTTCAAAAGTCTGTTGGATTGTTCATTCTCGGAGAATCCCATCTAAGCTCAGATACTTTAGGTGTAGCTAAGATTGTTTCCCATGGAACAAAGCTTATCCGTAGTTATGGTACTTTCCCTCACTCTAACTTACTTGCAGCCTTTCTATTAGTTTCAACCCTATTTAACCTATATTTACTTACCAAAACCAACCACTCACCACGTGGTGAGAAAATATCACGTGGTGAAGATGCACAACCACGTAATATCCTACTATATTTAGCGCTATTTTTAAATATTTTTGGGATATTTCTCTCTTTTTCAAGAGCTGGGATTCTAGCTTTAGTGATTTCAGCAGCTATCTTTATTGCTTATTTACTGTATATAAAGGGCTTTTCCGCTGTTTCACGTGGAATGGTCGCTTTAGCAGGGGCTGGGATTGTTTCTGTATTGGTTATATTTCCTTATTTAACAACCAGAACGACTATTTCAGATGAGGCAGTGAAGGAAAGAGTGTTTTACAATCATATTGGAGAGAAAATAGTCAAGAATAAGCCATTTTTTGGAATTGGACCAGGTAATAGCGTGCTTCACATGAAACAATATGCCAAGGATCAATTTCAGGATGACCTAAAACCATGGGAAGTTCAGCCAATCCATAACTATTACTTACTTTCTTGGGCTGAATGGGGGATTGGATCAATTTTGCTCTTATTCTTAATAGTATTTTCAATAATTACCTTAGTTAAGACAAAAAAAGAATCATGGACAATATTGCTAATAGCAATAACCTCCGGATTCTTAGTCTTGTTCCTATTTGATCACTATTTCTACACAATTTGGCCAACTCAACTGCTGTTGTGGTTAGTTGTTGGCCTCGGACTAAATACAATTTCACGTGAAACTATTTATGATACTGTTTCCGAGAAATAATTGTGCAGGCCCGATAAATCTGTTCTTCTAAGATAACTCTGGCCATATTATGCGGAAATGTTAGGGGACTTAAAGAAATTGTGTAATTAGAATAAGACTTTAAAGATTCGTGCAAACCAATCCCACTACCAATAACAAACACTATTTCTTGACCGATTCCCCCAATCCGCTCTAAAAACTGAGCAAACTCTACTGAATCGCGTTTTTGTCCTTTTTCCTCCAGAAGAATAATTATTCCATCATCAGGAAGCTGTTTCACAACCAAATCAGCTTCTTTTTGCTTGGCTTTCATTGCTGTATCTTCCGAGCGATACGAAACCTCAGCCAATTCAACAACTTTTACTTTTGCAAAAGGCTTTAAGCGCTTTAAATACTCTTTCTCCAGCTCTATATAGGCTTTTTCCTTAAATTTTCCTAGGCATATGATGGTGATTTTTAACATATCGATATTATGAATAAAATTATGATTTTATGAAACATCTTCATTCTTAGCCTCTTTCCACGCTAATTCAAATAACATTTTCATCGCATCAGCAATTTCTTGCGATTCAATTATAATACCGAGTTTTTCACGCCATGATGCAATCATTACTTTATTATCATACACATTAATTTCTGGTTTTAAATGAAATTCATTGTCAGGCAAGATGATACTTTCTCTTTTCTCAATTGAATCTTTGCTTTTCAAAATGCGAGCGCCAGGGGAGTCAGCAAAGATTGCTCTCATTTTAATATTCTTTGCCGCTCTTCTTTGATAATACTTTGGGAAATATCCCGGTAAAGCCGTTTCTGTTTCATCAACTTGCGCTAAAGCTCTTAAATCTTCAGAACTACTAAGAGTATCTTCATAAACAGACTTCAAACCCTCAGTTCCTTCATAGAACCGCACCTTGGGTCGATTTTCAACATTATGGAAAATTTTCAACTCAGGAATTAAATTTTTTGCTGCTTCTAATCGTTGAGTGGCTGTGTTTTGTTGTTCCTCTAAATAAGACAAAAGCTTTTCAGGTGACTCTGCGGCATAAACACGCTTTGGTTCTTTTCCTGTAAAACTAATAAATCCCTTATTTACTAAAACATCGAGAATGTCATAACCTGTAGTACGATTAATACCAGCCCAACGAGTGATTTCAGTTACAGTTCCTTGCCCCATATCCAACAGAGCCAAATAAACTCGGGTTTCTCTTTCGCTCAAACCCAGCGAAAGCAAATTATCTTTAAAAAGTTTGATATTATCTTGCATAACTTGATAGTAAAATATAATTTATTTTGTGTCAATTAAACTCCACAGAAATATTGATATTTAAATTTATACTTTATATAAGCTTAAAATTGATTGATTTTTGACGAGCATTATTGACAATATGTTAAAAATAACGTATAATACGCTCATAAAAATTAAATCTTTAAGTGAGGAAGAATTATGAACACGATGTACGACAATCCAAACACCTACAAAAAGACTTTTGACTGGGAAAACTTACCTGAATACCTGAAACAAGCGCAATGGGCTGAACTTGTTCAACTTAAAGAGACGATCCACGGATTGTCTACTAAAATTGCTCGGCCGATTCGGATATTAGACATTGGCGTGGGAGACGGCCGTGTACTAAAACATCTGATTCCTATAGAAGAAATTTGGAATGAAGTTGAACACTACCACGCCATCGACAATACCGAACTTTGCATTGAGAATACAACAAAATTAGTTGCAGATTGCAATGCATCTGACAAGGTCACAGTTGAATTGCTCGATGCAACAAATTTGAGCAATTTAAATGGGAAATATGACCTTATTATTACTACATGGTTTACGGCCGGCAACTTCTACCCAAGCGACTTTCCATTTGAAGATTATGGCAGGCAACCGAGGCTGGATTTAAGCCATAATCTCAAGTTTGAAAAAATCTTCTCGGCTGCTTATTCATTACTTGAACAGGATGGAATTTTGTTTCTTGGCTCGGTTTATATCGATAACGATGCGACCCGACAAAAACAAGAATCATTTTATTCCTATTTCGGAATGAATGTAATCACTGACAGCGAAGATTCGTTTACTGCAACAAAGGAAGGGTATTGGTCACAGCGATTCACATCCAGTAAAATTGAAGTCTATTTAAGGGAAATTCCGAAGTATAAATTCTCTTACATAACATTAGATACTTATTCCTTCGCAATGACAGTCAAAATAGCGAAGTAATTTAAAAGGCGATACTCTCACTCGAGAATATCGCCTTAATTTTTTATCTAGTATTATTAGAAAATCTGATGAAATAGTTTTTCTACTACTCCGGACGAACGATTCACATAATATAGAGCGAGTACCGCAGCTAGCATAACACCATTTAGGATCACCAAACGCACCAAATCGCGACTAATAATTTTGTATTCTGCCGTGTGTTGGGCAAAGGCCCCTGAATTATCACTTGAGGATTGAGGTGCAGCAACCATAACAGCACCGGAACTAGATGTTGTATTTGGTACAATCGCTGGGCGATTAGCTTCACGATTGCGGAATTTGTATCGATTTTTTCTAGACATAATAAGCAAAGTATACCAATCCGGCCAATCAAAATCAAGTTAAATTCCCAGTTTGGACGAGGGCCGCACAGAATGCTACAATAGCTCTACTATGGGTGCCAATATTTTAGTTTACATTAGCTTAAGCCTGTCAGTAGTAGCCCTAATTTTAGGGATTTACATGATAGCATCTTCTGGCCAAATGCGTGCTATTCAAAAACTGTTTGGTGGTAAAACCACAGGCACTATGGCCGAAGCTATGGATCAAGTTGTGGAAAAGCTGAATGAACTGGACACCCATGCTACCCAAACCAGCCAAGCCTTACATAGCATTATTGATCAGTTAAATACTGCGACTCAACATGTAGGTGTTATCCGTTATAATAGTAACGGGGATGATGGCGGGAATTTAAGTTTCTCTGCAGCATTTTTGGATGCGCATCAATCGGGAATTGTGTTGACCAGTTTACATGGCCGGCAGAATAACCGAATTTATGCCAAGGTCATTACTACTGGGACCAGCGAAAGCACGCTCAGTGAAGAAGAACGTGAAGCAGTTATTACCGCTTTAACGCCCAAACAAAATGCAGATGAATCGGCCAACAAAAAAATCAAACAAAAACTGAAAAGTTAATTACTCAAATTATTAACGTACCGCAAAGAAGATAGCGGGACAGAAAGCACGATTATGGCATCAGATAGCAATCCGCCGGCAGAAACTATTGTCGGACCATCAGTAAAAATTCAAGGAGATCTTAACTCCGAAGGCAACATTCGCATTGAAGGTGGAGTAATGGGTAAAGTCCACACCACTCAAAGTGTGCACATTGGTGAAGCAGCTCAGCTTGTAGCAGATGTCCAAGCTGGCAACGCTATTGTGGCTGGACAAGTGCAGGGCAACATTAAAGTTGCAGGCAATTTAATTTTACAAGCCACCGCGCGGGTGGCGGGTGATATTTCCTGCGGGATTTTGCGCGTGGAAGATGGCGCCCAATTCACTGGCAAATGCAACATGAAAGGCGCTGCTGTTGATAAAGCAACTGGCACCCTGAAGAATGCTGCCACCGTTAATAGCAAAAACTTGACCGTAGCTCCAGAACCAGAAGACGACTAATTCATCCTAAGCTGCGGGTCCTGTCGCCAGATGCTCATTTTTCTACGTTCGAAACGCTCACTTTAGAAAAAAGCCACCATGGCGCCACCCGCATCGCTATTATGTATTTTTATATATTGGATGGAACAAATATACCTGAGGCGCAATTTGAAAGGGCGCAAGTAACCCTGCAAGGACTGCTGGCTGAATTTAAGATATCTGGAGAAATGGCGCGGGTCACTTCAATTCGCGGCATTGCCGAACTAGTTGAAACTGCGAGCGAGCGGGGAGTTAAAACTTTAATTGCTTGTGGCACCGACGACACATTTAATTTGATGCTTGCTTACTTAAAGGGTCGGGACTTTGCTTTGGGATTTATTCCAATGACAGAAGATACTTACTTAGCGCAAATTTTAGGAATCGATAGTTTGCTCACTGCAGTTAAAACAGTTGCAGCGCGGCGCATTGAAAAAATGGATCTCGCCACCTTAGGTGATAATTATTTTGTGAGCCAACTTGAATTTGGCATTGCTTCATCAAAAGCCAAGCAAATGGGTTTCTTTAGTTCGCTGCGCGGTATGTCTGCGATTGAACATAATTTAAAAATTCGCGTAGACAATTCCTATAACATGGATATTACTTGCTTAGGTGGTACGGTGACGAATTCACGCGCCACATCAAGTTCAAACTCTACGATCGCCAATCCGACAGATGGCTATTTAGACTTAATGGTTTTGGAGCGCATGAATAAAATTGATGTAATGAAGTACAAACCCGACATAGCCATTGGTGCGCTAGAAAACATTCCCGGTACCTCAGTTATTAAGTGCCGGCAGGTGGAATTCCTAGAGCCGCGTGGGTTTCCTTTAACCATTGCTGGCCGAACCTTTGCCAAAGTCCCAGCCATAGTCTCTATGATACCCAGGGCTCTGCGAATGATCGTAGGCAAGAACCGAACGTTTTAATTGAACCGCTGGAGAAGGCGGTTTTTTTAAACTTCAGATTTGTTTTCGGCAACAGACTGAAAGGTTAATCCAATAAATTGATCAACTTGATTTTATTACTTAAATGTTGTATAGTTAACCAGTTATGAATTTATCATCTTTATCGCATGAACTAAATATGTCGATCCATGAGCTGCGCAGCAAGGCTAATGCAGCGGGTTTTCGTATTTCTCCGCGCGCCAATAAAATTGATAATCACTTAGCCAATGACATTATTAAAGCCTTGGCACCGAAACCAAAAGAAGAACCTAAAGCTAAAACTGGTCCAGCAAAAAAAGTTTCTTTGCCATCGTTTATAAAAGTGCGAGATTTTGCCGACCTGCTAGAGCTTCCAGTTACCGACGTAATTAAGGCCTTAATCCAAAACGGCGTAATGGCCACGATTAACGAAGAGGTGGATTTTGAAACTGCAACGATTATTGCACAAGACTTAGGATTTGAAGTTGCCACCGAGCAAAGCGGCGAACAAAAAGAATTTGGTATTGGTTTTTTGCACGAAAGTTTGAATGAAGAAGCTACAAATAACGAGGCTGGTCTCGAAACCCGCCCACCGATTGTGGCAGTAATGGGACACGTTGACCATGGTAAAACTACTCTTTTGGATGCAATCCGCAAAGCCTCTGTTGTAGAAACAGAGTCCGGCGGTATTACCCAGCACATTGGTGCTTACCAAGTTAAGCACAATGGCAAAGTTATTACCTTTTTAGATACTCCTGGACACGAAGCGTTCGTAGAAATGCGTGCGCGCGGTGCCAATGTCACTGACATCATCATTTTAGTTGTTGCTGCAGACGACAGCGTTCGCCCTCAAACCATTGAGGTTATTAACCGCGCCAAGTTTACCAACACGCCGTTAATTGTGGCCATCAACAAAATTGATAAAGAAAACGCCAACATAATGAAAACCAAACAAGAGTTGGCTGAACACGGCGTTCTACTAGAAGATTGGGGTGGAAACGTTATTGCGGTAGAAATTTCTGCGAAACAGAATATTGGGATCGATAAACTTTTGGAAATGGTTTTGCTGCAAGCGGAAATTGAAGACTTTAAAGCGAATCCAAACGGCAAAACCTTAGGTACGGTAATTGAATCGCACGTGGCTCAAGGTAAAGGTGCGGTCGCAACTGTGATTGTTCAAAATGGAACACTTCGAGTGGGGGACATTATGGTCGCTGGCATTGGTTTTGGCAAAGTAAAATCTTTGGAAGATGAACACGGCAAAAAATTAAAGTTTGTTGCACCATCTCGACCAGCGTTAATCTCCGGTTTTTCCGAATTACCACAAGCTGGAGATATTTTGCAAACAGTTGAGAGCTTAGATGAAGCGCGCACCATTGCTACCAATGCGCAAAAGATGAAGCACAGCCGCAAGCTCACAACTCATTCTAAATTGCAGGGTGACGTGGATAGCAAAACTTTGAATTTAATTTTGAAGGCAGATGTAGCTGGTTCTTTGGAAGCTATTAAGCAATCGTTGGGCAAACTTAAGAATGATGAAGTGCAAATTAAAATCTTGAGCGAAGGCATTGGCGAAGTGAATGAAAACGATATTCTACTTGCCGACTCCAGCAAAGGAACTGTTATTGCCTTTCGTGTGAAGACCAATCCAAAGGCTATCAATTTGGCGAAGCAGAAAAAAATTGCCGTTGAGAGCTACGATGTTATTTACGAACTTTTGGAAAACATTACTTCGGCTGTAATTGCCATGTTCACTCCAGAAATGGAAAAAGCTACTTTTGGAAAGGGAACTGTGCTAGGGATATTCCGTACAGAGAAATCACAAATGATTATTGGTGGCCGAGTAGAAGAAGGCGAAATCCGCAAAAACAAACCTGTGGCGATTTGGCGAAAAGCCGAAGAAGGTAATCATGCCGAGGTCCCAGTAGGCGAGTGGATGGAAATTGGCCGCGGAGAGATTGTGGACTTGCAGCAGAATAAAATCGATACCAAGGAAGTGGCGCGTGGCAATGAATTCGGCATGAAGCTGAAAACCAATGTGAAACTCCGCGAAGGCGATCAAATCGAAAGCTTTGAAGAAACTTTGAAACAAAAGACTTTGTAAAAACCGCTGAACAGGCGGTTTTTTTATTGGCAATTTATCAGCCAACCTTCAGACTCTTGATATAATATAGAGAGTCTGTTATATTACTCTTTCATATCATTTTTTTTAAACAAATGCCGCTACAAAAGAAACCAACCAATCGCATAGAAAAACTTAACTCTCTGATCCTACAAATTGTAGGTGAAACTTTGAAAGACACAATTGAAACTAATGGTGGTCTTATTACTGTATCGCGGGTGGAAACCAGTGGCGATTCCCGTTGGGCCAAGGTTTGGATCTCAATTGTTGGCGGCGATGACGATGCTATTCTTAAAGATATCAATAAAAATATTTACGACATCCAAGGGGAGGTTAATCGCCACTTAGCCATGAAGATGACCCCGCGTCTACAGTTTTTCTTAGACACATCACCGCGCTATGTACAACACATAGATGAGCTCATCAAAAAAATCCACGAAGAAGAGGAATAAGAATAATGAATGAATTTACTGATGCTAAAAATTTATTAGAGCAGGCGCAAAATATTTTGCTCACAACTCACGAACGAACCGATGGCGACGACCTTGGTAGTGTTTTAGCATTGGCACATCATTTAAAACACGCTGGCAAAAATGTCTCTGTGGTAATCCAGGGCGGCGTACCCCAGCAACTGCGTTACTTACCAATGTCAGAAATGGTTACAGAGGTTTTGCCAACGCATCAGTTTGACCTGCTGGTAATTTCTGGTTGTTCTGTAAGAGAGCGAGTTGGCCATCAAGAAATTCTAAATTTGCAAATTCCGACTTTCAATCTAGATCACCATCCAGACAACACTATGTACGGCAATGTAAATGTAGTTGACCACACCAAGTCTTCGGTAGCAGAACTGACTTATGATTTTTTAAAATTTTGCGGTTGGGAGATTAGCCACGAAATGGCTGTGTGCTTACTAACCGGCATTGTGACTGATACTGGAATTTTTATGCATAGCAACACTGAGGCCAGCACACTGGCTGCAGCAGCGGACTTAACCAGCCGTGGCGCCAGGATTGCCAATATTACCAAGCACACTTACGAAGGCAAAGACATTGCCAGTCTCAAGGCTTGGGCGCACGTAATTGGCAATGCGCATTACGATCCGCAAAAGCAAATGATCTACTCTATTATTACAGCTGAAGAGCTCGAGGCCCTAGGGAACCCACCGCTATCTGCTTTTGAAGGGGTGGTTGAAACTTTGAACAAAGTTCCGGAAGCTAAATTCGCCATGTTTTTAAAACAGGATAAAAATGTTATTAAAGGTAGCCTTCGCTCAGATCCAGCCAAAGGGGTTGATGTAAAGGAAATTGCCCGATCTTTGGGTGGTGGGGGACACAAATGGGCCGCTGGCTTTTCTTTGCTGGGCACCCTGGCTCGCACCCCACAAGGCAAATGGGAAGTAGTTTAGTCTAAAAATACTTTAGGTCTAGACAATTTCCATCAATTAACCTATAATTAGAAAGATTTTTGAATAGTTTGTTAATAGAAAACCTGCGCCCAGGTGGCGGAACTGGCAGACGCGCTACCTTGAGGTGGTAGTGGGAGCAATCCCGTGGAGGTTCAAGTCCTCTCTTGGGCACCAACCTTACAGGCAAACAATTCAAAGCAATAAGGGCGATTAGCTCAGCTGGTTAGAGCACTTCGTTTACACCGAAGGGGTCAAAGGTTCGAATCCTTTATCGCCCACCACGGACATCCAGTTCTTTAAAAACTTTATTTATTCTTGATCTAGACTTTATCTATGAAATGTTAAAGTAACTGTATGGGCATTCAACAAAGTTTAAAATATAAACCTAATTGGTCTGCTAATCTAGCTTACGCTATCGGATTAATTGCTTCAGATGGTCATCTTCAAAAAGATGATCGTCACATTGTAATCACTTCTAAAGATTTAGAAATTATTGAAAATTTCTCCAAGGCATTAGGTGTTAACAATAAAACAATGTCCATAGGCAGTGGTCGCAATTCCGACAAACCATATTATAGAATTAGCTATAGCAATGTTAAACTTTATGGCTATCTAAATAGTATTGGGATAACACCGAATAAATCTCACACGATTCAAGCGGTAAAAATCCCTAAAGAATTTTTTTCTCATTTCTTGAGAGGACTATTTGATGGAGATGGTACATTTTATTCTTATTACGATAAACGCTGGAAAAATAGTTTGGTCTACCAAATCGCCTTTTACTCGGCTAGTTTAAAATTTATTGATTGGTTAAAATTTCAGCTAACAAATCTCTATGGAGTGAAGGGCTTTATTCGCAAAGGTGATGGAGTATAGGCTTTACGATATGTTAAAGGCGACACAAGAAAACTTTTTAAAGTAATGTACTCCTCAACAGATAAACTATTCTTAAATAGAAAGTTTATAAAAATGAACAACGTATTAAATAATACGCCTCGGTAGCTCAGTGGTAGAGCTAGCGCCTGAAGAGCGCTGAGTCGTCAGTTCAATTCTGACCCGAGGCACCATGCGGCCATGGTTCAATGGTAGAACTCTTCCTTGCCAAGGAAGGGATAGGGGTTCGATTCCCCTTGGCCGCTCCATCAAAAAACCGACCCTAAAGGTCGGTTTTTTGATATCAAATTTATTTAATATCTTTAGCAACTTGCACATCGCTAATCTGATACATCCGCCGCCCTGCAAACGCCTTCATTATCTTGTCAGCGGCATAACCCACAAAAGCTAAAATGAAGAAGTAAATTACTCCGGACATTTTGAGCTTTGGTAATTCCTGTGAGAACAATCCAATTAAAGTCGCTCCAACACCCATGGAAGTAATTACAGTCAAATTCTTAACTGAACTTTCAGTGCTGGAAGCTTGAATTGATGTAAATAAATCTAAAGCAGAATTTACATAATTCTTGGTCATAGTCCAAATATCAATTATATATTCCAAAGTATCGTTCAAAGTTTCGTATTTGAAATCTAATACATCCAAAAACTTTACCAGGCCCTTATTGCTTTTAGAAACTGCTTCGCGAGTTTGAATATACGTACCCATCTGATTAATACGCGCATCAATTAAGTTTACGGTTTTAGTATAACTTTCGATCTTATCTTTAAATGGGCCAATCTGACTGCCATGGATTTCACCTCGCTCTTTAACTTCAGCAATTTGCTCCCAAATAATTCTGTGCAAATTTAAATAGCGGTGAAGCTGAGTTTTGAACTCACGAATAAAAACTTGCTCCTGCACAAAGTCCTCAATATTGGCGATTGGCTCAGAAATATTATTGATGACATACAATTTATCACCGCGGTAAATTTCAAATTCTTTTTTCTTTACTTCAAAATATTTGGTCTGATCAAACTCTTTTAAAACCGCATCAATGCTGGCCTTACTCGCCTTCTTAAATATTACAAAGTACGGATAGATGGTTTTAATGTTAGCCAACTCTTTTGGAATCGGCGCACCCAGGCTGAAGATGTAACTAATGCCTTGCGATAGATTTTCCTCATAATAACGAGTTAGCTTTTCAACATCATTTTTAATAGCCTTACTATTACTAGTCCCAAGAATAATTAAACCATCCTCATAAATCTTTACCTCTATTCCTAAGTTAGTTTTCAAATCAATATAATCTAATTGCGCCAACTTCATTTCAACTGATGCAATACCTATCTTTGTGTGCAGTTTGCGTAGTTTATCTTGGTCCAATCCCAAAGGCGAAGTACCGTCTTTCAAAAAATCGTACATCTCAGATAAATGCAAAGTCGTTCTTTGAAACCATCCGCCAATATAAATTTTTTCCGCTTTGACCATATACGTAATTATACCATTATATAAAGGGTAAATAAAAAAGAGTCGTGAATTTACACTACTCAAGAATAATTATTACATTACCAGCACTAATCATTGCTGAACTTTATCAGTTGAAGTTTTCGCCATTGCCACCAACTCGCGAAACTTTTCCTCGGTGATATCTGCAATCGCAGCTGCTACTTGAGGTTTTCCTTCAAACTTGATTGGTTTACCAATCTTTTTAGCAAAAGCTACGGCACACATACGATGCCCGCCTTCAACGTGAATCAACTCACCACTAGCCTTACGGAACAGAATTATAGAGGTGGGTAGAGGAAATTTCTCGGAAAGCGGTACAATCCGGTCGTGAGTTTTGCAAAAATCAAAGAACGCTGGTATTTCCAATGCTTGGGCAAAAGTAGTGCTAAGCTGATTGTCGAAAAACTCAACGTCTTTTTGGATAGACCAACCACGGTACGGGCCAATGATGACATTTGGCAAAACCTCACCAGGATTATCGATTTTTTCCAAAATCCAGTCGAGCTTATCCATACCAAACCGCAAAGCGTTGGTAGTCCGCCATTCTTCAATAGAAGCAAAGCCCTTATTTAAAGCTACTGGCAACAGATCGCGACCCTCGACCTGGCCGACCTCATTGTCTAGCCAAATCTTCATAACGTCTTCAAATGTAATGGGTGTATTCATAAAGTTGATAATATTCGTCGTTTAGATAGATTACAAAAGTGCGAAAGCGCTTGGCTATATTTTAATGGAAACAAGGTGAATTGAAAACCCCTTATAAATAAGCCAAAACTGCGTTCCGATTCAGCCCTTGCCCAAGCCCAAAAAAACGTTATTTGGCTTAAATATGCGCAAAACAGGCAAAAATGCCTTGTTTTTACCTCTCCGCTCTGCTATAATCTCTCGGTAAGGTACTGCATTTAGCAGGCTTTTTTATTACTAGCCATATTGTTATTCCTAATAAATAAGGCGAAACTAGACTAAAAAAGCGCTAATCGAAGTAACCCGACCAAGGTCAACAATCTAACATTAAATCTAGGCTGAGATACCGTAGGACCAGCAGTTTCGAAAGAACCCTCCGCTCCCATCCATAGATATAAGGAGTTGCTATTTCCTTAATGAAAGCTCCTTTAGCCCTTAACTCTGTCATCGAGAAAGCGATCCTAGTGCTTGCTTTCTTACCCCTCGTTTTCCTGATTTATCCAGAAACCGTGGCTGCGGCTTACACTGCACAGAGTCCAAGGACAAAAGCTCTAGTTTTTGAAGTCAACTCAAAACAAAAAACCAACTTACAAACAGACGAAGCTGATGCAGTAATTGCTGAAGCCAATAACCCGACTCTAACCAACCCTTGTTACCCAGGCCCAATCGGATCTTGTAATCCAGATGCTGCCCCGGCGCAACAGCATGTGTTGAAAGCTCAGACTACTTCTGTTGAAGTATTGGGGAATCTAACCGGACGAACCTATACTCCAGAAGAAGTTCAACAGCTTATTGTTGAGTACTCTGCACAGTACGGACTTAACCCAGAAACCCCATTATGTATTGCAAAATGGGAAAGTGGTTATAATCAGTTTAGTAAAAATCGTCATTCCACTGCTAGTGGTGTGTTCCAATACTTAACTTCTACCTGGAGACATACAGATGAAGGCAAGGCTGGAATGAGCATCTTTGATGCTGAAGCAAACGTGAAGGCAGCTGTAAAATACATGGCTATTCACAAATCCACCCAGCCTTGGACAGTAAGAGGTAAGTGTCCTCAGTTAACTTTTACTAAATAGTAAATCTTACTAATTATCCAACCCCTCGCCCCAAGCGGGGGGTTTTGGTTTATCAATTTAGAAAGGCTTGAACAAAGCCGTTAGTTCAGATAAAATTATGTAGTATTTATTGATGATGGTGCGATGGCGAAGTGGTAACGCTGGGGTCTGCAAAACCTCGATGCGCGGGTTCGATTCCCGCTCGCACCTCCAAAAACCAGCTCTTTATAAAAACTTTATATTTTCTTGATCTAGACTTTATCTGGGTATCGCTATGCTTATAGCATGCCTAGAAAAAGATCATGGACAATTAAGCAACTAACAAAGGCTGTGGCAACTAGTAAAAGTTACCGTGCTATTTTAGTAAAGCTTAAATTAAGACCTACTGGTGGAAACTATGACCAGATTAAAAGATATATAAATGAGTCTGACCTAAATTTCTCTCACTACACCGGGATGGCCTGGAATAAAGGCATGAGGGGAATAGGGAAGCCGATTAAACCACTTAGCGAAATTCTGATACAGAATAATTATTATCAAAGCTATAAGTTAAAAAGAAGGTTAATTGGTGCTGGATTGAAGTTCAGCAAGTGTGAGTTATGCGGTTGGTCACAAAAAACGATTGATGGGTATGTTCCAGTGGAACTTGACCATATTAACGGAGACCGTCATGATAACCGTATAGAAAATTTAAGAATATTGTGCCCGAATTGCCACAGCCTCACCCCCACCTATCGTGGTAGAGGAAAGCGCAAATTATAAGCCCAGGTGCTGGAACTTGGTATACAGGATCGACTTAAAATCGATTGCCTTCGGGATTGAGGGTTCAAATCCCTCCCTGGGCACCATTAAAACACGCTATTGGCGTGTTTTAAATTTGAAATAATTTCCCAGATTTGATTGTATATATAATAGAGTATTAATTTTTATGTATGGAAAACCAAGAACACTCACATCCAACAACACCAGCTATCAGAGATGAAGCATATACCAATGTTGTACGAACTAGCGCAATTACAGCCTTAATTACCACTATTGTCGTCAGTGTGGCATTTTGGCATTTAGCATCCACCAACCCTGGAATGTTTAATAAAACCAGGCCGGCAGGCACACACGTAACATCACAGTCAGAAAACGCGGTTATTGATGCAGTTCAAGCTGCTAACCCAGGTGTGGTCGCTATCACCATTTCTAAAAATGTTCCGGTTTATGAACGCTCTTACCAAAGCGTGCCCGGCCCTTTTGGAAGCTTTTATAGGGTGCCGCAGGTTAAGCAGAACGGAACAGAGCAAAAAGAGATTGGCGGGGGATCAGGATTTATTGTTTCGGCCGATGGCTACATTGTTACTAACAAACACGTAGTCTCGGATTCAGAAGCTCAATACACAGTGTTCACTAATGATGGCAAAAAATACGATGCGCAGGTGATTGGGCGAGACCCTGTTTTAGACTTAGCTGTTATTAAAATAGATGGTAACAATTTCCCAAGTCTATCATTTGGGGATTCCGATCAAGTTCAAGTTGGCCAAACTGCCATTGCGATTGGTAACGCACTTGGTGAATTTCGAAATACAGTGTCAGTCGGAATTATCTCTGGATTGTCACGTAGCATTACTGCTTCGGACCATCAAGGCAGCTCCGAATCGCTAGACCAACTTATCCAAACAGATGCCAGTATTAATCCAGGCAATTCAGGTGGACCACTATTAAATTTGTCTGGTGAGGTTATTGGAGTGAATGTTGCGCAGGCTAGTGGTGCGAACAGTATTGGCTTTGCATTGAGCGCCAACAATGTAAAAAATGTTGTGGAGTCTGTGAAGAAAAACGGTCGCATTGTTCGTCCGTATCTTGGAGTGCGATATACTCCGATTACTCCTGAGCTAAAACAGAAAAATAATTTATCAGTTGATTACGGAGCGCTTATTGGGAACAATGGCCCAGACGAACCAGCAATTGTCGCAGATTCTCCCGCTAGCAAGGCAGGCTTGAAGGAAGGGGATATCATCCTAGAAGTTGATGGCACAAAAATTGATGACAGCAATAGCCTGTCCAACTTAATTTCCAAAAAGAATGTTGGCGACAAAATCACTCTGAAAATAATTAGTGACGGCGCTGAAAAAACAATCACCGCGACCCTAGAAGAATCTAAGTAAGTCAAGTTAGAAAAAGCACCTCTTGCGAGGTGTTTTTTCTCATAGTACAATGGGCTTAACAATGACAAGCTCAATAATTCTGCTAGACATGGACAACACTATCGTTGATTACGATAAGCGCTTCCATGAACTAGTTGCTACTATTTTACCCCCTGAAGTAATTCAGGCCTGGGACAAAACCAATTACTGGATTGAGGATTCTTTTCCGAAAGAATATCATCAAGCAATGCATGATGTAATAGCGTCGGAGGGATTCTTTCTACACATGCTGCCAAAGCCTGGCGCCTTGGAAGCGATACAAGAACTGGTTGAAGAAAATTACAAAGTTAAGCTTTGTACCACACCCCATCCTGAATCCATTTACTGTATTGATGAAAAAAAGAAATGGGTAGACCAATATCTCGGCCCTAAATTTGTTGGTGAAATGGTTTTCTCACATGATAAGACCGAGGTGGATGGTCACATCTTAATTGATGACCGAGATGATATAATTTCCAGCGGCAAACACACTCCCAAATGGAAACAAGTACTATTCGATGCAAGCTACAACCAAAAGTCTGACTTGCCACACAGGCTCAAAGGATGGAGCCAGTGGCGCGAAGTAATAGAACCACTAACAAAAAAGAACTCGCAATAGCGAGTTCTTTTTCTAACTAAGTTATTCAGCTTTTTCTTCTGTTTGTTCAGGGGTTTCAACCGGAGCTTCTTCCGCAGGAGTATCGGGCACTACTGCATCAGTTGGCTTTTCTGCTGTAACTGTTTCTGTTTTATCAGACTCAGCTTTCTTTGGAGCTTCTGTTAACTGCTTAATAGACAAACCTAAGCGATGCTCGCCTGGCTCAATGGAAATGACTTTAAATTCATATTCACTGCCAATCTTTACCACATCTTCAGCAGCTTTCACAGGTTCGTGAGAAAGCTCAACTAAGTGAGCCAACCCTTGAATGTCTTTATCAAGTTCTACAAAGACTCCGAAAGGCATAATCTTAGACACAGTACCTTTAACTACTTGGCCGATCTGATATTTCTTCACAGCTTCTGCCCAAGGATCATTTTGCAATTGCTTGATAGACAAAGACACGCGGCCCTTTTCAATAGCAATAATTTTTGCTTTCACAGTATCGCCAACTTTAAACAAATCCTTTGGATTTTCAATGCGCTGCCATGCAAGTTCAGAAATGTGTACCAAACCTTCGAGTTCGCCAAATTTTACGAACACACCAAAGTCTACTACACCTGTAATTTGACCAGTAACAACATCACCAATTTTTAGTTCAGACATTTTGCTGTGCATTTCTTCTTCGTGAACAGCTTTTTCGGAAACAATTAACTTTTCTTCGTTCATGTCGGCGGTAATAACTTGAACATTAAAGTTGGTACCAACGTAGCTGTTTAAGATAGAAAGAATTTTATTCTTATCACCATCTTCAACGCGCGGGTAGTGTTCAAGTGACAACTGGGATACTGGCAAGAAACCAGTTACATTGTTCAACTCAATCATCAAACCACCCTTGTTAGCTGCCAAAATTTTGGTAGAAACAATTTCTTTGCTTTCCATGTATTCGCGAAGTTTGGACCAAACACGTTCTTGTCCTGCAACCCGTAGTGAAAGTTCTACATTACCTTCACGGTTTTCTGATTCTACCACAGATGCCGTAATTGCATCGCCTGGCTTAAGTGAATTAAGCGTTGCTTGATCATCGTAAAGCTCACGACCACGAACCACACCAACACCATAACCAGCAAGGTCAATATAAACTTCATTCTTGGTTACAGAAATGATGGTGCCTTCAACCATGTCGCCAGCTTTAAGCACGCGGATTTCCGCGCCGCTTTCAAGCAAGTCGGTCATGCTTTGAGCATTGGCGTCACCAGTTACATTTTGTGTAACTATTTGCTGGCTGTCAGTTGCGACATCAGCAGTTGCAGTATTTTCTTCTGCCATAAATTAATCTTTCTATAATATATGCCGTTTGTGCTCTTTAATAGAGCAAATAAAAAACAACGTTTAGACCACGTTGCGTAAAAATCTAAAAACGAAAAACATACATTAATTATTAAACGCGCCATTACTTGGACTTACCGGGGGTTACTTTTTAAAGTTGGGGCACAATATACATTGCGAGCCCGATAGCGCGTACGCCAGTAAGTAGGGGAATTATAGAATATATGGATAAAAAAAGCAACCATCCCAGAGAGACAGTTGCCGAAGTCAAATTTGCGTCGATCAAGTTAGATTCGTAAGCCGAAACTGAGGAGAGACCCAGTGTAGTCCTCGTACCTACCGGCAGCATGGACATAATCTATAGCGAGCCCAAACCGAACATCGGTATCACAAGAACCATTGAAGTCCTTATTGCCTTTCACCAGACCAACGCCTCTTAGGTGGTTGAACAAGGTGCTAGACCTCTGAGCGCGCAATAGTAGACGAGAAGCTTTTCTTCGCGCTGACTTCCTATTCTCACTCATCCATGCATCACGGTGTTTCTTTCTTGAAGTTATAGGCGGCTTGACCCCTACAACCTTTTCGAATTCATATGCTTCCCAAACACGAAACCCCGATATTATAGCAACCGCTACGCAGACAACCAAAATTGGCACGATAACTACCAGACTGGCAGATGCAAGCTTTGCAACCCCCAAAACAAGTAGAAAGAACAAGGTTATTAACCACCACGATGTGCAAGTTAACTTATTGATCATTGATAGTTCCCCCAAATATTGAATTAGCAAAATAATACAACAAATACCGACTTTTGTCAAGTTACAAACGCCCCCAAAACTGCTATAATTTCCTTATGCAAATCCACTATTTTGGCCTGTCTAGCTTCAAAATCCAGACTAAGGACGCAGTTGTAATTACTGACCCATTCGACAAGGAATCTGGCCTCACCCCACCCCGGGGAGCAGCCGATGTTATCATCCTTTCCGAAAAAAACAATAAACTTTATACTGCCACATCTGGCTTCTCTGGTGACCCATTCATGGTTGATGACCCAGGAGAGTATGACCTCAAAGGCGTAACCATAACTGGCATCCCTTTAAAACAAGAAGGTGATGAAGCTAAAGATGGCAAACCACGTTACGTAACAGCCGAGCTAATTGAATCCGAGGATATTCGCATTCTGAACCTCACCCACATTCGCACCTTCAACATGAAGGAAGACGACATCGAAAGTCTTGGCGAAATAGATATCTTAATTCTCCCTGTGGGCGGCAATAGTGTAATGACTGCCAAAGACGCTGTGAAAGTTGTGCACGAAATTGAACCAAAGATCGTTATTCCTAGTCACTACCATACAGATGGCCTAAAACTTCCATACGAAAAAGTTGATGCGTTTGTAAAAGAAATGGGCGGCAAGTCAGAACCTATGGACAAGCTACTCATCAAGAAAAAAGATTTTTCTCCAGAAGAAATAAAAAAATTAATCTTGCTGGAACCGCTTCGTTAAAACAAAACCATGAAACAAGTTATTCACAACATTCGAAACAAGCCGGATCATCATAAAAACCGCATCATCATCATTTCTGCTGCTATCGCAGTCGGGGTGCTCCTGCTAATTTGGGCAGCAGTTGGCAATGGTCATCGTGGCCAGACCGATGAAAACTTTTTTCAAACATTTAACGAAGAAGTTAAACAAAACAAAGACACGCTACCAGCCCAACCTTAACTTAAGCTAATAACCTTATGCCGAAAGACGCCCAAGAACAACTTAGTGAAAATATTGGAGTAATCAAAACTCGCTTCCTGGAACAAGAAATGCAGGAATCGTTTTTGGATTATGCTATGAGCGTAATTGTTATGCGCGCCCTGCCGGATGTTCGTGATGGCATGAAGCCTGTGCACCGCCGCATTCTATATGCAATGAAGACTTTAGGTCTCTCAAGCTCGTCGAAGACTCGTAAGTCTGCGACCGTAGTCGGTGAAGTTCTTGGTAAATACCACCCTCATGGCGACATTGCGGTTTATGATTCCATGGTGCACATGGCCCAAGAGTTTTCTTTGCGCTACCCACTAATTATTGGTCAAGGAAACTTTGGTTCTATGGACGGTGATGGCGCTGCGGCCATGCGTTACACAGAGGCAAAAATGTCTGCTTTAGCAGGCGAATTGCTCGAAGATTTAGATAAAGACACGGTTGATTTCCGTGACAACTATGATGCTACCGAGAAAGAACCAAGTGTTTTGCCAGGCAAATTGCCGAACCTGTTGCTAAACGGCACGCTCGGAATTGCTGTCGGTATGGCAACAAACATTCCGCCGCACAACCTTACTGAAATTTGTAACGCTATCGATGCGATTATTGAAAACCCAGACATAGCTGTTGATGAACTTTCCGATATAGTTCAAGGGCCAGATTTCCCAACTGGAGGAATTATTTACGACCGCGCCTCTATAAAAAACGCTTACGCAACAGGTAAGGGCAGTATTGTAATGCGTGGCAAAACTGAAATCGAAGAAACCAAAACTGGTAGCCAAAGAATTTTAATTACTGAGGTGCCGTATCAGGTTAACAAAGCAACTATGCTACAACGCATTGCAGATTTAGTGCGTGACAAAAAACTTGAAGGCATTAAAGATGTTCGCGATGAAAGCGACAAAGACGGTGTACGTGTTGTTATCGATCTAAAGAAAGAGGCGCTAGCAAATAAAATTTTGAATCAGTTGTTTTCGTACACCCAGCTGCAAGAAACTTTTCACATGAACACACTAGCACTTGTTGATGGCATTGAACCACAGGTGCTAAACATTAAATCAATTTTAGAAAACTATTTAACTCACCGCCAAACTGTTGTTCGTCGCCGCACCGAGTTTGAACTTCGAAAAGCCAAAGAGCGTGAACATATTTTAGATGGTTTGAATACTGCGCTGGATCATATTGATGAAGTAATCAAAATCATCAAAGCTAGTTCAGACCGCAGCGATGCGCAGGGTAAGTTAATGAAGAAGTTCAAGTTGAGCGAAATTCAGACCAATGCCATTTTAGATATGCGCCTGCAAACTTTGGCTGGCTTGGAACGCAAAAAGATTGAAGATGAGCTAAAAGAAAAGCGCAAGCTAATTGCTGAACTAGAAGGTATCTTGGCAAGCAAGAAAAAGATTCTAGGAATTATTAAGGGTGAGGTCACTGAAATGCGCGACAAGTATGGTGATGAGCGCCGCACCCAAATTGTTCCTCAAGCGATTGGTCAATTTAACGCTGAAGACTTGATCCCAGAAAACAGCGTAATTATTTCCATCACCAAATCAGGCTATATTAAACGTCAGTCTCCAGATACCTATCGCTCTCAAGCACGAGGCGGTAAAGGCGTTATTGGCCAGGCGCTGAAGGAAGAGGATATTATTGACTCAGTTTTGTCTGCCTCCACCCACGATGACATTATGTTCTTTACCAATAAGGGCCGTGTATTGGTAACTAAAGCTTACGAAATTCCAGAAAGCAGTCGTACTTCTAAGGGCCAGGCTTTAGTAAACTTCTTACAGCTTGGCAGTGGTGAGTTTGCTACGGGTGTCTTGGCCTTACCAAAAAAGAGTGAAGCCAAATACATTGTGATGGCGACTCGCAACGGCCTTATCAAAAAAGTTGATCGCGAGGATTTTGCCAAGGTTCGCAAGTCAGGGATTATTGCCATTGGCCTAAAAGGTGATGATGAACTCCGCTGGGTTAAACCAAGCTCTGGCAACGATGAAGTCATGCTCTCTACAGAAGATGGGCAAGCAATTCGCTTTAAAGAAACCGATATTCGAGCTATGGGCCGTGCAGCCAGTGGTGTAACTGGCGTTCGACTCCGCAAGGGTGACCATGTAATTTCTATGGACATCATAACCAAAGCGATGGAAGGACAAAACATGGAAGTACTTGTGGTAACAGAAAATGGCTTGGGTAAGAAAACGCCAGTGAAAGATTACAAAGTACAGAAACGCGCAGGAAGTGGAATTAAAACTGTGAAGATTACTCCGAAGACTGGCAAGATTGTGTCCATGTGTATTCTCTCTCCAAATGAAGATGATAAAGATTTGCTGATCATTTCAAAGCAAGGACAAACAATCAAAACTCCATTGAAAACTATTTCTACTCTTGGCCGCGCAACTCAAGGGGTTAAAGTTATGCGTCTTGCCGACGGCGATACAGTGGCAAGTGCTACAGTTGTATAGCTTGACACAATGCAATTTATTGCTATAATATATCCACTAGTTATCAATTGGTGAACCGCATCCCTTACGGGACCAAAAATAAAGTTCTGAATTTATCAGAACTTTATTTTTTATTTACATCATCTTGAACCACTTTTGTTTATGCTTATCTTGGTGGGGGCATGGAGGTTGAAGTCAGCTGGGCTGACCACCAATTGATAACTGGCTGGTCCGGTAATACGGATGCGGTCCGATTCCGCCGGCCTCCGCCACCATCAAAAGTGGATTGCCCCAAAGCTGGCAAACCTTTATAATATATAGGAAATCATCAATATTTAGGGCGTGTAGCTCAGTTGGTTAGAGCACAAAGCTTATACCTTTGCGGTCCATGGTTCGAATCCATGCACGCCCACCAGAAAAATGTCCACCTCTGAAGAAAAAATTATCGAATTAGAAAGCCAAATTGCGGAAATCCAGAATCGCAATTTCCGAGTTGAAGCTGATAAAGCATGGGAGACGAGCAAATTCAGAATGTTTGCAATAATTGCGATCACTTATATTGTCATTGCAGTTGCTCTGTATTTTATAAAAGTTCCACGGATTTGGCTCAATGCCGTTATTCCAACACTTGGATTTATTCTTTCTATACAAACATTGCCTGTAATTAAACGTTGGTGGATTAGCAAATACTATGGACGCAGATAAACAACAAGAAATTTTTGAAGACAAGTACGAACGCAAGCTCGGCGTTACTTACGCTGATTGGTTTGAAAGTGCACCAAGCACCGAAGACGAAGCATACGCGCGTTGCCAACAAATTGATGACGAGCTTAAAGAAGGCTACGATCAATGGTTTGAATCAGAAGGCGATACTCGCGCAGAATTGGAAGAATACCGCGACCGACTAAAACTTGAATACGATATTATTGAAGAATTGTTTGGCCTTGAACTAGACGACAGATAAACCAATGCTACACATTGTACCAACACCGCTAGGAAATTTAGAAGATATTTCAGAGCGCGCCAAGAAAACTCTTGCTGCGTGCGATTTTATTATTGCTGAAAACCCATCTACTACGCACAAGCTCATGCGACTATTGAATTTAGAGAAGAAAGAGATTGTGCAGTTTGCTGATCACAATGAACAACTAGTTCTCGACAAGTACCTTGCCCGTTTAAAAACTGAGAACGCTTGTATGGTTAGTGATGCTGGCACCCCAGGAATTTCTGACCCTGGCTTCCGCCTTGTGCGAGCTTGTCGCGAAGAGGGAGTTGAAGTAGTAGCAATCCCAGGACCAAACGCTGCTGTTACTGCGCTGTCGGCATCAGGACTACCTACAGACAGATTTCTATTTGTAGGCTTCCTGCCCAAGACAGAGCACAAGGTAAATGAATTACTAGAACTTGCAAAAAACAGTGAAGCAACCTTGGTTGCTTACGAGTCTCCGCAGCGAATTATGAAAACGTTAGGATATATAGAGAAGGGTTTCCCAGCGGTCAAAGTAGTGGTCGCCCGGGAGCTTACCAAGATGCACGAAGAATATCTGCAAGGCACCCCAGCTCAGATACTAGAGCAGCTAGGACAGAAGTCATCAATCAAAGGAGAAATTACTCTGTTAATAAATTTTAAATAGGCGCTCAGCGCAGCACGCATATGTCAGGACATAGTAAATGGTCAACAATTAAACGAGCCAAAGGCGCAGCTGATGCCAAGCGCGGCGCCTTATTTGGCAAAATCGCCAAGAAGATCTCGGTAGCAACAAAAGAAGGAAATAGCGGAGATCCATCATTTAATTCGCGCCTTCGGTTAGAAATAGAGCGTGCCAAAGCCGCAGGGATGCCGAATGATAACATAGACAGGGCCATAAAAAAGGGGTTAGGCCAAGATGGCAGCGCAGCTTTAGAGCAGGTGGTTTACGAAGGCTATGGTCCAGGTGGCAGTGCTTTCTATATAGAAGCCATAACCGACAGCCGTAACCGTACTGTACAAAACATTAAAACTATCTTCACTAAAAATGGTGGCAATATGGGCGCCCAGGGTAGTGTGGCTTGGCAATTCACCCGCAACGACGAGGGGGAATTTGTGAGTAGCACACCCCTAGAACTTGATGACGATGACGATGTCAGTGCTGTTTACACCAACATCTCTTAACAAAACCTTGAAAAAAAAATTTATGATCTACCTTGGGATTGATCCTGGCACTGCCACAACTGGCTACGGCATCATTAAAAAAGCAAGTCCAACCAAAAACTCAAAAACTCAGGAATTTGAGATTTTAGATTTCGGAGTTATCACCACAAAAAAAACTGATACTGACGCAAAACGTTTACAAATTTTGTACGACGACCTTAGTGAGATCATAGAAAAATATAAACCGGGTTATATTGGTGTAGAAAAATTATTCTTTTCCAAAAACCAAACTACAGCGATGACTGTGTCGCAAGCACGGGGGGTTGTGCTTTTAGCCTGCAGTCAAAATAAAGCTTCTCTTTTAGAATTCACTCCGCTGCAAGTTAAAAACACTTTGTGCGGGTACGGTAAGGCCGATAAAATACAGGTACAGCGGATGGTCCAACAAACTTTTAAACTTAAAAATATTCCCAAACCCGATGACGCTGCCGACGCTCTTGCGATCGCCTTATGTGCAGCGGTTTGGAAAAAATAGCTACTAAAGATTTCATAAATTTTTTATCAATTTGCCCTGGACAAACTATCTAGTACATGCTAGAATAGTTTCAACAGTTCAGCAATATTGGACTGCGTATTTTATTCACTAATGTCTATCCTCGGATAGATAGGAGAACACACAATGTTCTTAGACGAAGACATGGGCACTCCAATGCCTGCTTCTGACGCTTCTGAAGACACCAACACTGGTGCTGAAGAAACTCACGCAGAAGAAGCTCACACAGAAGAAGCTACTGAAGCTCCAGAAGCTCCTGCTGTATAATTTAAAACCCTCAATTCGTTGAGGGTTTTAAATTGGCCAAGAATGCCGAAAACTACTTAATCTTCACAAATTTCCGCTTGCCAACCTGAATTATCAGGTTGTTTTTTGTACCGATTTTTATCTTTTCATTAAGGCTCGAAGCAGCAAGAGCTTTTTGATTTATTTTCACTCCGCCCTGTTCAACTAATCGACGTGCCTCACTCTTACTGGTGACCATTTTCAACTTAATAAGCAAGTCCGCTATGAGATACTGCCCTGGCTTAACTTTTACTGCTTCCATTTCTGATGGCAGCTCCTTCTTGCTAAACTGTGAGATAAAATTTTCCTGAGCCTGTCGAGCTGCATGGGCACCGTGGTATTGCTCGACAATGGCGTGAGCCAAAATTAATTTTTGATCACGTGGGTTATCATAACTCTTTTTGATTTCTTCTATATGCTGCCATAAAGTGTTGGTCGCCATAGTAAAGTACCGGTCGATCAAATTATCATTTACAGTCATGACCTTGCCAAACATAGTATTAGCATCATCTAAAATATTGATTACATTACCGTAAGACTTAGACATCTTGCGACCATCATTGCCCTCAAGCAGGGAGAGCATTATGATATCTTGAGGTTGTTGGCCGTAGCACTCTTGGAGAGTGCGCCCAGCGAGCATATTGAAGCGTTGATCAGTTCCACCAATTTCCACATCAGCTTTTACAGCCACGCTGTCATAGCCTTGCATTAACGGATATAGTAACTCGCGCAAACCCACGCGCTTGCCAGCACTGAGTCGCTTCTTCATCAGTTCTCGAGAAGTAAATTCATTCACACTGAACAAGTCTGCCATGCGGCCAATTTCTTGAAAGTCTAACTTCTTCAACCATGTGGAGTTATACACTGCCTCGGTTTTGCTCGGATCCAAAATTTTAAACGCCTGTTCAAAATAGGTTTTGATGTTTTCTTTTACTTGCGCTTCGGTTAACATGGGGCGCTCAGATTCTTTATCCGATGTGTCGCCAATTAAACCAGTAAAGTCCCCGACAATAATTACTGCCGTGTGGCCCAAGTCTTGAAATGCGCGCAACTTCAACAACGTAACAGCGTTACCTATATGCAAAAATGGACTGGTTGGATCGAAGCCTAATTTTACCCGCAACTTCTTACGGCCACGCAATTGGGTTTCTAAATGCTTTTTGTGGATGATTTCTTCCACCCCGCGCTGCAATATACTGCGAATTTTTTCATCTTTTGTCATGGAATTTCAATATAATTTTCAGGTTACGTAAGCGAACTTTAAACGTATAAATATAGTATGAGTATATCATACTTACATTTATCCTAGAAAATCAGTATAATAAAAATATGAAAGTATACAACTTTGGAGGCTCACAACAACCAACAAGACCCAACGGACAACCTAAAACTTCGCGCCAGAAGTTTTCTTTAGCGAATTGGCGAGAATGGCTTCGTGAATTACCTTGGACCAAAATTGGCACCTGGGGGTTCCGCATTGGTGCAGCTGGCGTTCTTTTGATCGCTTTTTTGTTTATCTATTATAGTCGGGCTTTGCCAGATCCAAATCGCTTGCTTGGTCGGAACGTCCCGGAGAGCACAAAAATTTATGCCAAAGACGAGAGCCTGCTTTACGAAGTGCATGGCGAAGTTAAACGCACATTAGTGAATCTTGACCAAATCAACCCTCACCTAAAAGAAGCGACTCTTTCAGCAGAAGATAAAAACTTTTACAAACACGCTGGTATTTCAATTACTGGGCTAGCGCGCTCTATTATTGTTGATATTATTCATCGCAGTAAAAAACAGGGTGGCAGTACTATTACCCAACAGTTCGTGAAGAACGCAATGCTTTCCAATGAAAAATCTTTCTTGCGCAAAATTAAAGAAATTATTTTATCAATTGAATTAGAAGCGCGCTTTAGCAAAGATGAAATTCTGAAAATGTATTTGAATGAAATTCCGTACGGCCGCAATGCCTATGGAGTTGAGGCAGCGAGTCAATCATATTTTGAAAAGAGCGCCAAAGACTTAAGTATTGCCGAAAGTGCTTACTTGGCAGCGCTACCAAAAGCACCAAGCTACTACAACCCAACCGGCCCACACTTTGACGACTTGCAGGCTCGCCAGCAATACATTTTGAGCCAAATGAAAGACCAAGGTTACATTAAAGAAGATGAGTACCAATCTGCACTAAATGAAGAGGTCCAGTTTGTGCCAGTTAAAAATGCGATTGTTGCCCCACACTTTGTCCAATACGTTGAAGATTACTTGGCAGACAAATACGGTGAAGACACTTTACAAAAAGGTGGTTTAAAAGTGTACACCACCCTCGATCCTAAACTGCAAGAAATTGCTGAGAAGGCTGTGGCAGAAGGAGCTGCAAAGAACGCATCGTCTGGTGGCTACAACGCGGCCCTAGTAGCAATGGATCCAAAGACCGGACAAATCCTAGCCATGGTAGGGAGTAAAGACTATTTCGGTGAAAACTACCCAGCTAACTGTAATCCTAAAACTTGTTTGTTTAGTCCAAACGTAAACATCGCTACGACTTTACAACAACCCGGTTCAAGCTTTAAGCCATATGCTTACGTCACAGCTTTTGGACGCGACTATAAGTACTCCCCAGCATCAATGTTAGTAGATGTAAAAACAGACTTTGGCGGCGGCTATTCACCTAACAACTTTAACTTCAAAGACAATGGGCCAGTTTCTATGCGCAAAGCATTGGCCGGTAGTTTAAACGTCCCAGCTGTAAAAACACTAGCTCTAATTGGTCCAGAAAATGTGGTTAAGACTGCGCGTAGCTTAGGTATTGAAGCTGAGTTCAAGGACTGTGGTTTGTCACTGGTACTTGGTGGTTGTGATATCACTTTGCTAGATCACACTGCAGCCTATGGCGTGCTGGCAAATAAGGGTAAGAAAAATAATAAGACGGCGATTCTAAAAGTTGTTAGTCAAGAGGGGAAGACCCTGGAAGAGTACAAAGAAGATAGCGAACAAGTACTAGATGAACAAGCTGTATATGAGCTGACAAGCATTATGACAGATAACAGTGCCAGGGCTTATGTGTTTGGTGCCAACTCGGCCTTACAGCTCGGTAACAGGCCAGTAGCTGCAAAAACCGGTACCACTCAAGACTTCCGCGATGGTTGGACCATGGGCTTTACTCCAAGTCTTGTTGCTGGTGTGTGGACTGGCAACAACAACAATACCTCAATGAAAAAAGATGCAGTGGTAATGGCTGGGCCGATTTGGAATCAATTTATGAAGCAGGCCTTAGCAGACCAACCAATCGAACAATTCGAACGACCAAGCGGCATTAAGGAAGTTGTTGTAGATGCTGTTTCAGGCAAACTGCCAACACAGTACACGCCACAAACTAAAACCGAAATTTTTGCAGATTACGCTGTGCCAAAAGATTATGACGATGTTCACATTCTAGCCCCAGAAGGTTGGAGTGGTGGCGGCACAATTCCAGATCCAAATAATCCAGAGGCAACTGTAGCGAGTTTGCCAGACGGAGTTTGTCAGACCTTACACAGCGAACGACGCGACAATCCGAACTGGGAAAATCCAGTGGTAGCGTGGGGACTAAGAAATAATTACTGCTATCCTGGCCAACAACCTCCAAATGACGAAAAGATTAAAATTACTTCGCCAACAGATGGCAGCACAGTGAGCTCTCCATTTACTGTCACAATGAGCGTGCAAGGTGATAACGTGAGCCGTGTTGATGTTTACCTTGATGGTGACTTTATTGAAGGAGTAGATAGCGCGCCATACAAAGTAAAAATTAATAAAACTCTCAGCGACGGGACTCACACCATTACTGCCAAAGTAATTTACATTGATGGCACTACAGGAGAAGATAGAGTTGATGTAATATATTCAGAAGGAGGCGCTGTGTTAGAGCTTTCTATCAACGGAGGGGGGAATGACTTCCCACTAGATCTCGAAGCAGACAGCTTAGAAGAATATAAATCTGTAACTTTCTATGCTCAAAGCAAGGGCAATACAGTGCAGTTAGGCAAAGGCTCAGTTTCTAAAGTCAACGGTAATTACACCTACTCTTATACATGGAGCTCACCGCCAAGTTCCGGAACTTACTCTGTCTATGCCCGCTCCAATGACGGCGTGACTAGTAATAAAATATCAATTGATGTTCCTTAAAATATAAAAACTGCCTTCGGGCAGTTTTTTAAACTTAGATTTTAAATTTTAATACGACGAGATCGACATCTTAATGTAGCGGTTCGGTTCATTACCCAAACTCTCTGTGACAACATGTGGGAATTGATCTTGAATGTACATGTGCACAAACTTACGTTCATACTTTGGCATTGGTGGTAGGCTTGAAGATTTACCACTAAGCTTCATGGAAGTAATTTCGTCTTTTACCATCTGTTTTAACTGATACTGCCTGTTGCGCTTGTAATCATCGACATCAATAGAAAACATTACGCGGGTATCTGTTGATGGGTCTGCAGAAGGAGCGTGGTTACCCCCAGAGTCTTTACTCATTTGGCGGGAGACCATGGCGTGAATGATATGCTCTAGAGCATAAAGAGTAGAGCCTTGATGACCAATCAACAATTTCGCATCGCGTGAGGAAATGTTGAAGACCAGGCCAGATACTAGACTGTCTTCATATTGCACGCGAGCATTAATGCCAGCGCGATCCAACACATCTTTTATTACCGATTGGATATATTCAATTGTCTCATAGTCTGCCATAAAGATATGGTTATTTAATTCTGCGGAAATGTTTGTTCGGAAATTATCTTCTTTTGTTGACGGACAAACATTTCCGCAGAATCATCAATTACTTTGCTTCGATAGGGTTCTTGCGATTGAAATAATATTGCTGCCCGATTGCAAACAAAGTAGTAATTATCCAGTAGAGTGGTAAGCCGGCCGGCAGCTTCCATGCAATCCAAACAGATACCAAAGGCAATACAAACAGTGTTGGCAAGCTCATAGCTTTCATTGTGTCATCTTGGCCTTGTTTTTGTTGCATCTTGTACATCATCCATGATTGCCAGAACTGAGCAAGGCCTGCAATAACTGCAAACCAAATGTTTGGGTTTGAAAGATCAACCCAATTAAACAGGAAGTGATTAAGTCCGCCTGGGTTGTGAACAAAATGATACAAACCTTCTAAATTACCTTTCAACGCTTTAGAAAATACATGGTACAAAGCGATCAAAATTGGTAGCTGGATTAACACTGGTAAACAAGATGAAAACGGATTTACATTGTTTTCTTTATAGAACGCAGTAAGCGCTTGGGTTTGAGCAGCTTTATCATCTTTATGCTTCTCGCGAATTTCAGCAAGCTTTGGTTGTAACGCAGACATTTCTCGCTGGCCCTTCAATGACTTATGCATGAATGGTGCGAGGATTAGACGAATAACAATCGTCACCAAAATAATAACCACCCCAACGTCATGCCCTGGGATAGTGTTGTAAAGCCAAACCAATAAGTTAAGGATTGGTTCGTAAATTCCGTGTTCGTAAATTTGTACAATAAAGTGCCACATAGTTTTTTATATTTTTATAATTATAGTTTAGGAACGTGATCTACGCCAGGTTGGGCGAATGGATTGCAGCGCACAAGACGTTTTGCTGCTAACCAACTGCCCATTAAGGCCCCGTGTTGCTTTAAAGCATCGATAGCATATTGGCTGCAGGTTGGTTGATACCGACAGAACCCATATGGCCATCTTGCTTGAAACCAGCCGTGGTCTGGGGAAAGCGTGGTTTGATAAATTTTAATTGTGAATATTAATATTTGTGTCATTTGTGTCATTTATGATTGCAGCATTTTGGCGCTGGTTAAACTTTTAACTAGCGCGGTGCGGAGATCTGCGCCTTCAGCTTTAGTAGCGCTGGCTCTTAAAATAATTACGTAATTACCTGGCTTCATTTTTGCTACATGCTTTCGTAGTTCGTCCCTAAGCAGCCGCTTCGCGCGATTCCTTTCTACTGCTTTCTTCGACACCCGGACAGATGTAATAAAAGTAATTTTTACTTCTTTAACATCTGGGGTGAACTTGATAATAAAATATGGGTTAAAAAAACTCCGCCCTCGGGCTGTTGTCTTTTTAACGTCAGCTGACTTAGAGAGGCGGTGTTTTTGGGAAAGCATAATTGAAAGGGGTATTAAACAGTTAGCTTGGCGCGGCCTTTTTGACGGCGGCGAGCCAGGACTGCTCGTCCGGTTCTAGTAAGCATGCGCTTCATAAACCCGTGTACTCGTTTTCGCTTTTTTACCTTGGGTTGATAGGTTCTTTTCATTGACTAATTATAGTTAAATAGTATGCTAAAGTCAACATCGGGAAATAATCCACAGGGACATTGAAGCTAAAATGATAAAATTATCCTCAATTTTATATAAAATTTAACTTTAAGCACAAGTTCTCCCCATCTTATTAACAGTTTTGGAGGGTTTCCTCTTATTTAAGCCAAAATTGTACCTATTTTACATGTTGATAACTGTATGTAAGAATGAATTATCATGACTAACCAGCAACTTTGGCAAGCAATTATTGGAGATCTAGAAGTCACCCTAAGCAGGGGTAATTTTATCACTTGGTTCAAAAATACCGGAATTATTGAGAAAGAGGATGATTATATTGTGGTTGGAGTGCCTAGCGACTTCGTGAAAAAGTGGATTTCCGAGAAATATCAGGCAAATTTGCTAAAATCCCTTAAATCTATAGCCCCTGAGGTTAAAACCATTAAATACTATGTCGGCCATTTTAAGTCTGAGGACAGCCAAGCGCAACAGGCACTAATTAACAGCACTGAAAAGAAGGCTAATACCCCTGCAAAGGCCACCCCTGTCAAAACAGGGAGCCTGAACCCTCTCTACACTTTTGATACCTTTGTCCTAGGGCAAAATAACGAATTGGCCTATGCAGCAAGTACTGCAGTTGCTAAAAACCCCGGCTCTCAATATAATCCACTCTTTATTTACGGTGGTGTGGGCTTAGGTAAAACCCATCTGATTCATGCTATTGGCCACAAGCTGTTATCATCCAACCCTAATTTAAAAGTTTTGTACGTTACCAGCGAAAAGTTCACTAATGATTATGTCGCTGCTATTCAACAAAAGCGAATTGATGATTTCAAACGGTTGTACCGCAATGTGGATATGTTGTTAATTGATGATGTGCAGTTTATTGCGGGAAAGGAACAAACTCAAGAAGAATTTTTCCATACCTTTAACGAGCTGAGAGATAAAGGTAAGCAGATTATTCTTACGGCTGATCGGCTGCCAAAAGATATCCCGGCGATTGAGCAAAGATTAGTGTCCCGGTTTGAATGGGGGATGGTGGCAGACATAAGTTCTCCTAACCTTGAAACAAGAATAGCTATTCTGCAAACCAAGCTCAGTAAAAAGGGAGCAGAGGTAGATAAAGAGGTGGTTAACTTTATTGCTGAGAATGTTGTAAATAACATTCGTGAGCTGGAAGGGGCTTTGAATAAACTATTAGTTTATCAGCAAATCGAAAATAAACCACTTGGTTTAGAACAAGCCAAAAACATTCTTGCTAGTATTGTAAATGCCAAGAAAAAAGCAGTAACCTTAGCAAAAATTGCCGAGTCAGTAGCTAATTTCTACAGTATAACGTTAGAAGATCTACTGAAACAATCAAGGCGTAAAGAATTTGTTAAGCCACGGCAAACAGCTATGTATATTGCCAGAAAAGAGCTGGGAAGCTCATTTCCGTCCATTGGTGAGTTCTTCGGTGGTAGAGACCATACCACAGTTATGCACGGGGTTGAAAAGGTTGAAAAAGCAGTTGATGCAAATGATGGAATTAAACAAGAAGTTGAGTTAATTCTTGAAAAAATCTACACTTAGACGCCTTAATAAACTATGTATTACCATGGGATAAGTAGTTGATAAAGAAATAATAAAGTGTGTATAAGCCGGCCGTTATCAACATCTCAATAATTTAGAAAAACTTTATCTACACTTTATAAAATTTTTATCAGAACTTTATCCAGTGTATGTCACTGTTAATACACAACCCGTAAAAATATTTTCCCGCTCTATTAAACTCTATTACGAAATAATTAATCAGTTATCCCTTAATCCACAGCCCTTATTACTATGTATTATATTTTATTAAATAATTAATAATGAAGATAATCTGCACTCAAGAAAATTTACGCACTGGTTTAGGACAAGTCTCACGCATAGTAGGATCAAGTTCAACATTACCAATTTTGAATAACGTACTCTTGCAAACAGAGAATGGACAGTTAAAAATTTCAGCGACGAACTTAGAAATGGGGATGAGTACCTTGGTGAGGTGTAAGATCGAACAAGAAGGTGGGGTCTGTATTGCAGCAAAGGTTCTTCTGGATTTAGTAAATAACTTACCAAATGAAAACATCACCATTGAATCGGGTGAGGCAGAAACAGCAGTAACAACAGATCGATACCAGACGAAGATTAAACACTTACCAGTTGATGATTTTCCACTAATCCCGACCATAGAAGATGCTAGTGTCATTTCTATGAAGCCGGAAAAATTACGTGAGGCGCTAGAGTCAACAATGTTCTCGGCAAGTACTAGTGAGACCCAGCCAGAAATTTCAGGAATATCTTTAAAGTTTGAAGATAGCCAAGTAATAGTTACCGCAACCGACCGTTATCGATTAGCGGAGATGAGTGTTCCCGTGGAGACACAAGCGGGCCGTGCAGTAGTTGTTCCTCAAAAAAGTATTATGGAATTATCTCGGCTCCTACAGCTTTCAAATGAACCAGTACAATTAAATATTAGCCCAACTCAGATGGCGGTTTCCGTAGCAGGCACATATTTAATTACAAGACTAATCGATGGTCAGTATCCAGAATACCAGCAAATTATTCCAACCGAAACCGGAACGTTGATTACCTTGGAACACTCTGAGCTGTTGTCAGCTTTAAAAACCAGTGGTATATTCTCCCGCGGTGCCGGGAGTGTTACCCTGACGATTGATTCTGAGAAGCAAAAGATCGAGTTACTCTCTTCTTCTCAAGGGGTTGGCGAGAGCGTCGTGGAAATACCTTGCACGGTAAAAGGATCATCTAGCTCAGTGATTCTAAACTATCGCTACATGTTAGACTTACTAACGAATACAGATCCAGCAACCTTAGACATTAGTGTAATTGACGATAGTAGTCCAGTGGTATTCCGAGCTCAAGGCAAACCAAATTATTTATATCTCATCATGCCGATCCGGCTGTAAACTAAAGACCTAAACAATGAAAATTACTAACTTAGAAATTAAAAACTTCCGCAACTATCCGAATTTAGATTTAGCCATAACTAGCGACATGGTAGTTTTTTCCGGCCCAAACGCTGTTGGAAAAACTAACCTAATGGAATCGATTTATTTCGGGTCATTGTTTAAATCTTTCCGAGACGATGCAGAGTTTATTTTTTTGCAAGGGGCTACGCAGGCCGAAGTAAAAATCCAAATTGAACAAAATGGCCAGGAGCATTTATTAGAAGTGTTTCTGGAAAAACGAGATCGCATTTACGCGAATTTTAAAATTGATGGAGTAAAGAAAAAGCGCAAAGATGCGCAAGGGTATTTGAAGGTAGTGATCTTTGAACCAACAGATGTAGACTTGTTTACTCAAATGCCAGAAGCGCGACGTAAGTACTTAAACATGGTTTTGTCTCAAAAGAGTATTGCTTACATGGACAACCTAACTCGTTATAAAAAAGTTCTTACTCAAAAAAATCGGTTGCTTCAAGATATTAAAGCTGGAGCAGCAACCCCAGACGCACTTCAGTCTTGGAACGATCAACTAGTGGAAATCGGTTCGGAAATTATTATGGAGCGAAAGAATTATATTAATTTCTTAAACCAACATATTTCCGAAGTGTACGCTGGTATTTCTCAGTTCCACCGCACCATCGATGTGGTTTACGAAACTTTGCCTGGTGATACCCTAGAAGAAATTCAAGACGAGTTCCATCAAGCGCTAGAGAAACTAGGTAAGAGAGAGATGGCTGCCGGCACTTCCTTAATAGGCCCCCACCGCGACGATTTTGATCTGCAGAGCGAAGGGATATACTTAGTATCATTTTCGTCCCGTGGTGAGCAACGTAGCCAGGTATTGGCACTAAAAATTCTTGAATTAGAATATTTAAGCAAGGAAGACGATACGCCAATTTTACTTCTCGATGATGTGCTCTCTGAACTTGATGATACCCGCCGTACTTTCTTGTTAAAGTATTTACAAGGAAAGTTTCAAACATTTATTACAACAACACATCCGCTAGAAATGGTAGGGCAGCATGTGACATTAAGCCCAAGTGCGCAAGAAGCCAATTAATAACCGCGCTAAATAACATCGGTGGATAAAACACTTTTATTTAGGGCTAAATAGCGTATACTATAAGTAACTGCTACGGGGTGGTCGATACCTAGCAATTAATAAAAATTATTCGAATAATTTCTATAATATATATGGCTAAAACTATTATGATGATTGTCGGTGTGGTATTTATCCTCATCGGTATTCTAGGCTTCTTTAATAACCCTATTCTAGGCATCTTTGCAGTAGATACATTGCATAACTTGGTTCACTTAATCTCAGGTATTCTTGCTTTGATTTTTGCTAGCCAAGGTGAATCCCAAGCTCGCAAGTTCGCTATTATTTTGGGAGTCGTTTATGGTCTTGTTACCATTTTAGGATTCCTTTCTGGCGATAGCGGCAAGATCGTGGGTCTTATTGCTGTGAATTCTGCAGATAACTTCTTGCACTTAGTTCTAACAATTGTATTCTTCATTGTTGGTTTCACTAAGTCTGGTGCTTCTAACAGCGGCATGTCCAGCCCTTCAATGTAAATTTATCTTACAAGATTAACTACATTTAAAAACACCCCGCTATTGCAGCGGGGTGTTTTTAAAACTATAAATACTTTCTGAGCTTCGGATCAGTCTGCAATCGTTCGACTAATTTTTTCAACTCCTCGCTGTTATTTTTATCAGCAACGAGGACAGCTTCCGGAGTTACTACCACCACTAAGTTTCTTACGTGGAGAGTAGTAACAAGTTGTTTGGGATTATAGTTGTAAATTAAACTGCCAGTTGTTTCGTGGTCCAAAACCTTTCCCTTTGCTAAGTTAGCAGTTTTACCAGATTGGATATCTTTAACTACTGACCAGCGTCCAACATCTGCCCAATCAAATTCGGCTTTTAGGGCAAGGAGTTGCTCTGGGTGTGCATTCAAGATTTCTTCAAAATCAAACTCCGGCATTTGCGCATAATACTTGGCAATCATCGCAGCCTGCTTAGCAGTGCCAATGTGCGGCTTAATTTTCATTAACAAAGCATAAGCTTTGGGGCGATATTTTTTATACAAACCAAGGATATGATCAACATGAGAAATGAAATATCCTGTGTTCCAGTAATAATTGCCAGAAGCAAGGTATTTTTCAGCTTGGTTTTTATTAGGCTTGTCAGTAAACTGTTTTACAGCAAAAACTGCTGATCCAACACCGCTTCCTCCCTGGTTCTTACCGGTTTGAATATAGCAAAATCCTGTGTGAGCAGAAGTAGGTTTAATCCCTACAGCAATAATAGATTTGGGGTTTTCTTGAATATACTCTTCGCCAAGCTTCAAAGTCTCGTGATACAAAGCTGCTTGGGTAATATGATCATCAGCCCAGGCTGTGGCAAAAATTTTATCATCACTTTCATGATCCATAATTAAAGCCGCTAGCCCCAAAGCTGGGCCGCGGTTTTTGCGCATTGGTTCAAGTGAGTAATGTGACTTCGGTAAAGAGGGGAGCTGCTTGCGGATTTGGGCAGCGTAAGCAGAATTAATCGCAATAAATATTTGATCAGCCTTTACCCCTTTGCGTATGCGCTTGAAAGTGTGCTCCAGTAGGGTGTCGTTGCCAATAAATTTTAGAAGTTGTTTAGGAGTTTTTTTACGACTAGCTGGCCACAATCGTGTGCCCATGCCACCGGCAAAGATTATTATGTTCATGGTTTTGGTTGTTCTTTCTTGCCATGTTGTTCGTACAGTTCCAAAATTACCTTGGTAATTCTCTCCGGGTTTGGCACGTTATCAAACTCAAACCGTTCGGTGGCACCAGCAGTTTGAATAAACACTGTTCCGTAATTCAAGATATTTCCAATAACCCCTTTTGTTTGGCTGGTGACATCTTCAATGGTTTCAATATTCAACTCTGAGACTTCGTGGAACAGCAAACCGCTTTGGTCTATGTCTACGATTCGTTCTTCACTAACAATATGGATGTTTAAATAATAGAGTACAAAAATGACGAACAAAGCCACCATTAAGCCAAGGAAGTAGACATTAATTACAGTAGTTGCAATAGCACCAGCAGTGATGCTGCGGTCCAGCACATCTGTGTCTACTAAAAGGAGCTTAAATACCCAAGGTAGTAACGACAGTATCGCAACAACAAAAACTTTCGAAAATAATCGAAACCAATGTTCGCGGACTATGAGAATAATTTTTTCATCAGGTTGCTGACTAGGAAATAATTTTTCGTAAGCCATTTTAGAAAATATTACGTAGACTTAAATAAGCGGTCATTGTGCCGAGCAGGAATACACCACCAAAGATAATGCTAGTTAATATAGTAATGCCAGGGGTGCGGCCGTATCGGATAAACACATACATCGCCATTAAAGATACAACGGCAAACAAGCCGATGACGACTAGAAAAACAATAGTGCTGATATTTTTGATAGTAGTAATATCCATGGTCTAAATAAGAGTTTGGCCTTTAGGGTTCTCAAGTCCTAGGTGCTCGTAAGCTTGTTCAGTAGCTTGGCGCCCTTTGGGAGTACGAGTGAGAAAGCCAGAGCGAATTAAGAATGGCTCGTGAACATCGGCAATTGTTTCTTCTTCCTCGCCAGTGGAGGCAGCAATGGTGTTAAGCCCAACCGGGCCACCTTTGAACGTCTCTATAATAGTAGTAAGGATTTTACGATCATGCTTGTCCAGGCCGTGCTCATCAATTTCTAGCATTTTTAGAGCGCCTTCCGCATCTTCTGAACTAATTGTATCATGGCCATTAACTTGGGCGAAGTCGCGAACACGCTTTAGCAATCGATTACCAATACGCGGTGTAAACCGGCTGCGTTGAGCAATTATTTTAGCAGCCGCATCCTCTAAAGAAGTTTTCAAAATTTTTGCAGACCGGCTGACAATTTTTTCCATGTCCAGGTTGTCGTAGTAATCTAAATGATAAACCATGCCGAACCGATCGCGCAGTGGGGCAGAGATTGAACCTACTCGTGTGGTGGCACCGATTAAGGTAAACGTTGGCAGTTCCATACGCACACTGCGTGCACCTGGACCTTTGCCCACCATAATATCTAAAGCTCCATCTTCCAAAGCCGGATACAAAACTTCTTCCGCAACTTTATTTAAACGATGAATTTCATCAATAAACAAAATGTCACCATCGTGGAGATTGGTTAGGAGGGAGGCGATATCGCCAGGGCGTTCGATTGCTGGGCCAGAAGTAATTTTAATTCCAGAACCAACCTCGCGAGCAATAATATGCGCCAAAGTAGTTTTGCCCAAACCAGGAGGTCCGTACAATAATAAGTGCTCTAAACTTTCACGACGAAGTTTCGCAGCTTGAATAACAATGTCTAAATTAGACTTTAAACTTTCTTGACCAATAAACTCAGTTAAAGTTTGCGGCCGAAGAGTAACTTCCAAGCCCTGATCTTCTGCAGTGGAAGTATTTTCTAAAATTGTTTCAGAGTCGCTTGGAGTTATCATAGTTGGGCGGTAAGGGTTAGTTCGTGGGTTTGGGTGATGGCTCCTGAGCTGATCCAGGCGGCGGGCCTACAAAAGGCGTTACGCCTTCGGGCACGCTCCCCGCAGGCGGGGTAGCTGGCACAAACTGTTCTTGTTTGTGGTAAAGAGCCGGGGATTTATAGACAGAGTTGAATACATCTTTCTTTGGTTCTTGCCCTGGCAAAGTTACTGTTCGGGTCCAGGTAGATTTCATTGCGCCATTGGACTGCTTGTCATAAGAATAAGGATTGCCAAGTTCAACTTTGCGGCCATCGTATGTGCCGTAAAAATCAAAGATCAAATAATTATCATCAACAAAATGCGGCCAGATTAAGATGCTGTTGCCAGTATCATTAATAAATTTTAAATCTTGAACCCCAGGATAAATAGTGGCGTCTGAACCTTGTGGCGCATAGTACTGCACAGCGTAAGCATGATTGCGGCGCGCGGTGATTGGTAGTCCAGCATGCATTGCCGCACGGAATGTAGTAGAAGACACCTGACACAAGCCACCGCCCAGCTCAGGGATTGTCCCTTCAGCTTTAATAACTAATTCTGGCAGGTATCCGTAACCTGGCTCAACTGGTCCGAGGTATTTATTAAAACTAAATTCTTCGTTTGGCTTGATAATTACTCCAGCCATTTTACTAACCCCAACTTTAATATTGTGGCGACGGTTGTTCGGACTGCCATTAAATTTTGATTCACCACGGCCAATGAGTTCTTTAATGCCTAAGTCGTTTAGGCTTTCCAAAGAAGTACGCGGTTGAGTGATGCGGACAGTTAGATCAACAGTGGTGCTGCCATGGCTGAGCGCATCAATAATTTTTAATGTGCTATCGTAACGGTCTAAAGCTTTGCCGGTTTGTGGCGGGGTGAATTCTGTAACGCGGCCGTTCTCAATTTTCATGGCAGGCTCACTGGACTCTGCATTTACGCTAGAGGCAATCGAGCTTGTCCAGTCATAAACAGCTCCAGGGTTAAACTTGTAAGTTGTCATTGGAATTGCTGCTTGTTTGTCTGTTACCCAAGACATTAAATATTGCTTCAATCCTGTTTTTACATTTAATCCTGGAATAGCTTGTGACTTTCCGACTAAGGAGATTGCCGGCCTTTTGTACAGCCCGCGCCACTCATTAACTAGATCGCTCGGTACTGAAGCAGTAGTCAACTCATCTGTAGAAGTTACCGCGCTGTAAGTTGGTACTGGCTTCTGGTCAAAAGGAGCAGCTGTTGCAGTTTGTGGAACAAGCAAAACAAAAGACGAAGTCAGTACACTAATGACTACAGAACGGTTGAGAGAGGTATGCAATTTTTGGAAAACTAATTTACGCGTCACGATGCAAGTAGATAATAGTGGTATTTTTTGGTAATGAGTCTAGGATTTTGTCTGCCCATTCAATTACTGTGACAGTTTTTGGATGGCCCCACCACTCCGTGATTCCTAGGCTTTTTACATCCGCAAAATTTTTGGTACGGTAGAGGTCAAGGTGATACAAAAATAGCCCTTTTGGAGTTTCGAACTGTTGCATCATCACAAAAGTTGGACTGGAAATTTGTTGGCGAATGCCCAATGCCTTGCCAAAGGCTTTGGTGAAGGTGGTCTTGCCACTGCCGAGTTCGCCAATGAGGGCAATAATCTCGCCACCGCGAATTTTTTTGGCCATTTTGCGGGCCTCGCTTTCGGCTTGAGTTAGCGAAATTGTTGTCTTCATTGCTTATATTGTAACTGGATTGACCGTATTAGTAAAATTAGCTATAGTAAAGGGCTATATGGAAAACCTAGAGATTATCACAAAGAATATTGGCCAAGCCAAGCGCATCGCTATTGCTATTCCAGAGCGCGCTACTGTTGATGCCTTTTGTGCTGCCTTAGCCCTACAGGCAGCTTTGCCTCAGGCAACAGTTTTTTCTGCCGGGGAAACCCCAAGCCTGCCATTCTTGCCTAATACCCCTACGGTAGTCCACGGCTTGAGTAACACCAATCAACTAGTTATTAAAGTGGCCAATCAAAATGCTCAGCCAAAAGAACTAAAGTATGAAAAAGTTGATGACGGCCTAGAAATTTTTATAACCCCTGCAGAATCAGGACAGTTTACTGAAAAAGATGTTAGTGTTATGCCGTCATCAGGTGTATTCGATTTGGTGATAATCATTGGTGCGGCTAATTTTGAACAGCTTGGTAAAATTTACACCGGCAATACAAAATTATTTTTTGAGACTCCGCACATTAATATAGATAACAATCCTGCCAATGAATTTTACGGTACTGTGAATTTAGTGAATGCTAATGCCAGCAGTCTCTCCGAAGTTGTTATGGATGTTATTGAGTCTTTACCACATGGTGTGAATGGCGACGTTGTTACTACTGGGTTGCTTGCCGGCATTATTAGTCAGACTGCAAGTTTTCGCGATCCAAAAACCACGCCAAGTGCTTTGCAGAAAGCATCACGTTTAGTAGCTGCTGGTGCGAGACAGCAAGATATTATTCAACATTTATTCAAAACTAAACCACTACCTCTTTTGCAACTATGGGGAAGAGCGTTGGCGCGTATTACTGCTCACCCAGAGCAACAAGCGCTTACTGCAGTAGTGACTGCATCAGATTTAGAAAAAACTCAAATGCCAATCGAGTCTTTACCTGAAGTGCTAAAAGATATTTTGGAAATGGTTTCTGATTATTCGCTTGTGGCATTCTTAGCTGAACTACAAGATAACAAAGGCGTACAGGTTCTCTTGGCTGGTTTACCGTTTGAAAAATTGTCGGACTTGGCGCAGAAGCTCGCAACTGCTGCTAGCCCGGCTTTCCTAATTGGAAAGTATCAATATGTTTCGGTGCACGTACCGGGGAGTTTAGCCGATACGCAAACTCAACTCACAAAGCTCATCGAAAACCGCCATTCCATGGTATAATGAAGGCCTAAAGCCTTCATTTATTTTTTGAAACAAAAGTCTGAATGTCAAAATTTCTCTCAACCAATACGGATGATTTAGCACGCGTACTAGAAGATGAAAAGCGCGCCATTGAAGAGCGCGAAGCCCAAACCCATGCTGGGTCTTTAAAGTTGGAATATGTGAATTTGCAAAATTTTCCTTTGGATTTAACAGCCCTGTCTTTGTTTAGCGAACAGGAAGCCAAAGACTGTCAGGCCCTGCCTTTCTATAAAGACAAGCACGACGTCCGAATTGGTACAAATAACCCAGATAACCCAGCACTGAAAGAAAAGCTAAACGAGCTAAGTAATGAGTTCCATGTAAAGCTGTACTATATTTCGAAGTCCAGCTTTGAGTCGACCATGAAGTTTTATAGCAAGGTGGTGCGGCCAACGAACAAGTTCCAGGACACGGTTCAGTTTAAATCTGTGACCTCTGCGGACGCAGGGCAGTCAACAATTTCACAGTCTCTGCAAAATTTGTTGAACAATCCAGCTACGTCTTCCAGCGATATGCTTAACGCAATTTTCCAAGCAGCGGTTGAGCAAAATTCTTCTGACATTCACTTGGAGCCAGAGGGCCATGTAATGAAAGTTCGTTACCGTGTTGATGGTGTTCTGCACGATGCCGCAATGCTACCCAAAGAAGCGCAGCGTGGAATTACTTCGAGAATCAAGTTGCAAGCCAAGTTAAAATTGAACATTGAAAACGAATCGCAAGACGGCCGCTTCACCGTGTTTAACAATAATGAACCTCTAGATGTCCGCGTCTCAATTTTGCCATCATCTTATGGTGAGGCAATTGTTATGCGCTTACTTGGAATAGGTTCGATCAATTTAAAAGTTGCAGATTTGGGCCTAACAGGAAAGTCATCACAAGTTGTTAATGAGCAGCTGCAAAAACCTAATGGTATGATTCTAACCACTGGCCCAACTGGTTCTGGTAAAACCACTACTTTGTATGCGTTCCTCCGTGAGCTCAATGACCCTGGTGTAAAAATTATTACCTTAGAAGATCCTGTTGAGTATAAGGTGGAGGGGATTCAACAAACTCCAATTGATCACCGGGTAGATTTTAATTTTGCTAAGGGGCTGCGTGCGGTGCTCAGGCAAGATCCGGACATTGTGATGGTTGGAGAAATTCGCGACCCAGAAACAGCGGAGACTGCTTTGCAGGCTGCGTTAACTGGTCACGTTGTGCTATCGACTTTGCACACTAACGATGCTGCTGGTGCTGTACCACGTTTAGTCACTATGGGCGTGAAGCCGTTTACAATCGCTCCAGCAATTAATGCGATTATTGCTCAGCGCTTGGTGCGCCGTTTGTGTACGAAGTGTATTGGCCCTGCCCAAGTGCCTGCTGCTCTTTTAGAAAAAGTCCAACATATTTTGAGCGAAATTCCGAAAGCAGCAAACGTGACTTTGCCCGAAAAGCTAGAATTTTATCATTCTAAAGGCTGCGAAGCATGTGGTGGTCTTGGATACAAAGGACGAATTGGGGTTTATGAAGTTATAGAAGTGAACGATCAACTTCGCGAATTGATTTTGAAAGAGCCGTCTATTATAGAGATAAAAAAAGCCGCTCATGAGAACGGCACGCTAACAATGACCCAAGACGGGCTGTTGAAGGCTTTGGACAAGATTACTGACATTGAAGAGGTTTTCCGGGTGGTGGGGTAACAGGCTAGAATTGACAAAAAGGCCCACCTTGGCCTTTTTATTGTGCTTAAATAAGCTATTCTTGACCAAATAGCACTTTTGTGTTATTTTAATACATACAAATTTTTTGGAGGATTCGGATATGGATTTGAATTATGGTTCATTGGGGGTTGGACTAGCACTTGCTGGCTATATCTTTTTTATCACCGGCATCCTCTTTAATAAGATGGAGCTGCGAGCATCGTCATGGTTTTTACTAGCGATAATTAATACCATCAATATGGCCGTGCGTTGGCTGCTAGGAGTGAATGTGGATGTGTTGTCGATGTATGTAATTGGGACATGGGTTGTATTTCTTATCGTGTTATTCCACGATCGAGCATTCGACTGGAACAGTAACGACACCAAGATTACCGGCTTAATTTTAATTTGCTTGTTAAGCTGGATTATTATTGGGGCGGAAGCAACTGTCACTGTATCGGCGGTTTGCACCGCTTTAGCAGTATTGCTTCAGTACCTAACCTATAGGAAATTCCCAGACCGGAAAGCGGTGGGTGTGTGGCTGGTATTCATGTTTGCTAACACTTGTATCTTTATGGGGGCTAAAGACTGGAGCTGGAACGAAATTTGTTACCCAATACTTAATGCGCCATTAGGCTTCGTTATTGTGATAACGAATTTAAAGAAGTCGCCAACCAGGACTTTGAATAGCGATAGTTAATTCTTGCTAATGTTTATGTACTTAAGCGGGTTTCAGGACCCGCTTTTTTGTTTGCCTAAAACCAGCTACAATAAGAGTGGTTCCGCTAGATTTGCAGCGGATTTTATCAAAACTTTATGCCGAAAAAGAAGAGCGAAAATCGATATATGTTGATAGATGGCAATGCTTTGGTGCATCGCGGGTATCATGCCGTGCCACCGCTTAACACCAAAGATGGCGAGCCGACCAACGCGGTCTATGGCTTTGCCATGATTTTGCTGCGCGCCATTAAAGATTTAAAGCCAACGCACATTGCCTGCTCTTTCGATCTAGCCGGGCCGACTTTTCGCCACGAGCAGTATGAAGATTACAAAGCCACGCGCGTAAAAGGTGATGATGAATTGTACGCCCAGTTCCCGCGCGTCAAAGAATTGGTGCGAGCACTTAACATTCCCATTTTTGAAATTGAAGGATTCGAGGCTGACGACGTGCTAGGAACACTTGCTACTCACATTTGCGAAAAGCATCAAGATGGGTGCGATGTCATGATTGTCACAGGCGACATGGATTCTCTGCAGCTCGTTAACGAATGCGTAAAAATTTACACCCTACGTAAAGGTGTGAATGATACTGCAATTTATGACATCGACGCGGTGAAAGAGCGCTATGGTTTGCTTCCGCCGCAAATGATTGACTACAAAGCGTTGCGCGGCGATCCATCAGATAACATCAAAGGTGTGAGAGGGATCGGTGAAAAAGGTGCTTCTCAGTTAATCCAAGACTTTGGTAGCATTGAAAATTTGTATAAGCAAATTAAAGCCGGCAAGGTTGGCGACAAAATTAAGCCACGAATTTTAAATCTTCTCATTGATGGCGAAGAGGATGCGCGCCAAAGTTACACGCTTTCAAAAATTGTTTGCGATGTGCCACTCGACATCGACATTAAGCCATACGAATTTAAGCAAACGCATTTAACCAAGACCGTTAAAATTTTTCAAGAATTAGAATTTAAGTCTTTGGTAGATAAGTTGCCAAAGAATTATATTGGCAGCATGGCTGTAGGTGATGAAGTTGTTGAAGTTGATACAATCCACCCGGATGAAGAAATTTCTACAATTGAAAAGGCGCCAAACTCGATTGGTAAGCAGGACTATAAATTGGTGGACACCGAAGAGAAGCTGGGTGATTTGCTTAAAAAACTAAGCAAAGTTAAGGAAATTACTATTGATACTGAAACTGACCAGCTCAATCCAATTGATGCGCAGATCATTGGCACATCAATTAGTTTTAAAGCTGGGCAGGGATTTTACATAACTCGTGAGATGCTCGACAGCAAAACTGGTAAGGGGCTACGCGATATTATAGAGAACGAGAAAGTTGCAAAGGTTGGGCAGAATATTAAGTATGATTTTATCACCTTTGGTAATGCCGGCCTTAAGCTGCAACCAACTTCGTTCGACACTATGGTGGCTTCTTATTTGCTTAATGCTGGTACGCGTCAACATGGTTTGGATGCACTCGCCTTTAACGAACTTGGATACCAAATGCAATCAATTGAAGAACTGATTGGCAAAGGCAAGAATCAGATTTCTATGAAAGATGTTGATGTTGAAAAAGTTTCTTGGTATGCGTGTGAAGATGTAGACGTGACTTTGCGCTTGAAAGAAATTTTTGAGCCGTTAATAAAGAAAGAAAAATTAGAAAAGATTTTCTACGAAATTGAAATGCCGCTCATCGAAGTTTTGGCTTGCATGGAACGATTTGGTATTAAATTAGACGTAAAATTTTTAGGAAAACTTTCTGAGCAAGCCGCGGATGAAATTACTGAACTAGAACGAGATATTTATAAACTCGCTGGAGAAGAATTTAACATTGGCTCACCAAAGCAAATGCAGGAAATTTTGTTTAATAAGCTTGGCCTGACTTCCGGTAAAAAAATTAAAACTGGTATGTCTACAGCCGCAGGTGTTCTTGAGCAGCTGCGCGATGAGCATCCGATCATCAACAAAATTTTGTCGTATCGTGAGTTAACGAAATTGCAATCCACATATTTGCAGGCATTGCCAGAAATGGTTAACCAGCGTACAGGACGCATTCATACAAACTATAATCAAACCATTGCGGCCACTGGACGCCTTTCGAGTGTGGATCCAAACCTGCAAAATATTCCTATTCGTGGAAAAGGTATTGGCGCAAAGGTTCGCCAGGCTTTTGTTGCTGAAAAAGGTTACAAGCTGCTCTCAATTGACTACTCCCAAATGGAACTTCGTATTACTGCACACCTCTCTCAGGATGAGAACATGATGGCTGTGTTCAATAACAACGAAGATATTCACACAAATACTGCTTCTGCAGTTTTTGACGTTCTTCCTGGAGAGGTAACCGATGATATGCGTCGTGACGCAAAAACCATTAACTTCGGAATTCTCTATGGCCTTTCTTCTTTTGGTTTGGCCAGCCGGATTGGCGTAGTTTCCAGAAGTGATGCCAAGGAGTTTATTGATAAATACTTTGAAGAGTATCATGGTGTGCAAATGTTTTTGGAGCAGATTAAAGGTGAAGTCAATGAAAAAGGATATATCCGCCATGAGTTAGGGCGCATTCGTAAGTTCCCAGAAATTCGTTCGTCTCAATTTTTTGTGCGTGCTGCAGCTGAACGCGCTGCTATCAATTTCCCAATTCAAGGACTACAAGCAGATATTTTGAAAATCGCGATGATCAATATCTTCAAAGAAATTTCTGGGCGAGAAGATGAAATCAAAATGCTTTTGCAAGTGCACGATGAATTAGTGTTTGAAGTGCGCGAAGACGTCGTGGATAAATGGGTTAAAAAAATAAAGCCCCTTATGGAAGGAGCTTATAAGCTGACCGTACCAGTAGTCGCCGAGTGTAAAGTAGGTGACAACTGGGGCGAGATGGAGAAGATTTAAAACAAAAAAACCGGCCGAAGCCGGTTTTTCTCTTAAAGGAAACCCCGGACAAGCGGCCAGTGCAGAAGCACTGGTCTTT
>CAZYQT010000011.1:0-41694 GCA_964650255.1 uncultured Candidatus Saccharibacteria bacterium
AAAAATCAGGAACTGTATGATGTTTCACTATACGGGACTATCACCCTCTTTGGTCCGCCTTTCCAGGCGTGTTCTGCTACATAACATATTACTTCCTCGCCGGCTTTACTGCGCCGGCACGATCCATCTTACAACGCCAATCTAGCAACGCCAGTATGCTTTAAGTCTCAGCTTTGGATTGCTCCGCTGCTTTGACAACACATAGATTGGTTTGGGCTATTAGATAATTTATTCACTGCCTACTAGCATAAGCTAAGCAATGAATAAATTTCTAAGTATCTCCCCTTTCGCTCGCCACTACTCAGGGAATCGACAAACGCTTGCGCGTTCTTTCTTTATTTTCCTCATGCTACTGAGATGTTTCACTTCGCATGGTTCCCACACTACATACCCCACGGCATATAGGCACATGTGCTTCACACATGTAGGTTTCCCCATTCGGACATCCCCGGATCAAAGCTTGTTTACCAGCTCCCCGAGGCGTTTCGTCGGTTACCACGTCCTTCATCGGCTCATAGTACCAAGGCATCCACCGTATACCCTTTTCTGTTTTATTCTTACTTTTGTTTGACCGAAGTCTCATCAAAAGTGAATACACAATTTGATATTTGACAAACAATTTGCGACCACCATTTTCACTTTAGGAAAAAATGATGAACAAACTATTTATTTAGATGCAATGTTCACTTTAATGCAATCACTTACATTAAAGATTTTTGATTTACTTACAATAATTCACATTCTGATCGGTTGAATATCAGAATGCGATACCACTATTCAATTTGCAAAGTGCTTGGTAGCCACAAAGGTTTAAAGCGATACGCATTCTTGCCAAAGATGGGGCATGCGATTCTCACTTTCTAACTCTATGTTTATTGCAACCATATAGCTACTGCTCGCAACGTTCAGAACTTCTGGCCTGATTCCCTGAAATTAATCGGAATGGCGACTGACCTGAGAGCAGTAAATATATAGTGACAATTATATAAAGTGGTAATATGAACTTTTTATAAGGTACGATGGAACGAGATAGACAACAAAAAAACCGCGTTAGCGGCGTAAATAGCGTAGAAAAAACGCTAGTTACATGAGCCGCGTAGTGTTAAGTGTAAGAGAATAATTTAACATTTGCTTGTTCTTTTGAAGGAATTAAATCGTATAGGCATAGTAATATATAGTAGATACCTTGTCAAGGGGTTTTTCTTGAGATTTTCTTTAACTTTTCTTGAACAAATCTTGACCCAAACTTGAGGGAAATTTTACCTGGATTTGAGGTGGTATTTGTTATGGTTACAATACGCCCACTACCAATTTTACATCAAATCAAATCCGACAGATTGCAGAAATCTTGAAAGACATCAGCACAGTAACAGCTGCTGCATCAGTATTGCCATCAATCGTCTCGGAATTTCATTTAATTCAAATGGTCGTTGGTGCTATAATAAGCATATCAATGTGGTCATTTAGTATTAAGGTTTTAAATATATGGAACCAATAATTTACATTTACTTGGCTATTGGCCTGGGCGGAGCCATGGTTTACTTTTACGTGAAGCATGCTGTTAAAAATCAGAGAAAGAAAAAATAGTGCTACTGCACTATTTTTTTAAATTCTGGTTCGCTCAAAATTTTGATCCCTAACTTTTGTGCCTTATCGAACTTACTTCCCGGACTTTCCCCTACAACAACGTAGTCAGTATTTTTAGAAACACTTTCTGCAACCTTTCCGCCCGCTGCTTTAACTTTTGCCTTTGCCTCCTCCCGAGACATGCTCTCTAGAGTTCCAGTAATGACAAAAGTTTTCCCAGTGAGTTTTCCAGCCACCTTTTTTTTCGGATTGATAATCTCCACGCCATTGGCTAAAAGTTTATTTACAAATTTGATATTTTCTCTATGCGCAAACCAGTCTACCACGCTTGCTGAAACTATTGGGCCAATGTTTGCAATTGCATTAATCTCATCAGCTGTAGCCGACTGCAGCTTTTCCAAAGAATGAAAATGCTCTGCCAAATCTTCGCTGGTTTGCTCGCCCACATTTTGAATACCCAATGCAAAAATCAATTTCGCTAAGGGAATTTTCCTGTGACTATTTATTGACTCGATTATATTTTCTGCGCTCTTTTCACCAAAGCGTTCTAGGGTATTGATATCTCCTTCGGTTAAAGTAAATAAATCAGCTGCATCTGATATTAAGCCTTCATCTTTGAACCGGGCAATAATCTTGGGACCAACGGTGTAAATTTCAAACGCATTTACAAAGTGCTCAATACCGCGTTGGTTTTTCGCAGGGCAGGTTGGGTTAGTACAGTAATATGCCGCGGATGATTTAGCAACACCACCTACCCGCTCACCAATATCCCGACGCTCCACTGGTGCATCACAAACCGGGCACTGCTTTGGCATGTTGAATTTCTTTTCTTTGCCTGTACGTAACTTTGGCAAAACCTCGACTACTGCAGGAATAACATCACCCGCTTTTTCAATTACCACTGTGTCACCAATTTTAACGCCCAGCCTATCAACTTGATCCATATTATGTAAGGTTGCCTTACTAATAGTGGAGCCTGCTACAACAGTAGGTTCAAATACTGCAAATGGAGTTAACACCCCAGTGCGACCGACATTTACTCTAATATCTAACACTCGAGTAGTAGCTTTCTCTGCCGGGTATTTGTAGGCCACCATGTAGCGCGGGGCTTTACCAATCACACCAAGACGATCATGGTAATCCAAATCATTTACAGAAATAACGATTCCATCTGTGCCAAAAGGCAAATTCGCGCGTACCTTCCCAATTTTGTCTATATATTGCTCAACTGCGTTGAGGCTAGTAGCCACCTGGTCGTGACCGTCTACTTTGAATCCAAATTCTCGCATTAATTGATGCTCTTCTGAGTGCTTTCTTGGAAGCTCATCCAGTGGCTTCGCGCTCCACTCTAACTGGGCAATGTCATAAGCGAAAAAGTCTAACTTCCGACTAGCGGCTAAGTTAGGGTCGAGTTGGCGCAAACTACCAGAAGCAGCATTGCGGGTATTAGCAAACGGGGTTTTGTTTGCCTTAATTTGCCTCCTGTTCAATTCCTCCAGAATAGCCTTACGCATTACTGCTTCACCACGTATTTCCAAAAGTTGTGGTAACTTTGAACCGCGAAGCTTTAAAGGGATCGACTGAATAGTCTTTAAATTCTGAGTAATATCTTCACCAACAAAACCATCGCCGCGGGTAGCGCCGCGCACGAATACACCATCTTCATAAATTAAAGACACTGCCAGGCCATCCAATTTTAATTCAGCGTAATATTCCAAACTATTTTTGCCAGACACATTTGCAGGTAGAAGCTTTTTAATCCGCGCTTCCCATGCCTCCAGTTCTTCAAAGTTAAACACATCGTTCAAAGACAGCATGCGCACTGTGTGTGGAACTTTATGAAACTTGTCTAAAGCCTTGCCAGCTACACGGTTAGTGGGAGAACTTGCGTCTCGCAACTTTGGAAACTTTTCTTCTAACTCTTTGAGCTCGCGCGTTAAAGAATCAGACACGCTATCCGTGACCTTCGGATCGTCTAAAACGTGATATCGGTAACGCAAATCCTCAATCTGCTCCCTTAGTTTTTGGACTCTCTGGCTGGCAGCCTCGGATGATTTTGAGTCAGTCATATATACATTATACCTGGCAACTTATCCCCACGCTATAGCACACTAATGATCAAATTATGATAAAATAAATATAAAGATTAGCTAAATTATGAGTCCACTGAAACAGAAAGTAAAACTCTCTCCCCGGCTTGGTCTGGGCGTAGGCCGCGCATCAAATCGCGGCAGCCTTCTCCCTTACGCCACAATGATTGTACTAGTAATTAGCGGGGTACTAGGCATTAGAGCCATTAATCTAGCTATTAAGGGCTCACATTCTGACATCCCAAAAACTGGTGCAGTCCTAGGCGCAGTAGACACCCAGACTCCAAAGCAAATGTTTAAAGAATACTCGGTCAAAAAAGGCGACACTGTATTCTCGATTGGCCAACAGCACAATATTGAATGGACTACGCTTGCCACTCTAAATGGCTTAGAGGCCCCCTTCAAACTCACTCCCGGCCAAGTCATCAAAATTCCTCAACAATAGACTTTAGATAAATAAAAAAACCTGTTTCATCACCAATCCTTGGCTAATTACTTTCCTTAGAATTAGCCTGCGGAGATGTTAAGAAACAGGTTTTTTATTTTGTATATTTACGGGATAGGGATTCTAACCTGATAAGTACGAGTTAGTCCAACGTAGTTTGCCATGATGCGAAGCACCTGCTCCCCGACAAATGGCAGTCCGCCTGGTTCGCTTCCACCAACTCTGGTGGTGTTAATGCTTACACTCAAGTCTCGATTGACATTCGGGTTAACAAGCACTAATTCATATTGATATGTATCAGTGGTTTCAAAAGCACTGAATTCATACAACTCCCCTGGATAAATCTGACTATAACTGCAAGGTTCGCCGCCACCATTAGAACAAGTAGTGGTACCATCAATTGAGGTTTTCAATAGATGAATCCGGATTGGAGCGGGTGGGGTTCCATTGTCTAAAAGTTCTATACCAAGATACTCGTATATTTGTTCAAAGCCAGTTGTTGTCTCGGTTGGAGCCTTATACATTGGCAGGATTTTGGTTGAATTTTTCCCAACAAATTCCACACGTGGAGTGTCATCAAACTGAATTGGTTGCTCTCCAGGTAAACCTAGTTGAACATTATTTAAATTACAAATTCCTTCAGGATCGGTAGGCGCAGGAACAAAATTACCACCCCCGGTGACAGTACAATTTAACACATTTAAAGTTGAGTCACGTGGCACAAACCGTTTATATTGAAACAGGGCTTCTTCGGTCACTCCGAACGTTGCGTAAAGCGCTGGTTCTGTGCGCAAAGAATCCCCTGAGGCTTGAAGTTCGATAAATACAATAGTGGCCAAACTAAAAGCTATGGCTGTAATCGCTGACAATACCAAAACCGCTAGCATCAAAGAAACGCCCGATTGAGAACTAGATTTATTTAACTTAAGGTTCGACATGGAATATATCATAAACATCGGTTGAGATTGTAGTCTGATAATCAATCATGGCACTGGTATTCCCGGAGGTTAGCTGAAATTGCGCCAAAATTGTTACAAAAGGTTGAATCCCGGGGATGCAACCATTGCACCCAGTGGTTCCACCAGTGTCGGGATTAGGATCAGTCTTGGGTCTTACAATGAAGCGAAAAGTGTCTGGATTGATTTTAAATCTGGTAGCATCAAAAACAGCATCAACATAAACCCCAGATGGAGTCTTCTTTTTCAAATAGAAAATCCCGCTGTTAGCAAGATAAAAACACAGCTGATCACCTGACCGTGTTAAAATCGCCAAAGACTGATTTTTATCTGTTAGGTAATTATCAACATCGCACTCAGTAGTCCAACTACTGTAATCAATGCGTCCATTGCGTACTTCCCTAGTTACTGTTTCGGTAAAGTTCCGAGACCCCTGCACCAACTCCCTAGTTGCTTGAACACGCCTGTTAATCTGTAACGTTTGAGTAAACAAACCCAGCATCGCACCCATGACCACCACAAAGATTGCTGTTGATACTATGATTTCAACCAAAGTAAAACCGGATTGTTTATTGAACTTAGGAAAATTTATCATTAGAAGTTCCTCCAATTGGTTAAGTATGTCTGCAGAGTGATCATGCATGGGTTGCCATCAACAGCATCATCTGCCACGGGACAATTTTTACCAGTCCACCACACCTGCGACGTAACTTTTACCCTAGTACCTAAATCGTTGTGATTAAACGGCTCAAAATTATCTTGTTCTATTGTAATTTTACGAGAAAAATTAGAATTCCCACTACCAGGAAAATAATAAATACCATGAGAGAACGGGTCTGAATCAAAGTCTAATTTATAGTTACTATCTCGAACCAGAGACCATGGCTTACCTGATCCCTGGTTGAACTCAAGTGTGTAAACCCGGCTCACGCCCGACCCATTGGGCAATATTTCGTAAACACTCGATAGCCAATTTTGGTAACAGAAACCCGACTGACTATCCGACAGAAAATCATAACAATTGCTTGAGAGCGTGTCATTAAGCCAGTTGGTGTCACGCATATTTTTAACAACCTCAACCCCTTCTCTAGCTAAACCAATAGCCACAACACGTTGTTTAATATTAGTGGTGATACCCAAAGAATAAGTAGCCAGACTAACCGCTGCGGTTATGCCCATAACCAAAACAAAGGCAGCAACTAATGTCTCTATTAAAGTTTGCCCTTGTTGATGGGTTTTTAAAATCATATTAATAAGCAACGATCTGACCAGTAATTGGACTAAGGCGAATATATTTAGCACCTACCGCCCCTGGAGTACCTTCAAAATTTAAGTATTTAGTACCCTGGCTAATTTGTGATAACAATACGGGGTTACGAAGAATGCCAACGATTGAAAAATCACAAGTGCTCGCAGCACGGGCGTACATAGTCGCAAACGGGGCGCTAAAAATAATCTGTACGCAATCGTAAGAAACACTTCGATCCGCTTGTACAATACCAGAGCCATCATAACCATTTTGATGACATAGTTTATCGATAATAGGATTACAATCACCTTCGTTCACGTAAACGGTACTACCACCCCCAGGCGGATCTGAATTTGTATTCGAGTTGGGATCAGCCAGATTACCATTATTTCCAGCAGCATCTCCATTACCACTCTCTAAATCACTGGTCTGGCCTGACTCACTGCCAGAATCGAGCAGAAGTTCGACATCCCCTCCGCCTGAAGTATTAATGGTTGATTGAGTCGTCAAAGAAGTAAATTTTACACCTGTTGGCAAGTTAACAGTTTCAATCGCTGGGTAATAATTAAACTGGCTATCCACGGCATTAATAGTGTAGAAACTATCATTTTTGTGGATTTCGACAATGTAATACTTTGCGGGGATATCACCTCTGATGTTTTTAGAAGATAGCATGTAGCCTTGAACCTTGCGTAAGTTGGTGACAGTCTCATTTTTTGCCAAAACCACATTCCTGCTAACCTTTTGTCGATTGAAATCGATGATAACGACCGCTGACATTAGTGACATGATCCCAATAACAACCATCAGTTCGATGATTGTAAAACCAAGTTGTTTTTGATAGTTTTTTTGTTTCATAAAAGTTTTTTTAGTGCCTTTATTATACCACGTTTTCACTTCATCTGGAAAACACCCCAATACATAGCCCAAAGTTGAGGCCCATAAAAAGCAGCTAAGACAGTTGCGACTGCCAAGAAGGTACCAAAGGGAATTTTGCTACCGAGCTGCTTTTTCCCTGAAACAATAAGTCCCAGACCCACTATCGCCCCTAAGATAAAGGATAGGAACAGCGCAGTAGCAGTACTTGGCCAGGCCAAAACTAAGCCAATCCAGGCAACTAACTTTGCGTCCCCAAACCCCATCCACTTGCCCTTGGATACCACCCATACCAAGCCAAACAAAACAAACCCAGCTAGCCCACAAATAGCACTAGATAATATCTGCGAATATGAACCGTTCACTACGCTCGTGGCAATAATCAATACAGCACTAACCACCATGGCCGGATAGACAACTTTGTCTAAAATTAAATAATGCTCAAGGTCAATAACAAATACGGTTACACATACTGAGATGATTACAATCAGCTTGAGCATTAACAACCACGAAATTAGATCATGGGGCATAGTTACAGCCGCTGCCAATGCAAATAAAAAACCGGTTACAACTTCGATTAAAGGGTAACGGATAGATATTCTCTTTTTACAGTAACGACAGGCCCCGAGAGCGATCGCGAAGCTTAATACTGGGACTAAGTCATACCAACTCAAAACATGATGACAATTAGGGCACTCAGAACGGCCACTGCGCCCACCCAACCCAATTTCTCGCGGCAAACGCCAAATTACAACATTTAAAAAGCTCCCGATGCATGTACCAAAAACAAAAGCCGCAAGGATTGTAATTGTACTCATTGATGCAAAGTATTTAACCCCTCTTTAAAACCATTGACTGCTTTAGGCAAACAAAACCGTAACTCATACGTTTGCGGGGTATCATTAAAATAATCAAATGACTTCATGCACAGATTAGTGGTAAAAGATTGTGGTGGAAAATTCGAAAGATAAGCTCGCATAATATCTACGTCCTGAAATTCTGTGTTAGCCGGGTAACGATTTTGGTCGTTATGAAACTCTTTGAAAGCCGCGACCATGGACTGCGCATCTTTAACAACTTGCTTTGATTGCGCAGAACGAACCCCGTTACTCCAACCCCACCAGACAAGCAAAGCTAATACTACTACCAAAAATCCTAGCAATAAATTTTGAGACCAACGTGATTGGATCATGCCTTAATTATAGCATTAGTTGCGACGATGCGAGACTTTACCGGCCAGCAAAAGTAATAATGTTGTAAACAGTTTTCAGAATAATTTCTAGGTCAAATAATAGGCTTCTGTGCTTTATATAATACAGATCATACTGCAACTTCCGCTTAGTTTCCTCCAAATTCCCCGCATAAACATGCAGCTGAGCCCAGCCGGTTAGCCCTGGCTTCACTATGTGGCGCTCGTTGTAATACGGAATTTGCTCACTGAGCTCTTTTACAATATTAACTTGCTCAGGACGGGGTCCAACTATGCTCATTTCGCCTTTTAAAATATTAAGGCTTTGTGGAAGCTCGTCTAAACGCAGAACACGCAAGGCCTTGCCGATTCTGGTAATCCGACTATCCTTTGGCGCAGTCCAAGTATCGTTAGCCCCGCCCATGGTCATGGTCCGATATTTGTACAAAGTAAAAATTTTGCCGTTCTGACTAATGCGCTGTTGTTTGAAAAAAACTGGGCCACTGCTGGAGATCTTTACTAGCAATCCAATGATCGGGTAGGTTGCTAAAAATATTACTATACTCAACAATCCCAATAAAATATCAATGCCACGCTTAGCAATATCAAATAACTGATGAGCGCTGTAATCTATAGAGTGGATGAACCACATATCAGTCAAAACAGAAAGATGCACTGTTCGTGTTAAATCCTCATACAGCTGATGATATTCAACAAACTGCACTCCGTGATTTCGTAAATCAAACAACAAGCGACTCTCTTCCGGAGAAAGACCTGCCCCACTAGCAACAATTACCACGCTACGACCTGGTAAATTCTCCGATGGAAAATCATTCAACTTGCCAGCGTATTGTAGACCTCGAAATTTATTGTGATTAAGTAAATATTCAACCTGCCCCGACTCGGCAATTGAATGGTGAATAAATACATGTCTGCGTGATGCCCTGGATGCAGCAGCTCGCATTACTGTATACCATAAAGTAATACCTACTCCGGTAATGAATACGTGCACCAAAAGAAAACGTCTTGGCGTAAGGAGCAAGGCTGGTTGGAAGTAGAAATAAATGACTGCGATAACTAGGCAAATCAGTAATGCGGCAACCAGTCTCCCCAAAAAGGCTTGGGTTGTACGAAGTGCGTCCCAATCAAATAAATGATAAGAAAAAAATACTGTTAGCCACAGTAAATAAATGATCGAAAAGTGAATTAAATGCTCTTGCCAAGCACTAGTAGATAACCCAGCGGGATACCACAGTGCCATGGTTGCAAACAGTCCAACGTAATACCACGCCAATGTTGGAATGATTAGCAGCCAAGTAACCGTAGAAGTTGATCTAGCGAGTGAGGTTTTCATTATCAAATCCTAAAATATTTTTTGTTTCGTATACAAGCTTAAACGCACCGTCGTTGCACAAGCGATTGACGATTTCATCACGCTTCTGTTTGTCGCCAGCAGGGTGAAATTCCATAATAATCCGACGTACATACTTATTTAACGACTCAAGACTGTGTTCAAAAACATGATACTCAGCTCCTTCAATATCCAGCTTCATCAAATCAATAACTGGCAAATTGTTTTGCTGCACAACTTCATCTAAGGTCAGCGCATTAATAGTTATGAACTGGTCATGGCTTGGCTTTTCAGAAGTAACATGTACGGCATCAAATTGCTTATTAGCCAAATCAATGTAATAGGTTCCGCCGGAACCATACAAAGCATATGGGATCATATCAACATTGCTTAGTTTATTGCGTTGAGTATTTTCCAAAAATAATTGTTGATTATCTGGCACTGGTTCCATGGCTAAAATCTTGGCTTCTGGCCAAAGCGACTTTACATACATTGTAAAAGTGCCAATATGACCGCCGCAATCCAAAACTTGCAAACTAGCCCCTGCGCCCGCACCCAAACCCAATAATTCGGGTGGGTACTCCCGGCCAGACAGAACAACCACTGCATCATTAACATCTGTGGTTTTACCGCGGCTAGCAAACTTTACACTGGAGCGAGTTTTAGAACCACGGGTTTTGTATATAGGTTTTTTAACCAAGCCGATTTTGTCCAAGAGTAGCATCCAAGGATTAGCTAAAATACCCAAAGCCACACCCAGCTTTTGCCAGGTCGAGCGGTTACCCATGCAATAATTTGGATTCTGATAAATCATTGTAAGGTAATTATATATCAACTCCGGGGAAATATACCGGGATTTTATCGCGTTTGAATTGGCCCTGCTCGTACTCTTCTAGCGCCTTTTGAATAACTGGCGTAGGAATAACACTATTAGCTTTTTTGAGCATTTGATACATACCTTCGAGATTTCCCTTCTCCAGATAAATTTGTGAGATTAACAAATACCCAGCAAAGTTTGGATTTTTATTTCCTGTGGTTAGTGCTAAGTTAATTTTCTTTTCAGCCAGCTCTCGGTTCCCAACCAAATAGGCAATGTAGGCATGACGGTTCAAAATCAGCACATCATTTGGCTGCATAATATCGGCAATTTCTAAGTCAGCATCACTTTTCGCCAAATCTGCCTTATTCTGAGAATACTGGTATAACATATAGTACAAAGTACCACTATTAATGTATAGCGTTTGCACGCGCTCATGGAATCGGTGCAACCCATCAATTTCTGAACGTACTATATTGGGGTCCACTTGTTTTCTGATCATCGCTGCAGCCGAGAACATGCGCGGCCCAATATTAAATGGATTAAACCAGTGTGAAAAATTACCGATGGCAATTGCTTTATCGTAGTCTTGCTTTTTATAAGCTTCCTCGGACATTTGGGCAGTGTACTGGGAAGCGGCAAACCATAACGCAAACAAAATCATAATCACCCCAACAACGATCATTACCCATTTTGCAATTTTATTAATATTTAAATGAATAGATTTTTCTGAATTTCGCTGCGAAATGGCCAACAAAAATCCTAGCAGCAACCAGTTAGCAATTGTGACCGGGTTAAAACAGGCGCTAAACAAGAGACCTATAAGGCCCAACATAACTGCCCAGCTAGATAACGAGCCCGTCTTCCAATAATCCCAAAAGGATGTACGAAAACAAAAACCAATTATTGCCAAAAACAAAATTAAGGTTGGCAGCCCTGCACTAGCTGCTAAATGGATAAACAAATTGTGGGCATCGTCGAATCTTTCAAAGCTCGCAAATGATGTATCGCCCCAACTCAAAGAACCAATTATAAAATTGCTAAACCCAACACCTGTCCAAGGGTTATTACGAATAATATCCAGCGAGTGAGACCATAACTCGATGCGATTTAAAGCACTCGCGTCTGCCTGTAAATTTAGCGAGGTATCGACCCCGGGCAATCTGGTCGTCCTGTAAAACAAGGTCGCAAGCAATGCGCAGGCCACCAGTCCAATTACTACGGAGCCTCGCAGCTTCCAGCCATTCTTTTTTATTAGTAGTAACCCGAGACCAAAAACCAAGGAAAGGGCACTTGCAATAATTGCCCCTCGGCTGGCAAACACAGCTAACCCCCACATCATTAGCAATCCACTAAGGACATAAAATCCTAATCGCCAATAAGACCTAGCTCTGGTAGCTAACGGCCATAATAAGGGAATAATCCCAGTTAGCAACATAGCGGAGAAATTTTGATTGCCTTGAAACCCGGGAATTAAAGGACGGGGTTGGCTGTTCATGCCCGCGTAGTAACCAATCCCAAAACTATGTAAAATCCCTAACGCAGCAACTAAAATACCGACTACTATCCAAACACGAAATAATGATAAACGCTCATTTTCAACGCCAATAAGGCTGTACAAAAAAATTAACAATATCCAGCACAGGATAAAAAGTAACGAGTCAGCGTGCCTAATATAACCAGCCCAAATACTCGAAGTGACATCGTAAGAAAAAATTGTTGATACAAGGCTAGCTAAAGCAAAGGCAGCAAAAAGATATAAAAGAGGCTTTTTAAGTCGGAAATTTAATTCCTGCTTAAAAGCCAAGAAAATCAAGGTAGCGCCTAGTAAAATTAATAAAAAAGCGAACCGTGGTCCATCGTAAGAATTGAGTAAATTTGAATAAAATAAGAGTGGGGTAACGAAATTCGATAATAGTGCTATCCCAAAAATTTTATTTTCGCGGTAAGGAATTCGTATTCTTTGCAGCAAGGAACTTAGCATATGATTAATATTACCATTTCCACCTCAATATTAAAACCCCTCTGACGAGGGGTTTTAACTACGAAATTATTGTAATCCGTTTTGAGTAAAGGTGTGGGTTCCAGCTGCTACGCCACCGGTACCGTTACCTAGACAGAATTGAACTGTGTAACCACCTGTGGTTCCAGTAACAGCGTACTGTGATATTGAGGTAGAACAGCCGCCATCGCCAGAAGGAGTTGGGTAACTAGGTGTAGTTTGAATGTAACCGCTGCTTACCAATTCTGCTACTGTACTTGCGTAAGTGTTAGGAGTTGCGCTATCAAAGTACAATTCTTGTGCACTAGCAATCGAGCGAGCTTCCGCAATACGCTTCGCGTCACGTGATTTGGCTCGAGCCGAATTCAGCGCCAAGAGTACAACCGAAGCAAGCAAACCAATGATGGCAATAACCACCAAAAGTTCGATCAATGTAAATCCTTTTTGGTTTTGTTTCAATTTTTTCACCCCCAATCTCTTTTTTGGGTAAGAATAAGCAGCTATTCACCGCTCATCTATTATTAAAGGTCTAACATAATTATACCATGGAATGGTCCTGGTCAAGCTGAATTATCAACAGCACCGACCCATACAATACTATTCCAAACCGTTTTGGGTGAAAGTGTGGGTGCCTGCGGAAGTATTCCCAGTACCGTTACCTAGACAAAAAGTAACAGCAAAGCTAGTGGAAGTTCCCGAAATCCCGTAGTCAACTTGCGAACAGTTGCCATCTACTGGTAATGGGTAGGAGGGGGCGGTTTGTATGTAACCACTGGCAGCTAACTGCGTAATATTGGTGGCGTAAGTGTTAGGAGTTGCGCTATCAAAGTACAATTCTTGTGCACTCGCAATCGAGCGAGCTTCCTCTATACGCTTTCCATCCCGCGCTTTAGCTCGAGCCGAATTCAGCGCCAAGAGTACAACCGAAGCAAGCAAACCAATGATGGCAATAACCACCAAAAGTTCGATCAATGTAAATCCTTTTTGGTTTTGTTTCAATTTGTTTTCCATTTATTATTAATAATTAAGATTGTAAGTTTATTATTGTAAGCCACCTTCGGTAAAGGTATGGGTGCCCTCGCTAACATTCCCGGTCCCATTGCCGAGACAGAAAGTAACTTCAAAAGAAGATGCGGTTGTTGTCATACCGTAGTCAGCCAATGAACAATTCCCATCGATTGGTTGAGGGTATGATGGTACGGTTTGCAAATAACCACCTGTTACTAGGGAGGTAATGTCTGTAGCATAAGCGTTAGGTAATTGATCGTCAAAATAAGCGACTTGGGCAGTAGAAATCGCCCTGGCCTCAGCCAAACGTTTGGCGTCCCGCGATTTTGCCCGAGCGGAGTTCAATGCTAATAGCACCACACTAGCCAGCAAACCTATAATAGCGATGACGACCAATAATTCTACAAAGGTAAATCCATTTTGCTTTTGTTTTCTTTCATCATTCCTAAGCATTATATTTCCCTTTACCAAAATTTAATACTTAACTATACAGCGCTAGCTAAATTATAAATTGGCAAGAGAACTCCTGCAACTAAGATACCAACAGCAACACCTAAAATTAACATAATAATCGGCTCCAATAAGCTAGAAAGCGTACCAACCTTAGCATCAACTTCTTTCTCGTAAAATGTGGCCAATTTTAAAAGAATTGTGTCTAATTGCGCAGTTTGCTCCCCCACTCCTACCATTTGCGTTACCAACGGCGGGAACTCTTTGTATTTAGCCAATGATTCGCTAATCGATTTACCGTTTGTCACCTGCTGAGAAACCTCTATTAAGATATCACGATAAATAACATTGTTGATGATTTCCGAAATAATCTGCAAGGCTTTAATAATTGGAATACCACCGGTCACTAAAGTTGATAGGTTGCGAGCAAAACGCGCTAGATAAATCCTGTCTAACACTGTACCAATTACCGGGATATGCATTTTAAAGCGATCCCAAACATATCGCCCGTTTTCAGTACCAATATAGGCTTTAATTGCGAGTATCCCACCGGCAATCACTAAGATTACAACCCACCAAAAAGAATCGAAAAAGTCAGTAAAGCTAATAAGCAGCTTTGAGACTAGCGGCAACTCAGCATTTTGCTCTTTCAATACCGACACCAAATTCGGTAGCACAAATTTAAACATCAAAATACCAACAATCACCAATGCAGACAAAACAAAAGTCGGGTATGTCATTGCTGCCTTAATGCGGCTACGCAAATCATAATCCTTTTCCAACTGATCCGCTAAATAGGCCAAAGACTCAGCGACTTTTCCAGATGCTTCACCTGACCGAACCAGGCTAACGTAGATATTACCAAACACCTGTGGGTTTTTAGATAACGCCAGAGACAGACTATCCCCACTTTCCACAGCTTGAATTAAATTTTGAGTAATTCGAATTAAACCTTTATTGCTAACCTGACGGCTTAAAATACGAAGTGACTGCACAATTGGCACGCGCGCACCAACTAGAGTCGAAAATTGCCTGGAGAACAAAACCAAATCTTTATAACCAACTCGGCTGGTCATATTTTCGACCAAGTTCTGAGCCTTGGTTAAATAGCTCTCCTTATTTTCAACCAAACTGATGATAATCAGATTGTTGTCGTTGAGGAGTTGTTCAGCTTTGGCTTGATTGGTCGCGGAAACAATGCCTTTTTTTAATATGCCTTCTTTGCTCCGGGCTTGATATAAAAACTTCATAAACCAGTAAAACTTACAGAATTAAGAACTTAATAGTGAGGTAAAGTATTCCATGTCTAACACAAAATTTTGAGCAACATCTAATTCAATTAGACCTTGTTTCACCAGATTTGCCAGACTCTTGTCGAGTGGGACCATCCCAGATTCCATGCTGGTATGGATAATGTTATTGATTTCAAAAATTTTGTTATCACGAATGACGTTACGAATTGCATGGTTCATCACCATAATTTCTGATGATGGGATTCGACCACCGCCAACTTTTGGAAGCAAGCGCAAACTAACTACCCCAATTAAAGTGTTGGCTAACTGCGAACGAATCTGTGACTGCTGCTCACCTGGAAACACATCAACGATACGGTCGATGCTCTGCGCGGCGTCGTTTGTGTGCATAGTGGCAAAAATTAAGTGACCAGTTTCAGCCAAAGTTAAAGTGGCGCTAATAGATTCCAAATCGCGCATTTCACCTACAAGCACTACGTTAATATCTTCACGCAAAGCCGCCTTCAAGGCCAAGGCGAAACTTGGCGTGTCCTGATTAACTTCGCGTTGGGTAATAAAAGATTTGCGGGGCGTAAACAAGAACTCAACCGGATCCTCGATAGTCAAAATGTGCTCAGAGCGAGTGAGGTTAATTTCATTGATCATCGAAGCAAGTGCAGTAGATTTTCCATGTCCAGTTGGACCCACCACCAAGACCAAACCTTGTCGATACTGGGTAAAGGTTTTTAAGATTGGGGGCAAATTAAGCTCTTCCAAGGATTTAATTTGTGTCGGAATTAAACGAAAGGCAATATTCCATACACCTTGAGCTTGGTAAACGTTTACACGAAAACGAGCATTGTCTTTATATGAGTAAGAAAAATCCAAATGCCACTGATCCATCAATAGTTCTTTTTGTTTTGGAGTGATCATTAAAGATACCAAATCAGAAACTGCATCTGCGCTAAGAACTTGGTAATCTTCCAAACGAGTTAAAGCACTATCAATACGCAGCACTGGTGGCTCACCAACAATTAAGTGCAAGTCAGAAGCATTGCGCTCAAGGGTAATGGCTAATAATTTATTTAATTCCAATTCACTGGCTTTGTACATGTTTTTGTGTTTATTTCTAATTATCTTTTCGGTATAACCTGCTCTAGAGCCAGCAATAAATCTCTTGGCCTAGTCAACCCACGGTTAATATGCAGGGAAACTCCTGCTTGCATAATAGCATCTAATTGGTCTTCTCGCATAGTCAGCGCCATAGAAATTACCGGTAAATCGCTAAATTCTTGCTTTAATAACTTAATGGCTCGGAAGCTGGTTTCTAAATCGTGCGATGGGTTAATAATCACCACATCTGGTTTGCTAGCTTGCACCACTGGCAAAATTTTATCCAAAGCATCAGCTAAATGCACCTGCATGCCAATCTCAGCTAATTGCTGACTATAAAAAGCCCTGGTTTCGGCCTCAGGCTCGCCCAGAACCACTGTAACACCGTTTAGGGCTACAAATGGCTGATTACGCATTGTGTGATGATATTGGCTAATATAAGTCATTTTATTCGGTAGTAACGCGCATAATTTCTTCCATGGTGGTTTCCCCGCGGAGCACCTTTACCACCCCGTCTTGCTTCATTGTTATCATCCCCACTTTTACAGACTGTTCGTAAATTTTAAAAGCTGGGACTTTGCTAAAGATAATTTCTTGCAACTCTTCGATCATTGGCAAAACTTCAAAAATACCTAACCGTCCCTTGTAACCTATATTGCCGCATTCTTTACAGCCCACTGCCTTGTACACGGAATATTTCTTTACATCAATCTTATCTAAATAATCATCGGGCACCCCAACCAGCGCCTTATCAATCTCCTCTTTAAGTAAGGGAGTGATTGGAATAGTTTCCTTGCACTTATCACACAGCTTACGCACAAGACGCTGAGCCATAATTAAATTTACAGAAGCTGACAGCAAAAATTGTTCAATTCCCATGTTGATTAAACGCGGGATAGCGCCAACAGAATTGTTCGTGTGCAAAGTTGAGAACACTAAGTGACCAGTTAAAGCAGCATGCACTGCTAGCTCTGCAGTTTCTTCATCACGAATTTCTCCAACCATTACAATGTTCGGATCTTGACGCAAAATACTGCGCAAACCTGAAGCAAAAGTTAAACCAATATCTGGATTAATCTGGCTTTGGTTAACTCCATCAATAAAATACTCAACTGGATCTTCCAAAGTTACAATATTAACCTCATTAGTGTTGCGCAAAGACAAAATCGAGTACAAAGTAGTGGATTTTCCACTTCCAGTTGGACCAGTAATAAGGAACACGCCGTGAGTTTTTTTGATATTTTCTAAAACCCACTGTAAATTTCGCCCGCGCAAGCCCAACTGATCCAACGTTGGCACCGAGCTAGTCTTGTCCAAAATACGCATAACGATTTTTTCGCCATACATAATCGGAAGGGTGGAAACGCGTAAGTCAACGGATTCTTTACCGAACTCAGCGTGGAAACGGCCATCTTGCGGCAAACGCTGTTCTTCAATTTTAAGGTTCGATAAAATCTTTACGCGGGATACAACGGCACTTAAAACATTACGCGGGAGGCGCAAGCTGGTATGTAAAATACCGTCGATACGATAGCGAACGCGCACATCGTTTTCTGAAGGCTCAATATGAATGTCCGAAGCATCAGCTTCTATGGCGTTAGATAAAATTACATCAACGATTTTAATAATCGGTGCATCATCAGTAACTTGAGTAGTTGCATTAAGTTTGGCTTTTTTCTGCTCATCAGTTTCCTCAACACGTTCTTCAAGCTCGATATTTTTAATGTCTTCCAAAGCCTCACCCACAACAGCTGTCAGATTTTTAGCTGACTTAAAAGCCGCTTCAATCGAAGCACGAGATGCTAAGTAGATATGAATCTGATAACTATCCTTTTGTCCCAAAAACTCTAAGGCCTCCAATGCCTGCAGGTTGCTCGGGTCTTCTAAAGCCACCTTCAAGCTTTGATCATTGAGTTCATAAGGAATCATTTTGTAAAAAGTGCGTGACTCCTCTGGGATAACTTGCAACACACCTGGTGGAATTTTGACTGTACGTAAATCCACATACGGCAAGTTTAAAAAAGCCGCTCTGGCTTTAGCGACATCTTCTTCGTCCAGAATTTTTTGATCAAGTACTAAGTCGGTGACTTGCTGGGCAGAAACTTGATCTACCTTGCCAAATTTTGCATTGATTTTCTGCTGGAGCTTTTCGAACCGATCAGCGCTTAGAAAGCCGTGTTCCAACAAAAATTGTGCAAAATTAGCGGATGGCGTTTTGGTTACGCTTGGATTGGCCATAGGCTATTGTGTGCTAATCATTGGGTTCAAATCTGTGAATCCAATTTGGTCGTCAGTTGCTTGTGGGTAATTATTAGTTCGAAGGGTAGGGTTAAATTTCTTTATTTTATCAAAGTCTAGCGTATTGCCACGAGGCAAAATTGGGCTTACTTCATTTACAGCCGCAGTTGAAACTCCACTATCACCAAGTCCAGATGACCCACCACTAAACATTCTGTACACAAAATAGCCGGCAAGGCCTAGCATGACAACTATTGCAATAATTTTGATAACGTTTTTGTTCATATTATTGAGCTCCGTATTCAAATGAATAAGCTTTCACAGTGAGGCGGAATTTAGTAACTTCATCGCCGCCCAAGACTTGCAGCGACTCAACATCTAATACCCGTGCATTGCCTTCGATTAATTCGAGTAAGTTTTTCAACTGTTCCATAGAGCCTGAAAGTGAGGCTGTAACAGTAATTGTGTGTAAAGTTCGCCCAGGTTTAAACGGTTCTTTGATTACTTCCTTGTCGCCTGCAGCAACAATTTTTGATGAATCATCAACTCCCAATACACCTAAGGTCATACCAGACCGGCCTACTAGATCGGATAACAAATAACTAACTTTGCTAATACGCCCATTTAAAGGCAAGGCTTCATCAACTATAGAGACTTCCTCTGGGGAGGATTGCAACTTCTTAACTAGCAAGTCTAAATCATTCCTCTCGGCATCTACCTTCTTAAACTGCGCTTCCGCTGCTGTAATTTGCGCACGAGTATCATTAAATGTAGCCAACCGAGGCTTAAGTACAAACCACGAAAATAACACAATCACAATTAACATCAAAATGCTTTGAAAAACAGGATTGCTAATACTTTGGTTGTTATGATAGCTCTGAGTTAAATTTGGGGGTACAACTGCCATAAATTATAATTTTTTCTTGATGAAGTCTGGATCAAACAACAATTCTAACCGCAGCTGAGTTAGTATCGAACTATCTGTTTGCACAGTACCAATATTAACTATGCGCACATTACTAAATTCTTCGTTATATTTAGGGAGATCGAAGATCTGCATATATTTTTCTACTTCGCCGTAGGTTGGTAGTGTCACTGTCAGATTTAATTTTCCGTCACTCTTCGCTTCAATAGCTGTATATTGGGCTGATTTTAAAGTGACTCGTGCTAATTCTGTTAATAAGCCAGACCAATATAAGTGATTATCTACTAAGACTTCTAACTTATTAACTTGTTCTTGGCGGACAAGTAACTCATTGCGCTCTTTTTTATCTAAAGCCTCTTGCTGAGCGTTCTTAATATCACTTCGGATACTTTCTAATTTTTTAACGTTGGATTTATTATAAATATACAAACCAATGTATGAAGCAAATACCAAAACAAGTATAAGCATGAGTAGTTTTGCAATCAATCTGGCTACAAAGCCAAAACCTTGATCAACTACTGAATTCTCTGCTTTTAATAAATTAATTTCTGCCATTAGATTTTTTGTTTCTTAAACTGTTTCCTGCCTCATTGCTAGGCCAATTGCGATAGGTAAATGCAAGGCAAAGCGTGAGAGAATTGGTTTGACGGCTTCTGCATAGACTAATCCCGCAAGCGGGTCGCCAACCATAGCCTTCACACCCAACTCAGCTGTGAAATAATCCGTTATTCCAGGTAAAGCCGCGCCGCCTCCCACAACAATAATGCGATCAACTGCGACATTATGAGCTTTATAAATTCCCATAATCTGGCTGATCTCATTTTTCATCATGGCTAGCACGGGCTTGACTGCTTCAGGAAGAAAATCAGTGTTTCGCAAACCGAAGTCCCGTTTGAATTGCTCAGCACGTGGCATGCTCAAGTTTAATGCTTGTGCAATGCGCTCTGTAATAGTGTCGCCGCCAATCCCCAAATTGCGAGTTAGCTGCAAAGTCCCGTGCCTTACAAAGTTCAAACCAGTGACTCTGGCTCCTATGTCTATTATAACATCATTTTTATCTTTTTCGAGAACCAGACAACGAATTAAAGACAAAGCCTCTATTTCAATGATCTCCAAGTTCAAACCAGCTTGCTGAAATAACTTTACATAGATGTCTCTAATCTGTTTTGGTACTGCAATTAAAAGGACCTTGCATGTTGTTCCGTCCTCGTTGTCAGAGATTACTGTCCAAGACAAGGTTACATCGGAAAATGGCAATGGAACGTACTTTTTTGCCTCAAATTGAATAGCAGATTCCATCTCTTTTTCGCTCAACTTAGGCATGTCGATTACGGAAGTAAACACGGCTGCATTAGGCAAACTCATTACACTATTTTTGGTGCTTACTCGAGCCTTCTCCATTAGACTTTTTAAGAGCACAACTGTTTTCTGGATTTGTTCGTCTGTGCTTTGGAGAGTAATTGGCTCTGGGATATCCACAATGCCATAGGTAATAAGCGTCGGGTGAGGCCCTTTGCTAAGCTCTACAATTTTAATGGATGATGAGCCGATATCAACCCCTAGCAGGGAATTATTTTGTCCGAAAATCATTCTGTTTTTGTTTCAATCCACTTGTTTTTACTTTTTAAGAATACTATATAAGGCCGGTATTGTCAAAATCATAAGCTTTTGGTATAATGCCAAAGTTACGCATCTATATTCAAATCTAAATAGGGGCGATTAGCTCAGTCGGTTAGAGCGCGTCACTGATAATGACGAGGTCTCAGGTTCGATTCCTGAATCGCCCACCAGAAAAAATAAAAACCATGAGATACTTTTTAGGTCCATTAGTCTTTGCTCTAGGCATTGTAATAATCAAGTATTCATTTTGGATAACCCAACAGACAGGTAAATTTGATTTCGCTGAGCGATTTCTGCCATCACCTTTGGCTGGCACATACACCTGGTGGAAAATTGTTGGATTAATCTTCATGGCTTTGGCCTTGTGCTGGATGCTCGGCGTGCTGGATTTCGGTAGCGCCACAACCACACCTGGAATTTAATCAAAAGATTGTGTATAATTGATGGACGTGGAGTCCGCGGCATGCCGCGCGACCCGCGCAATGAGGGCCCTTAGCTCATTTGGTAGAGCACCTGCTTTGCAAGCAGGGGGTGACCGGTTCGAGCCCGGTAGGGTCCACCAATAGAAATTTAAACACCGCCTCAGGGCGGTGTTTTGTTTCAGAAAATTTTATATATACTAGATCATCAGCATGAACGCTGCAAGCATGGCTACGAACGCTGTGTTAGCAACTAGCGATACATGTTGCACGTGGCGACGAATCGCAATGGCCAAGACTAAACAGGCAAGCAACGCAGCTAAGATTACCAAAATAATTTTTTCTTCCCAAATTTTTGGATTGATGTTTTTGCCAAACAAAGTTATAGACGCGCCCTCAACCGCACCAGGCTTTAAGCTGGCATTTAACTCTGGGGAGAATTGCGCTACTGCTTCATGAGTGCGATTACCATTTATATCGTAAGCGTAAACAATCAAGTTGGTATTTGGATTAAGTTGGTCTAATGGAATGTACGCATACCACTGATTGTTCTCAGCTGGGTCAAGCATCACGTTCTTGTTGTCACCATAAGATGCTATCAATTTTGTTGCCTCACCAGAAGCAGTTACTGTTAAGTAAAGTTTTTCGCCCTGCAGTGCAGTTTCTGTTTTTGTAATTTGTACTGGTTGGTAAGTAACCGGCACTTCAACTAATTCGCTGCCTCGGATAATTAATTTGGTATCGCTGACTGGCGCTGGCGCTGGAGCTGCTGCTTGAGGAGCGGCCTCAGCAGAAGCCGAAGCTGGGGCTTCAGCCTGTGTTGGTGTAGGAGTTGATGGTGCTGGTGTGACTACTGGAGTTGGAGCTGCAGCAGCAGGTGCAGGCTTCTCTACCGCAGTTGGAGTTGTTGGCATTTCAACTTTTTGCGCAATTGGTGTACCAAACATTTGAACAACAATTGTTGTTTCTGAACCATTGAATGTTCCTTGAGAAATCCCAATACCAATTTCCTGGAAAGTAGCGTTCATGATATTGGCTCTGTGCCCAGGACTATTCATCCATGCCGCTTGCACGCTTTCTGCTTCTCGAAAATTGGTAGCTAAATTTTCCCCCGCACTAACATAGCTGTACCCAACCGCTTTAATAAAAGTCCATGGTGTTTCACCGGTGGGAGTGTTGTGGGAAAAATATTGACGAGACATCATGTCGTTTGCTTTGTTCTGAGCTGCTTGAGACAGCAAACTGTTTGGTGTTAATTCAGCAAGACCACCCTCGCGACGAGCAGCATTAGCTAAACTGATGATAGTCGGTGCTGTAATTGCCGAGGCCTCTACTGATGCGGCGGGTGCAATGGCCACAAAAGATACCGCAGCAATTTTTACTGTCATCAGAAGCAACGACAACAAAGCCAACATACGATGGCTTAGCGCATGAGGGTGGTAGTTATTACGCGGGTGCGGAATAAAATGATCGTGAAACGAAATAAAAAATCGGCGGAAAGTTGGAAACTCCGCTGCCAGAGAAGGTGCCTGGGGCGTAAATGTATTTGTGAGCGATGTCATTTTTGTTTTATCGGCCGATTCAGTTGTGTTTTTGTTTCGAAGTAGATTTTTAACTTCTGTATACATTATAGCATAGATTTCTAATAAAATCAAGAGCTAACTAACAAAAAAGCTTCCCATAAGGAAGCCATTTTTATTTTTTGGTTTACTTGAATACCTACTCTAAATGCAGGAGCAAGGCCATCACTACAATACCCGCAATTAGCCAAATAATCTGATACACAGACTTGCGAGTGGACTCTTCTTTATGCAGCTGAGGGACTATGTCTGAAAGCGCGATGTAAATAAAACTTGCCCCAGCAAAAGCAAGCAAGAAGCTTGGCGCTGTTTCGATGTTGCGGGCAAACAATACAACAATTAAAGCGCCTGCAACAGAACTGAGTGCCGACAGGAAGTTATACCAAGTGGCTTTGGCCTTACTCCATCCCCCGTGCAGTAAGATAGCGAACTGACCAATCTCTTGTGGAATCTCGTGGAAGATAACGGCCAGTGCCGTAGCAATACCGAGCGGAACACTCACCAAAAAACTAGCTGCGATTACTAAGCCATCAATAAAATTATGGAGGCTGTCGCCAACAGTGCTTAAGTATACTGACGAATGAATGGATTCTTCGTGGTCGTCATGGCTGTGGTGCCAAAGGATAAATTTTTCCAACAGGAAAAATACCACAATTCCGATTAAGAAATAAACTCCTTCTCTGGCGCCAAAGCCAGCCTCAGACATTTCTGGGAGCATATGTAAGAACACGTCACCGAGCAAAGCACCCGCGGAAAAACTAACTAAGTACAATAAAATTGATCGGAGTTTTTTTTCTTGCAGGCCCAAAGTAAACACTCCGACCAAAGAAATCAGGCTGGTAACTAAGACACTACCAAATATATATAGATATGTTTCAGACATTTATAAATTGATTACTTGTTTGCAGGTTTCTTTTTTCGGAAACCTTGGATTAATAAAATAATTGCTGCAATTAAACCGCCGCCAAATATTATAAAGTGAAGAGAGTGAAACCCCCCAGCCGATGCAATATGATGAGATAAAATTGCTGATGCTGCTTCTGCGACTGGCACATCAAAGTGTAAATCAAATTCATCAAATACAACCCCTGGCTGGGGACCACCGTGTAAGTGTAATTCGTAGTCACCTGCTTCGGAAAAAGTTTTTGTGTAGAGTGGGTAAGAACCAAGGGCAGCTAATTTACCTTCGGGCACAATTACCGTCTTGGTTTCCAACTCTTGGCCATTTTTTTCCAAAGTAATTTCGCAGTTGCATTTGCTAATTTGAAACTTGCCATCTGGATCTGTAAAGGTAAAAAAGAATCTCGCTTCTTGCCCTGCTATTGGATGATCGATTGGATCAATGTGCAAAGTGGCTTGAATGCCACCATCAGCGCCTTCGTGCTCGTGGGCAAATGCTTTTTTCATATGCAGGAATTATAACTCAGCGAGGTAAAAAGGAAAAGGCAAGGGATTGCTGTGCAAGCGCTTGCCTTTTAGCTTGGACAAGAAATTATTTCTCTAAAGTGATCTCGCCGTAGTAAGTTGGATCAAAACCAGTGGGGTTACAATTCGCTGCTGGATCGACCCGCAGACCTGTAATAATTCCATTCCAATAATAGTTACCAGCCATCCAAACATGGACTCTTTGGTAACCGGCAATGGCCTGATACGACCACGATTTACTTTCACTCCAATTAGGAGAAGTATTGGTGGTGAAATAAACCGTGCCAATTCCAGTGTTGCAGCCGTTGTATACATCTAAATATACCTGCCGATACTGATTGGCTTCGGCAGCAATACTACTACTACAAGGACGCGATCGATTGCAGTTGGTGTTGCCGCCACGCCGGATGTAAGGATCTAAGCCAGCATCAACCCAAAGAGCACCATCACTCACCCCGAAAGACTGGAAGTTGAATAAATCCCAGAGCTCGCGGCTGTCTGCCGATGTACCGCTTCGGTTGAAGGACCAACGGTAGCCACCTGTCACAAATGGAATTGGGTTAAAGGTATGCGCGCTAACTTGGAAGTTGTCATCACGAAGGTTGAGCTGGCTGGTGGGCGGATAGTAAGGCTCGGGATTGCCATCATCGCGGTCGATTTGGAAATGCAAATGCGGGCCTGTGGAATTGCCACTGCATTTCGTCTCGGGACTTCCACCGGTCTTACCAATTTGCACTCCAGTGGTTACGTAGTGCCCAGCTTCCACTGGAGCGCCATTGCTGTAGGTCCGGCTACTGAGGTGGCCGTATACTACATAAATAGTTTCGCCCGTGTAGTAGCTCTGACTTTTGAGCACGATTAAACCTCCCCACGTTGGATCACAGCGACTTATTACAATCTGTCCCCAGGTTGCTGAATAAACTCTTGTGCCTAATGGGACTGGAATATCCACACCGGGATGCTTGCCACAGCCCTCGCCTAAGCAGCCAGCTGATGCTCCGTTGTTTTGATTATCCCGATACAATGTACCGCCAGTATAGCCGATGCTGCCGGTGCCAATGGTGCCGCTATAGGTACCATTGTAATCGCGCAGATCCGCCAGTGGCTTAGCCATACCGGTTGGTTCGAGGGAATTGTTTTGTTCTGGATCTTGGGCTTGAACTTGTTGCCCAAATCCGAACACACCTAACAAGCATAGTAGTAAAATCACTAGAGCAATTTTCTTGTTCATAATTTTATCCTCCAATATTTTCTTTTTAGTTTTCTGTGGGCACTATTTCAGCCCAAGAATTCAGTATGCCTGAATGGTGTTCAAGATGACTTCAAGAAAAACCAAAACTTTGATAAACAAAAAACACCCTTTCGGGTGTTTAAAATATAGAAAATTTAACAACTATATAGCGATTGAAATGTTTTACACCAACTACGAGTCAATTTATGAATCAAAACTAGTGCGCGAGTTTCGAAATACTCACGACGACCATCAGAATGACATTTCCAGTGCTTCGAAAAGCAACAGAGCACGTAATTTTATTCCTTAGAAAGGAGGTGTTGGCCTTTAGTGATATTCGTAGGGGTTTCCCGTACTAGGGTGGTTATTTAATTAATTGTATTATAACAAAAAAGAAAAGCCGCTGGAAAAAACCAGCGGCAGTCAAATCCTAACAGAACAGTCGCAATTTATAGACCGAATGAACTAGCAAATTTCGTCATACAGGTCACCCGCTCCGAGGTGGTTACCACACCAGCGATGCCGTAAAACAACTCATTAGTAACTTGTTTTACTATTTCTGGGACTTTCTCATCAGTCGTCCAATTATTTACCCGAAAAACTTCGCTAAGGTTTTTCATCAACAACACAGCTTTTTTGACTTCGCTGCCAAATGTGTTCTTACGTGGATAATCTTTGACCAGCGGCAATAACTGTTGCTCGTAAATACGTTTATAGGGACTTCCTAGAGTTTCACTAATAGTGCGATTGTCGCACCTACTCAGGATTTTCGGAATAATTTTTGGGAAATCCATACGAAATTGAGATACAAAGCCGTCTTCTATGGCCCAATTAATTGCCTGAAACAGCCCCAGCAAACTGCCAGCTTTAAAGCTGTTGCTCAGCTCTTGGTCACCGTCACACAACTCACCGAGGTCGTTAACAAATAAATGCGCCTCTCGTAGATTGCACACAACTCTTCCATATATTGCTGCGGCCACATCTTCTCTGGACATACCATCTTCACGACACAGCTGGAGTAACTCAGTATCGATATCTTTAGTGGTTGCACCATTCCTAAGAAGGATTTCATAAATCCTCATGCGGATTAAGTTTGCCTCTGAGCCAAAAATTGATTCAATTAAATGCGATTTTCTTTTATCCTCTTTCATGTTTTTTACTTCCTTTTCAGGATTTCTTCAATCTCTTTCGAAATTGGAGCGCTTTCACGCAGCCGAAGTATAAGGCAAAACCTGCTAATTGTCAATAAAAAAAGAAGTGCCGTTTCCTTGCGTTTAAACAAGGGCGTACACTTACAAATGTTTATGGCTATGATGAGCGCCATTCTTTGATAATTCTCTTCGCGAGTTCAGATTCCGAAAGAACTAATCTTTCATCTTGATTACCATCCGCAAAACTCTTAGCGGCGTCCAGCATTTCGATTGCCTGCCATTTTCCAAAAACAGTGCGGTCAAAAACACCTTCGCCAACTTCAGAAGTAAATTGATATAACTGGCCGCCTGTTTTGCAAAACATCTGGTACTGCGCTCCACCAGGCGCATGACGGTTGCATAAAAATACGACAATCAATTCTGATTGCGGATTTGTAAATGCCAAAGAAGCAACATGGTCATCAGTTAGGTTTCCTAATTCATCAAATCCTGCCGCCGACAAGCCTAGGAAACTTTTAATTGGAAGCAGCAAATCTACATCATTACCAGCATCAAAAAATTCCACTACAGCATTTTTTGCGGTGTGAATATCCGGAGCTGGTAAAACAACTTCTCGCACGAACGGTTTCATATTATTTCCTCCATAAGAACAGAATAGAGTATTATACATAATTTGAGGGCTTATGTCAATCAATCAAAAAACACCCCAAACGGGGTGTTTAAAATTTATAAAGAATTTAACAACTATATAGCGATTGAAATGTTTTCACCAACTACAGTCAATTTATGAATCAAAACTAGTGCATCAAAATATCGAAATATTGAGATGACGACCATCAGAATGACGAACCTTGTGCTTCGAAAAGCAACAGAGCACGTAATTTTATTCCTTAGAAAGGAGGTGTTACCGAGCCGTTACCAATCACTATTTAGCTTAAAGTCTTACTTCAAGCTACTGGGTTAATTATTTATTGAATCTACTTCATTTTACCCGAACCCTTAGAACGGTCAATCATAAATTTAACCGCTTCTTTAACATTGATAGATTCAATTTTAATGTCAGGATGCCTACTCTGAAATACTCTGTAAATCTCGTCTGCAAATGCTTGTCCAATGGTAGGAACTTTATCGTAGTCTAAAATGATATGCTTGAACTTATCGAGGCTGGTTAGCACCCGTCTTGCCTGAGACCTGGAAACATAGATAGTGCCCATTGTGTAAAGCTTAATTTCCACTTTAGTTTTATCGAAGTTCGGCTCATTTGGGTCTGACGAAAAATTCTTAAACAAATCGCTTAAATGCTTTTTTGTAGATAGCGAGATTTTGAAATTCACCCTTGTTCCCCTTTTCAACGGCTTTAGCTCCTCTACAAAAACATCGGGTATATTATTATCAATCCTTAATCGATAATCAAAGCTTTCCAGAACAAAAACATCTGCAATCTTGGAAGTGAAGAAAATCCCTTCCCCAGAATGTGCCTGAGGTTCAGTAGTAGTCTTTCCTTTCATTAAGTCCTGAATAGCTTCCAGTTCTGACTTCAAACCACGTTTCTTCATTACATTTTTAAATACACCAATACCAAAGTCATTCACAGAAAAACATAGGTTATTATCTTCCTTAGAAACCTCAATTTCAATAAACTTCGATTTAGAGTGTTCAATAGCATTGTTAAGCATTTCCGAAAATGCATAATCAAATATACTACGAATGCTTTCTTTGGCTTTTACGATAAAAGGCATTCGAGCGTTTATCTTATCCAATACTTCGTGTTCCTTTAAGTCAGTGTTGCTTAGTCTTAACTTAATTTGGTTACCCAAGCTTTCTTGAACTTCATCTTTCCTGTCAGGCAATATATAAAACGTGCTGATAGTTTTACCTACCTTCACTAAGAGACCCTCGTCAACCATCTTATTTAATACCCTGCTGACATACTGCCTGGAATACTCGTTCTTAATAGCAGAAAGAACATCGCTGGTCTGTAGTCTTTTATTATGGTCAATTAGTTTTAGAATTACACGCTTTAAATCCATAAAATATGGTAAACCCTTTAAAAATCTATTGTAAACTAATTGTAAACTAACCTTTTATAATTGTCAACTAAATGTAAACTACCCTATTTATAAGTAACTGTATCAGTTACTTTATATGTCTGAGCCAATCTTTTATGCGTTGTTGATTGTCCAAATTACAAGCATTACACCACTGCTCAGGATATGCAGTTTTTGCTCGCCAGTAATCATCAATACTAAACCATTTTGCCTGCACAATTTCGCCATCACTAAATGTTAAATCATCGGGCGAACCATTGTATAAATACGCATAGCTTTCATAAAAATGTAAGTGGTCTTCATTAGAAAATTGACCTTTATCAACCAAATGAAGCTGGTCAGGCTGAATAGTCAATCCAATTTCTTCTTGAAGTTCTTTAACAGCAGTTTCGCTGTGAGACAATCCTGCTGGCACGTGTCCACCAAAATAGGTTTGCCATTTTCCAGGATTGCCACCTACTGACTCTGAACGCTTTGAAACCATCAACTGTAAATCCTTATTTACCAGCCAAACATTAACCACTCCGTGCCAGTGTTTTACTGGCTTTTCGTGAACCTCTGAACGTGGCAATGGACTTAATGTATTGCCCTGTTCGTCGTAAACTTCTAATAATTCTTCAGACATTATTGTTTGCATTACTTACTTAATTGAATAATAACAAAAAAGTGCAGATTTAACATCTACACCTTCTTGTTATGGATATGAGTAATTAACTTTGTAACCCCATCAGAAGTTTCTTCTGAAAATAGGATAAAGTTATCAGGAAATTCTTTCTTTGCTACTCGGAGTATATAGTCTAAATGATTTGCTATACCACCAGTATGTTCTAATACTAAAACAGGGATACCTTCTTCTATTGCCATAGTAAATTCTGAAAGTGTTCCAATACGACCGTTTACTACAATGACTCCATCAACGCTCTTAAGCATATCAATACTACGCTGAGTGAAACCTTCCTTATAGAAGTATTGTTGTGCAATACCCAAAGGGATATTATCTGACCGCAACTGATGACTCTCAGGACTCCTATCAGGTGAGAAGACTGAAGTGTTACCACCTAACCGAACCATTTCCCTTATTGCTAATTCAGGAATACCTGAACAACCACCCGTAACTAATTCTATATTATTTTTATACAACAATTCTACAAGTTGCTTAGTTGCAATAAGAGCATCTTCATCAACAACTGGAGATGCAGATGATAACAAAGCTACTTTCATTTCTTTTTAGCTTTAATAATCATAAAGCCTGGATATACCGCACCATTTACTTGCTCTGCTGCTGGGTCGAAAGCTTCAGTAAAATCAAGTAACTCAAATTTCTCAAAGAAATCTCTATTAAAGTATTCAGTGAATTTATGAGTAGGTTCTTTTACAGTTACAGTGCCGTCAAGGATTACACAATCAACAATCTCTTTTTTGAAATAGTTAGCGTTGTGCTGTTTCTTTTCCATAAACTGACGAATTGGGTGAGTAACTAAATAGACAAATACTCCACCCGATTTCAACACCCTATGGGCTTCATTGATAATTGGCTGCATATCAGCCGAAGTCATAATGGCATATTTGGAATACACGACATCGAACTGTTCATTTTGATAAGGCAGTTGCTCAGCTAAGCCCACATCAAAACGAATATGGGGATAGTCATTTTTTGCCAAACTGATTAAGCCTTCTGAAGCGTCTATACCGACCACCTTAGCACCTTGTTGAGTGAAATAACCAGCATCTATGCCATCACCACAACAAAGGTCTAATACATTGGCATTTGCCAAATGGGGATTTACCATCTCATAAGCCATAGTTCTATTAACTTGGTTCTTATTAACCTGGTTAATTGAAAATTCCTTAGGAAATTGGTTATATTGTTCTCTAATATCTAATTGCATTGTTATATTTGGTTAATGATAACTATGCATTAGACCATATTTTTGCTATTTTGTCATTATTTTATTGTAACTAAATTCGATTATACAGCTTATATAAGGTATATTTTAGTGTTGTCCAACTCTCGACAAATTGAAGAATATCTGCTATAATACCTATATGATTGAAGAATTATTAGTGAATTTAGGGCTAACTGATAAAGAAACCCTTATTTACCTCGCCATATTGAAAAATCAGCAGTTAACTGCTTCTGATATATCTAAAAAGACCAAGCTTAAACGCACTACCGTTTATGCTGCTCTTGATAACCTCATACAAAAACGCTTGATTACCAAGAATACAAGTAAAAAGGTAGATGCTTATATTCCCCTACCAGCGAGCAACGTAGCGGATATGTTTACACGTGAGGAAAGGGAATTGAATAAGAAAAAGGAATTAGCTAAAAGAGCCGCTTTGGAACTTGCTCAATATGGTTCGAATGCTATTTTCTCAATTCCTAAAACTACTTTTGTTCCTGAGGAAGACGCTATCGATTATTTGTATGCCAATACTCAAAAATGGAATGATAGTATGCTTAAATCTGACGGCATACTATGGGGTTTTACTACTCCAACTTACGTTAAAGAGTTCGGAGAATATGTTGATTGGTGGAGTAAAAAATCCGAAGGAAAAATTAAACTACAACTATTTTCTGCTGATGCCAAAGACCTTACTGAATTATCTGAAAAATACACACATAGACAAATTAAAAAATGGGCAGGAAAGCCATTTAATACCAGTATGACCGTGCAGGGCGATTACATTCTTATAGAAAGCACAGCTACAAAGCCAGTCTATTTGATAGAGATATATGATAGGGTATTAGCTGAGAACCTTCGAGAAATGTTTAGAGTGATGTGGGGGCTTATTTAAACAAAACTGTCTGCGAAACTAATTCATCCTCGGACAGTTTGCAAGGAATTGTCTATTCTTGCCAATATATATTTACAAGGATGGCTGAAAAGCTCATTACCACTGTATAGCGAGGGGTTTAACACATAATCCTTGTTAGTCATACCTAAGAAACTTAGCGTGAGCTTCTTTTAATGAAGCCTTATCTGTGCCTAAGTAATACCTTGCAGTAGTTTCAATATCGCTATGCCCTAATATCTGTTGAATTATCCTAATGTCAGCCCCTTGATGAGACATTAAAGTTGCTGCCGTATGGCGTAAAATGTGCGGTGTTACTTTTTTCTTTAGCCCTGCATTTTCTGCGTAGTGCTTGAATTGCTTTGATAGGTCATATGCTTCTAACCGTTTTGGTGTGCCAAACGTAACAAATAAAGCTGGGTTGTCATCTTTCCGCCTTAGTAAATATATTTGTAACCAGGAGATAGCCCTATCGTTCAGAAACACAGTTCGCTGTTTATTTCCCTTGCCAATAATAACCACTTCTTTACCAACCCAATCAATATCATCACGGCTGATAGATAATGCTTCAGAAATACGCATCGCTGTTGAGAGTAGTAACTCAACCAGCGTTCGCATACGCAATCCTGGTAATGTGGTGGTGTTCATCCCTTTAACAAACTGCTCGACTTCCTCTTTTTTCAAATAGGACACTTCTCGTTTTGGAATTTTCATTGGCTTAATATCCTTAGGGTTAATAGTAGGTAATTGATAAACTTCATTGCAGTAAGTTAGAAACTTTCGGAGGGGGAATAAAATACTATTGACTCGACATTCCTTTGCCCCTCTAATTAAAGTTCTTTTCTTCAATTCTGTAATAGCAGGCAATGTTAAATCTTGGGGATATACGACCTGTGGCAAATCTTTTAAAATCCACTGCAACGACTCACTGTATTTCTTGGCGGTTTTAGGACTATACCTGAGGTCATATACAACATAATCGGCAAAGAGTGGAATCAATTCTTGAAATGTTAAATTGGTATTCTGTAAATCCGAAACCACAACAGTAGACTGCTGTAAATAAGAATTATTCTGATTTCGAATTTGGCTTATCATATTACCCGTTTTTCTTAAACTTCTCTAAAGTTGCAATAATCTTGTCAATTTCTTCTCGCTCAGCTTTCACATCACCGCTAAAATCCATCTTTTTAATAATACTACTTACTTCATCCTCTCTAATGGTTCCGTAAGTCATCAACGTAGTAGCGATATTTTCGTGTCCAAAATTTTGACTGACCGCTTTGATTTCTTCGGCAGTTGAGCAACTACCAAAAGCCAACCTAATTGCCAAGTGCCGAAAAGAATGTGGTGGGAAATACTTTATTTCTGCCTCCTTAAATCGCTTCGTAAAAATATCCCTTATAGAATTTGTCTTTTTCCAAAATTGGGGGTGCACTTTGTCAGCTACAAAAATCAAGTCATTTTCTGATTTCTGTTCAATCTTGGTGATGGGAAAGAAAGGGTCTTGGGGTGAAAATAGCTTTTCTTTTCTTAAAAACTCTGCCCACTCCACAATATAAGAAGTTAAAGTAGCGTCAAAATTAAATAATGTTGAGTTATTCCTCTTTGAGAACTTTGTTCTCACTCCTTGTTTTGGGTCTTGATGGATTTCCATACTGTCTAAATCCACACATTGCAACGGCAAAGTCATTATGGCTTCCACTCTCATTCCAGATAATAGTGCGAAAGACATTAAGGCTCTGTCTCGTAAATCAACTTCATTTTCTATTTTGATAGCTACTGCAACAGCCTGAACTTGTTCAAGAGAAGGATACTCAATTACAGCTGGTTCAGACGCTATTTTGCTCTGCTTCCTATCCAACTTCAAATAAGCTATCTTATCAAGCCTAATTCGAGACTTATAGCCAGGCTGACTTGAAAGCCAAAGAAAAAACTCAGAAAGAGCATTCAAATAATGCTGGCAAGTTGATAAGGCTAAAGTCTTACCCGAACGAGTATTTTTTCGTTGCAACAACGATTCCTTGAAGGCAATCGCTGTATCTTCATTGAAGTTCTTAAAGTCAGCCATATCCGTAAAACTTTCCCACTCCCAAATAGCCTTTTCAACGCCTTTAATAGTGCTTAAAGCCAACCCTTTGGCATTATGTAACCATTCAAAATACTTACGCTTTCTACGCTCATTTTCTATATTGATTTTTGTCATACAATTGGTTGTTCAATGTTAATGTTTACGAGGCTAACTTCAGTTCCTAATAACTCTGCCACATCCTTCGTGTAGATAGCGTCGAACCGATTAACTTTGCTACCACAAATCTCACACAAAGCTTTTATAATTATCAAAATCTTCCCTCCACCCATACGCTTCTCAGTTATGGTTTTATTGATAGTGCCTGGAAGACTTTTGGTTGCCTTGCGGCATTTGAAACATAAAAATTCATCGGGAGCTAAGGGATGTTTTTGCTTACTCTGCTTATTAGCCAAAAACTGAGCAAGCTCTTCTCCGTGAATTAAAAAAGGAAAACTTTTCTCTACCGCTTTTAGCCCTTGCGATAGCCAAATCTGCACAGTCCGCGTGTGAACGCCAAGCAATACCGCTATCTCTTTAACGATATAGGTCTTGCGTTTACTAATGATATTGATGTTATATTTCTTAGCCATAGAGGGTGGTTTTAGAGGTAATCAAGTCGCTACCCTATTCGCAGGAAACCCCCTCTATGAGTGAACCTGCTCCTAAGATAGCTACTTCATTACCCCGACTTATATGACCAGCTTACCCCATAACTAAAACCCCTGTCGTAAAAATAGGACAGGGTTGTATTAGTTAAGACTACTCCAGATTAAATTAGACTATTCTGGACTAAACTCTCGTAATTTCTTTATTTGAGTATTTAATTTCGTAATATCTATGCCTCTATGCTCTAAATTTTTAGCAGTTAATTCCCCAATAAACCTGATTGCTGTTTTTGATACATCAAAAAATGCTTTCCGTAATTCGCCTTTAAATCCTATTGCACCAACAAATTTATTAAAGTCTACGGACTTACCAGTATCCTCACTTATTTGTTTGCTGGTTAGTTCTTCATTGGGTTTCCCAAAAATATATTCAAAAGTTCTTTCGTTATCCCTAAAAAATTGCAACTTGTTAATATGGTATTTGCTGTCTGGAGTATTAAGAATAATGCTTCGACCTTGATAGGTTATCCAAAACATTTTTTCCTGTTCATCGTTTGCTGGTTCACTAATTTTCGAAGTGTCAGTAGAAGCCTCTTTTAGAGTATAGGTTTTACCTGACTTTAACCCAAGCTTATCAGCGACCCTTTGAGTAACTTCTGAAGAAAATGTTTCCAGACTATAAGATGTTTTATGCTGAATGTGTTCTGAAAGTTTTTTCTTATCAACTAAGCACCTTGCGATTTTGTATTCTATACGTGTGCCGAAAATTTCGTTATGTTGAATGTCATCATTCCTATCTTCAAGCGTGTAATCTACAATAACTCCCTCTTGTTTAAGTTCATTCAAAGCCTCCACCCTGCGGTGGTATTGATTTACCATTTCATCATTTTCGCTATCATCCTCACCTACATACACCTCGTAGCGAATTTTTTCACCAGCAGGATATTTTTTATATTCTTGCATTAGAGTGCGGATGATTTCCTTGATATAATCAAGAGTTGTTTTCGTTGAAGCTTCGCTTTGGGTTCGTTCGTAAACATTATATATATCATTAAATCTCGGTTGCAGTATTTCTATCCTATAAGCGTTAGGCTTGTAAATTCTGCCATTCATCTCTTGGACGAGTTTAATAGCAGAAGCACCCCTCAACAAAGGTGAGTGTTCTGTTGCTTTTATAGCACCCAGCTTGACCAAATAACGCACAGCTCGCCATAGTTCATCTGTGTGAGTAGAAATAAGTATCCATTCATCATCAGGCGTAACCAAAGCCTCTTGTTTTATTTCAACAAGAACTTCCCATACAGTTTTATGTAATTCTTCAATAGCTGACATAGAGGGGATTTTATGGTAATTTAGCTTAATTTTAAGCTATTTATACCTTAATATCAATCATTACAAAAATAACAAAAAACCCCATAATCAGTTTGAGGCTTTGGCTTTGATTAAAACAGACTTAGTAATTCTTCTAAGTTATTTATTGTAAAATCTGGTGTAGCGGTATCAGGATAGGGAATTAAATCACGTCTGTATAACACAGTGGACATCCCAAGTTCTCGGCTTGGCACAAGTCCTCTAAACCAATTGTCGTCAACCATAACGCTTTCCGATGCCTTTGCTCCCGTATCTTTTAAGACAGTTAGAAAAATGTTTGGGTCTGGTTTTTCCAAACCGATATGTGCTGACATTTTCTGATGAGAGAAGTATTGAAGCAAACCCGATGATTCCAATAGCTCAGTAGTCTTTGCACTTTGATTTGCAATAATACCTAAATTGTATCGCTGACTTAGCTCAACTAACACAGACTTGGCTTCAGGACGAATAGTAGATAATGAATGATAATTATATTGACAAGCTGCAGTATATTCAGTTTCCGCTTCAGTTAGTTTAGGGGAACCTTTCAATAGCACCCTAAGTGCTTGAATACGGACACTTCCAAATAACTTAGATGCTTCCATCCAAGCTTGATAAACATTATCCATAGTTACGTTTGGCATATAGTGCTGAGCCACTTGTAGCAATGCTTGCTGCCTTAGTCGCTCTGGCTCGTCATCGTTTAGGATAACCCCTCCCATATCAAAAAATAACCACTGCCAATTTTTTGTTTTCATACTTAAATTATTATTCTGAACTAACTGTAGCTTTCTTTAGACAGGCATACTTTTCTTCAAAAGTTTAATGGTTGCCTTAAACAGTTCCATAGAATTTACAAAATAAACCCATTCGCTACCAGAGGATTGTTCTTTCATATCAAGGTTCTGTAAGGTATTATTTACTATCTCTTTCCAGTTAGTGCCATCGGGTGTAATAAAGAATATCAATGGTTGCACTGGTCGTTTTAGATACTCCTTAATCTGGTTTTCGTGAAATACAGTTGTCCACTCAAGTTGAGTTCCAATGCCTCCCTTAGGCAACACAATGGCAATATCACTGGTAGTAATCATACGTAACCTGTCGAAAATGTCATCTGCTGTATTAGTGAATTGAGCATCTTTAACCCTTTCCCAGTTTTCGTCGTGGTCTTTTTGTGGAACAGCAATATGGAGGAAAGGTGAAAGATTATTTTTAGTTATAATTTCTGTAGCCATATCATTTATCGCAGACATAGCACCACCAACGTAACCTCCGTGCATTACCCCAAAATCGCTTTCTAAAAGATACTTGGTTATTTCCTTAATTATCATATACTCATTACTGCTTTCATCAATTACCGACTTTCCAAAAAGAGAAGCGTAGTATTTTACACCAGATTGTTGCTTTAATTCATTGACATTATTTATCATATTATTTTTTCTTTAATTCGTATACAAAAGCCATAGGGCAACCTTTCCAATAATAACGTTCGTGAGTATTCTTAAACTCATTAACTATTGGTGTGCAAGGTTTTTTATCAATAATCACAAAGTGCTTTCTAAAAAGCTTTTCATAATGCTGCGTAGTTTTGAAGTAGTGATAAAATACACCGCTTTCCCCTTTTGCCCCGTGAGTAAACCCATACCTTTGTCCATCTTTTAAATCTTGCTTACCAGGATTTAAAGCTTTGTATTTCCTCTGTTCATATTCGGGATTTAAAACTGCCAATATATATTTGCCTTTATTTAAAATTCTCGCTGTTTCTTGAAGGTGATATTCCAAATCCTCAGGTGTAAGATGCATTACAAAATTTCTTGAAATACTTATATCAACAGAGGCATTACTCAAAGGAAGCTTTTCCCCTTTTACTAAATTCATTTTTTTAATATCGATAGAGTTTGGATAACCTAAATCCCTATGATATTTTTTTGCTTCATTAACTAAGTTGCTTGATTGTTCAAAACCAATAAATTCCTTAACATTCTGTCGTGCTTTATCTAAACTTTTGCATTTCATTAAAGCAGGAATGTTTTCCCTATATCCGAATAAGAATTGAATAGCTAAAATGTTTGTGCCTGCACCAAAATCTACCATAGTAGCATTTTCTATGGTATTTAAAGCTTTGCAAATTTTTGGATATAAGATTGGATTTATACAATAGTCAATTCCAACATTCCCTTGTTGTTCCAGTTTTGACCACAGTTTTGCCCAACCCTTACCGCCATATAAATCTTGGCTCATAGGGTTTATTTCTTTGTCTTAGGCAGAGTATCCCACAATAGGTCAAAAGTGTCGTGAAAAATATCCAACATAGGCTTAATGTCAATCACTAAACCTAAAACTTTCATTGAGGGGCTCATTATTAACAGTTTATCGTCTAAAATATCAACACTGCTTCTAAACTTATACGAAGCAGGGATAATTTTAACCTGACGATATTTTAGACCCTCTGGCTCGTATTTAAGACCAGGTTTTTTAAAAATAACTTTAGTCTTAATTTTATTCTCGTCTAATTGGATACGAAAGTCTTGTAAAAAAGTGTCGTCTACTGGCAACCAATCTTCAATGCTGGCAATAGCTTTCCATTCCTTATACTTCTTTAGACCATCCAAATAAAAACTTTTAAGCTCTTGGGTAGTGTTGAGAAAATACACCCCTTTTTGCTTGGTATGCCCAAGCTTGATTGCACTATTGATTAGTTTATTCATACATTCAAAATTATTTATCTTTTACAATGAAAATAGAGTTGGCATAATTTACAACGTTTCCACCCAGCAATCCCTTTATCTCCTTTTCGTGTTCATAGTATGATTTTAAATCCATTTCAAACCAAAGTCTTAGAACTTTATATAGCTCATCTGTTGATTTCGCATTAACAGCACATTCGACTTTTACTTCTTCAAATTCGCTTCCTAACTCGTTTAATATATTTGCGAGTTTGTCATAGGTGAAAGTATATTTTTTGCCGTGAAAGCCAAATACAAAATCTTTTAACTTTTTATAATCGTCAGTGGGGCTATGAGCAATAAACACCGCTACTCCATTCGGGTTCAAATGCGACAACATTTTTTCAATAGCAGATTTCTTATCATTGAAGTAGAACAAAACGTGTGAAGCTAAGATAAAATCATACTTCTCCTCGCTTTCCCAAAATTCAAAATCTGCATAAACTACATCAGTCTTATTATCAGTATATGACTGAACATAACTGGTATTTTTTTCAACTACAGTAATTTTGTCGATGCTTTCTGGAAATTCTTTTAACTGTGAGAGTGTATCAAAACCTGAGCCTATGTTAAGCAGTGTCTTTGGCTTCTTCTGATTTAAAATATCTATAATAGCTTGTTCTACTTTTTCTTTTTCATCAGTATGGTTTACAAAATCTTCAAAAAGTATTTCTGGTAACCAATAATTACCTTTCTTTTCTAACTCAGTGATAGCAACAGTGGCAGACCATAACATATTAAAATACTCTCGATAGCTATCAGCAATGTGTTTATCTTCAATAATTATTACTTTGGGGTTAGCTGGGTCTTCCCAATCAAGCATATCAATAACATCACGGTAAACGTTTACCCCTACTTTAGTTATCAACCCCATAGGCATATAACGCACCTGAACTAAAGGAATTGACTCGTAGGTCCGTCCTAACGATTGAACATCAACGTTATAAAGTATCTTTGTTTTAATTCCGTCAGTTGAACGGCTATGGATATAATTCACGAAGAAATCAATAGCATCTTGAAAATTTGGATTACCTGAACGAGCCCCGAATACAAGAACTTCTTCGCCTTTATCAAGAAGCTGGTTTATAGAATAGTAATACTCTTTTACCCCATCTATTCCCTCAATTATTTTTACATTCGGAGTGCTCGTATTCATTATATTTTAGTTAATTTACATATCATAAAAGTTGGATAATAATCGCCAGCTACTTGCTGGGCACTCGTATCAGAAAAGTCGCTTCCTTCTGTAACTGATATAAGTTTCAAATTTTCCAAAGCTTGTTCATTAAAGTAATCAGACAAGGTATGAGAATGCTCTTGAACAACTACATCGCCATTAAAAAGAACTGAGTCGATTTTTTCTTGTTTATAATAATCTCTAAACTTACCTTTCTTTTCCATAAATTGACGCAATGGGTGAACTGTTAAATACACAATCATTGCTCCTGGCTTAGCAACTCGCGTAAATTCTGTTAGAGCTTTTTGAACATCTTCGGATGTCTGAATGGCATACTTACTAACAACTACATCAAATGAATTATCATCAAAAGGTAGATTATCAAACAAACCTACTCTAATATCTGCATCAGGCAACTTTGATTTGGCGATAGATACTAATCCTTCTGCTGCATCAATACCAGAAACCACTACCCCCAACTTTTGATAATAGACTAAATCTACACCATCTCCGCAAGCTACATCCAATAAAGTTTTATTAGAAATGTCTTTCCCTAAAATCTTATAAAACTCATTTCTACTGATTAAGGGCGAGCTGACTGACTCGGAGAAATCTTCGGCAAATTCATTATATTGCTTATCATTACTCATTGAAAACTATGTTATTATTTCTGCCTTTATTATACCAGTAATTTAATAACTCAGGAATTTGCCGTGAGCCTCTTTAGCCTTGCTTTTGTCCAGCCCTAAATAATACCTACAAGTAGTTTCCAGTCTGTCGTGCCCCAATATCTCCTTAACGTGCGAAATAGGGCAGCCATTAAATAGTAGGTTAGTTGCCATCGTGTGCCTTAGAATATGTGGAGTGAGTTTTTTGGTAATTCCAGCTTTCTTGCTATATCGTTGGAACAATTTATTTACTTCACCTTTATCCCATCGATTGCCTTTTTGCGAAATAAACAACGGCTCATTAGTATCTTTTCTTTCTTCCAATAAATACCTAACCCACTCAAGCGAGCGGTCATTAAAAAATACGGTTCGCTCTTTGCTACCCTTGCCAATAATTTTTGCATCCTTATTTTCAAAGTTAATACTATCTCGATTAAGCGATAAAGCTTCGGATATACGCATACCAGTTCCTAACAAAACTTCCACGAGTGTGCGAAATCGTAACCCATCCATTCGAACATTACTCTTTTTTCTTTTCTGCTCCCAAGTATTCTTGATTTTAATAACGCTTACAAACGCTTCGATTTCTTCATTCGTTAAAAACAACACTTCACGCCTATGCCGTTTAGGTGGCTTTATTTTAGTGTGCTCCAATACTTCCAGTTCAACTATTTCTTTGCAGTATCGCAAATAACTTTTCAGAGCGAATACCATTGAGCCAACTCTGGACTCACCAGCTCCTCGCATTATTATTTTCTGTTTTAACTCTGTAACGTGCACTAACCGAATATCAGTTACGGGCAAATCACCAATATCTCGAATAATCATACCTAAACATTCTCGGTATTTTCTTATAGTCTCAGGCGACCAAGTTAAATCATATTGTCCGTGCCTTAAAAATCCTTCGACCAGTTCGCTCATCTTTGGACAGTAAGTAGAGGGAGGGAGTGGCAAATTGCTACTCTCCAGTTTTTGTGTTGTTTCTACGACAGTTTTCTCAAACATAAAAGCCTTACTTCAGTATTTGAAATAAGGCTTTTATGTAAACAAAGTGTTTAACAACTAAATAGTGATTCCCAGCATTTACCCCTGCTGAGACCTTATATATTGCTATATAAGGCGAAATGGGAGACCGATTACGTATCCTTTTGAGTCAAACTAAGTGCATCTAAAATTCGAAAAAATTAGACGACGACCATCAGAATGTCTTGACTAACGCTTCGAAAAGCAGTGTAGTCAAGAAAATATCCTTAGAAAGGAGGTGATCCATCGACAGCTTCCGCTACCGATGCCTTGTTACGA
>CAZYQT010000012.1:0-36654 GCA_964650255.1 uncultured Candidatus Saccharibacteria bacterium
TTAAACCAAACTAACCAAAAAATTCAAAATTCTGAAGACCTGAAATTGGGGAGGGGAAAATTTTCAAAAAAATCGCTTACCGATTAGGTAAGCGAAATTGTTTTAGGACTATTGGATTCTCAATTGAGGATGCCAACTTTACTTTCAGAAGATAAGCTCTGGTTCGATACCAATCCGCTTACAGTATTCTTCTCGCACTTGGTCTCGCTGGGCAATGCAGCCCAGTACACCAATCATTCCTATGACTTCTTGTTGACGTCTCAACATCCAATTGAGCTTATCATTAGCAACTTTGTCAGTGCCAATAAAAGAATCAATCTCTTCCATTGAAACCTCTCCATCAGCCCATCTTCTCAAGAAAACCAAGTACTCTTCACAAGTTGTCCTAGCCACTTCTTCGACCCTGAAGAGCAATTCCGAGGCTTCCTCAAGTGTTACCCTTCCAAGATATTCTTCATCTATCATTGTATCTAGGATGATATCGAATCTCTCATTCCAATGATGCATATTTTACCTCCTTACAAATTGTGGGAGACAATTTGTTACTTATTAAGTTCCACTAATTTCTTAGCGACCTTTTCATCAAGTTCTTTCCAAAATTCTCCTGAATACAGATGATCATGTAAGCAAGTGATGATAAAAGGCTGAAATGATTTAGTCAGTTTATCAGCATAGCGGAACCAATGGTATTCAGGAGTATCGTACATAAAACGTCTATCCCTACACCAAAAAATTTCTCTAGGTAAATCCCACCTCACTCCGAATTGTCCATATAAAAACAATTCTTCGGGAAATAGAATCTCTAACTCCTTTCGAAGCTTTGGGTCAAGTTCTTTCCAGAAATTTTCAAGCCAAAGAAATATCTGCTCACTCTTCTTAATGGTCTCGTTAAAATTCCTGCGAATATCATCTCTTACAAACTGGACTTCTCTTGCCAGTTTTTCTCGTTCCGCATCTACCCGAGCATTTTCTAGCTCTTGTAGATTGGCCTTTGTTTTTTCGATTTCTTTGAGTTTCTTCAAAATCGATTTTTGCTCCTTACTAGTGTCTTTCATAATTTCCTCCTGTGAATTTAGGTACAACAAAAAATCGCCACAAGGGCGACGCATCACAGTATAAGTATCTTCCCTATATTTAGGGAGGAATTCGCACCTTGCCATTATGGCAGGTTGCGGGCAAGCTTTGGGCCTTTGTCCCTTAGCATCTTGCTCTCTGGATACGTCAAATATTATGTTGTGTTAGTATTGTATACCATTCAGGTGGGTTGTCAACTTTTTAAAACTGTTGACAAAATCACATTTTTAGGACATAATGATGTGTTCAAATGGTATCCATTGGAACGAAAAGTTCTTTAAAAAATTTCATAAGGAGGTTAATATGGGCAAGCAAACCTGGAATAAAATAAAGGTAATTAAAGGTATTCTTGATCGTGAAAATAAAAGCTTGTCATTAACCTCGCGTACTGTGAGAGTTGATGATTCACCTTTAATGGTAGCGGCTCGAAGGTATTTTGGAGGCTGGGCAGAAGCGATTGATGCCGCCGGTATTAATTACGAAAACATAAAGTCCAAAAATCAGACCAGAATTTTTTGGGATAAGGATAAAATAGTTAACTCTATTTTAGTTTTGTCAGCCAAACAACAATCGTTACGACTTGTTGATGTCAAAAAATCCGAACCTAAATTGGTCAAGGCCGCAGTGAAATGGTTCGGTGGTTGGCATAAGGCAGTTAAGGCAGCCGAGCTTGATTATGACGAGATTAAATCATCGGGCCGTAATTATCGATGGAATAAAGATCTGGTTAAGGCTGCGATCACTAAGCGCCATGAGGCAAATCTATCTTTAAGTAGTAGTACTAAGGATGCTGAACACCAAAGATTGGTCTGCGCAGCTCTGAGACATTTTGGCAGCTGGCCCAAAGCCATCAAAGCTGCTGGAATTGATTATGACAAGTTGGCTGCCAGTCGAGTTATCGTTCGAATCAAAGCCAGAAAGTGGGATAAGGAAAAGATTATCAACTTTATCTTAAGCCGACTAGCTGATGGTTTAGCTCTGAACTACAATTACATGGCTAACAAGCAGCCTACTGTATTGTATTATGCCTGTGAGTTTTTTGGTTCTTGGAAACAAGCAATTGAGGCAGCTGGGTTTGACTATAATGATGTGCGTGCTAAAAGACCTATTACCAAATGGGGAAAGGAAAACGTCGTCAAGGCAATCCAAAAACGCTTCGAAAATAAATTATCTCTAGCTTCTAATTCCGTGCAACAAAATGCAGAAACTCTGTATGGTGCAGCACGTAATTATTTCGGTAGTTGGAGTAACGCTGTCGAAGCCGCAGGTTTTTCTTATGCTGACATCCGTTTATCAAAACTCGGACGTGTTTGGGATAAGAAGGATATTGTTAAGGCAATCAAGCAGCGCAAGCGTCTGGGATTACCTCTTAATGGAGAGGTTGTGGCACGCGAAGAACAGAGTATGTATCGAGCAGCTTTCCGACATTTTGGTAAACATGGTTGGAAAAATGCCTTACTCGCCGCAGGAGTTAATCCTAAGGATGTTTTTTTGAACCGGAAGTGGACCAAAAAAATAATTCTCAGACGGATTAAAGAACTGTATCGAGAAGGTAGACCGCTGTACGCGTATGCTCTTAAGAATGCCGGTGAATATCCTCTGGTAGCAGGGGCTTCCATGTACTTCGGCAGTTGGCGTAAAGCAATTGAAGCAGCTGGTTTGAAGTGGCGGAACGTACGAGGGGTTAAAAAACACAAGTGGTGGACTAAAAACCGGGTGATCGCTCGAATCAAATACTTACATGGAAAAGGGGTGCAGTTGAATTCCAAATTCATGCACTCAAACCATGGAGGATTACACGGCACCGCACGAAAATTGTTTGGCTCATGGAGCCAAGCAGTTTATGCAGCCGGAATTGATTATCTAGCGCATTGCCAAACATGGTCTTCCAAAGCGTGGCTTAGAAACCTTAAGGAAGAGGAAATTAGGGATCTCGAGGTCCTGAGTAGAGATTTTGCAAAAATTGGAGGGAAAAATGGCACAAACCGAACTAAGAAAATCTAGTATGGCTTTTGATATCCCAATTGATAAAATAGATCAACCGTATGGAATTCGACATTATTACGATGAAGAACAAATGCGAGATTTGTCGAACTCAATTGGGAACGATGGGATAATTCAGCCAGTTCTGGTGGTGGAATCAACTAAACCAGGACGATACAATTTAGTGGTTGGCTCCCGGCGTTTGAAGGCTACGATGGCGAAAGGCATCACAACAATTCTTGGTATGCTCTTGAAAGATCTCTCGACGGCGCAAATCAAGATTCTGGCATTCCAAGAAAATATTCATCGGGCGGATTTAACGCCTTTTGAAGAAGCCTGGGCAGTCTTTGACCTGGTCAAAAACGAGAAGTTAGGCATTCAAGGTACTGCCAAGGCTCTAAAAAAGAACGAATCATGGGTTCGAAAGAACCTAAAATACTTGAGCGTTCCCAATGAAGTCAAAAGTATGGTGCTAGCACGCCAACTTAGCTTCGGGGATGTTGAGGTATTGGTTAGCATGGTTACTGACGTTACTGAGCAAATCAAGTTTGCAAAGGAAGCAGTATTCCATCATTTCAGTCCGGAGGAGCTGAGACAATATATTCTGGATCATCCAAGTGTCACGGCCACAACTAAAAGCGGTCAGAAATCTGAAGATAATACTGATGACCAAGTTAAGCCAGGTGGTAAATTTCGACCGAGGCAAGGTAGCAGTGAATCAAGGATGTTGGCAGTCACCAAAACCATGACCGCTCAAAAGTTAATCATGAGGTTGAGGCTTGCCAAACGAATGACCAGGGCTATATTTAGAACCCTGGCATCAAGACCAGCTGATGATATTGTTAACATCCTTGTGGAGATGAAATCGCTTCGTGATGATCTTAACAAAAACATCAAAAAAATGGAGGAAGAGTACAACTATCTTCTGCCGATCGTTTAATTACGAACCGGGAGGGATAAAAACACATACAGACTATCAAAAGGTAGTCTGTATTTTTTTTTATTCTCACTTAAATATGGCTTGGTAAAACTAAATTAATATTATCTTACTTGTAAATCATATATAATGGTGTTATAAAGGTAATGGCATTGTTTTTGACTTAATACTTAAGAATTTAAACTATGACGAATCAAGAACTTATCCAGATACTGGTTTCTAGGGGCTGGGTATCTCCAGATGAATTTCAAAACCAGACAATTGCACAGGTTTTAAGTAGACGCGGGGTATTTACTAGACCTGTAAATGACCATGCTTCGGCAGATGAAATATTCCAAATCTTGAGACAGCAAGGAGCTTTATAATTCCTAGGCAACATTCATAAAGGTTTAGGTGGTACAGTTGTTATTAATTTTCCTTTTCCCACATCCCTCCCCAATTTCAGGTCTTCAGAATTTTGAATTTTTTGGTTAGTTTGGTTTAATAAGGGTATTTTAGGTATTCTTAGTATTTAGGTAATTTACTACTCTTTCTACTTACTTAATATATATTACGGTGTCGTTCAGTGGATTCTCTGGTGAGAGTAATAGTCAGTGGATTTAAGGTACAGAAGGAGTAGTAAATTCAATGGTTTTGTGAGCCCAACTAGTGGAACCCTGGTTCAACTAGTTCTTCCACTAGTTCTTCATACACTTGTACCTACCAAACATGTTCTAACGACACCGTAGGAAGCCACCAAAAAACCGCCGAGCAGCGGTTTTTATGTTAAGATTATTTTATGACTTTAGAAAACTTTAAACAATTCTTAGATTACGAATTGCTCGACACTGGCGATGGCGCGCGCCTAGAACAGTGGGGATCAGTGCGATTAAAACGCCCAGACCCACAAGTCATCTGGCAGCCAAGCCTGCAGCCGCGCGAGTGGTCAGCTGCGAATGCCGAATTTATTGGCGCTGGCGAACGCGGCAAGTGGGAAGGAAAAAGCAAAGTGCCGGAAAGCTGGGAAGTGTATTTTCGTCCGGACATCAAATTAATTGCCAAGCTTACTCCATTCAAGCACACTGGTATTTTTGCTGAGCAAGCTGCCAACTGGGAATGGATGACGGATATTGTTGGCCAAGCCAACGCTACTGCTACAGGACCACTTAAAATTTTAAACTTGTTCGCTTACACCGGCGGCGCCACAATGGTGCTCACTCGCCTGGGACATTTCGTTACTCATGTTGATGCCAGCAAGCCAGCGATTGCCTGGGCAAAAGAAAATCAAGCTGCTAATAAATTTGCGCCGGATTCAATCCGCTGGATTTTAGATGATGCCTTAAAGTTTGTGCAACGCGAACTCAATCGAGGCGAAACATATGATGGAATAATTATGGATCCGCCTGCATTTGGACACTCGCCATCTGGAAAAACATGGAAGTTCAATCGCGATCTGCCAAAACTTTTAGAAATGAGCGTCGCATTACTTTCAGAGAATGCAAAATTTTTACTGGTTAACGGTTACGCTACTAACTCATCAGCTATATCTTTAGGGAATGTATTGGAAGATGCTATGGCAAGTCGCTCTGATTTGCAGGGCAAACTTGAATTTGGCGAACTTTGCCTACAACAAAAAACCGGTCGAATGATCTCGACCGGAATTTTTGCCCGTTGGAATATTTAGATTTATCCTACCGGTAAAGTGGGAGGTAAAGTCCGTTCATAAGATGGGCTTGGGGCAGACAAAGGCAAAGGATCTTGTGCTGGGTCACCAAAACCATCATCTGAATCGTCTTCAGAAACTTGTTCAATTTTCTTACGACGTGTTAACCAGCTGTACAATACAGGTGTAGTAAACAGAGACAAAATACCTGAGCTTAAAATACCAAACACCACCACGAGGGCCAAACCACGCCAGAACGGCGAGAATACTGCCAAAGGCAGAAGACCAGCTAGTGCCGTCACCTTAGTTAAAATAATCGGACGGAATCGGATACCAGAAGCAATCGCGATTGCTTCTTTTTTATCCATCCCCTGCTTAACTTTACGGTTAGCATAATCGATTAAGAAGATACCCACGTTTTCGGCAATACCAATTACCATCAGAATTCCAATGGTTTCTAGGAAGCCGAATTGTCCGCCAGCAAAGATTGCTAATGCTGGGAAAACACCAATCAAGATTAGAGGAACCGCAAACAAAATAATTAACGGTTGCACAAACGACTTAAAGAACACCACGAACACGACATAGGTCACCAAGATAGATAGGAAGATAGCCAAGAATAACTCTTGGAAGGATTTTTCGAATTCATTTACCCCAACGCGGTCTTCGAACGCCTTCTCAGACACACCAAGTGCTGTGGTATTTGACTTTGACCAATCAGTAATCTTCCGTTGAATGTTAATCGCATCGCGTGGGTCTTTTAAACGAGCGTTTACTTGCGAGTACCGTTCTCCTTGAGCACGACGAATTGAACCGGGTACAGCACTTTCTTTTACTGTTGCCACATCAGATAGCTTCACTGGACCACTCGGGCCATAAATTATAAGATTCTCTAACGCAGAAACAGTGTTAGGTTTAGTGTCGTCCGCCACGCGCATCACTGCATCTAAATCACCAACTCTGAACAATGTCTTTTCGCCAAGCATAGCGCCCACCTGGCCATAGACCGCTGCCGGACTTAACCCAGTTGCGGCAATTTTTTCCTGGTTAACACTGACAATGAGTTCATTGCTAGTAAGATCATTATCTGTTAATACCCCGGCAACCTCATCATACGAGCGGAGCTGCTCGGCAATTTTTGCGCTAGCAATTTTTAACTTTTCCGGATCTTGTTCAAAAATCTTCACGACTACTGGGTACTGTGCTTCTGGTGGACCGGCGCCAAACTCTACAGCCAAAGCACGATCGCCATACTTATCTTGTAGCTTTTCTTGTAGATCGCTGGCAATCTCAGGGCTTTTTGTGGCTCGTTCATCAGTTTTCTTCAAGCTAATGAACACCGTTAGGGTGTCTTTAGAAGACATGCCACTAAAATCCTGATAAAAGAAATTCTCAATCTGACCAATGTGCGTCTTTAAAATATTCTCTACAGTCGCTGTTTCGGCTTGTAGTTGGGCTGGAGTTTGATTAGCCGGAATTGGTACAGAAATTTGCAAGAACTCTACATCATCTGGTTTAGCAAACTGAACTTGACGTACTTTGTTAGTAGCGAACAAAGCTCCAGAAATAATAATAGGGACAATCAATGCTAAAACAATTACAAAAATTTGCAACCAAATGTGTTTTAAAATGTAACGATTAGCACGAATAAACCACTGCGCAATTGGCCACAAAGTGTGGATGTCATCTTCATCACGCAAATGATCTGTTGGTTGAGCCTTCAAAAACTTTGCTGCCAACCAAGTAAGGAAAATAAACGGAACAAAGTATGAGGCCAACAATGCTGGGAACACGGTTATTGGAATATACTTAATAATTTCGCCGAAAGTGCCGGAGACAACACTAAAAGGGATAAACACAATCAGTGAGGTTAGCACAGCGATAAACAAAGCCAGACCAATTACATCAATCGAACGAAGCACTGCACTTGTACCCTTATAACCAATTTCCATGTACCGTTTAATTGATTCGAGCACAACAATCGCCGGGTCGACAATTAATCCGATTACCAAAATGAAAGAAAATAGCACCAACGTATTCATGTGAATACCGAATAAGTTCAGTACGATAAAAGTGAATAAGAATGACAGTGGAATAGATAACGCGGAAATTAAAGCACTGCGCCAGTCTAAGAACAAAAGCATTCCAATAATCAACAGCCAAATACCACCGAAGATATAACCAACGTAGCCAATTGGATTCTCTCCCCACTTTTCACCAATTGCCGAACCAACAATTTCATCAACCTGACGCTGAGAATCCTCGGCCTGGTTAAAGACAATGGCATAATCGGTCTTGCCATCTGGGGCCTTAGTTTCCTCTACTGCCTTTTCCACTTCTTTACCAACTTTCAAAATGTCTGCATCGGTGTCTAAGCGAAGTTCGTATAACAAAGCTGGCTGAATTTTAAACTTGTTTTCCGCGCGATCTAAATAACCAGCGCGATTAACTTTCGATCCGTCATCATAACCAATATACACCGAGGCAATATCTGCGAGTTTCGCTGTCCGAGCCGGGATCTCTGGAGACAAAGCTGGGACAGAAATGGTTAAGTTTCGCACATCTTCTAAGGTCTTTAAGTTAGCCTCACCAGCAATCGGAATTTGCTTGCCGTTGATAATGCTTTCACCCAATGGAAAACCAATATTGGCGCCACTGATCTGCTCCATCACTTGTGGAAATTGATACTGCGGCGGCAATTCAATATAAATTTTTTCTTTCACACCGGAAATGTCTGTAAAAGTCTTAACTCCATCAATAGCCAACAGCTTATCTTCAATAGTTTTGGCTTGAGATTTTAAATCCAAAATTTGAGCAGGCCCAGCAACAGCAATAATAAACGGCGCTCCCCCAGTTTCGGGAATAGTAATATCAGGATCCTGCACACCTTCTGGTAATTGCACAGATGCCAACTTAGTACGGGCATCCTGAATAGCTAAATTAGTATCAACGCCATTATCAAAGGTTAAAATAACCAAAGATACATTAGCTTGGGAGGTCGATGTAACTTCTTTTACACCTTTTAAATCGCGAAGTGCATTTTCGATTGGCACAGTGACGGTGTTATTGACGGTTTCTGGACCTGCACCAGGTACAATGGTGGAGACTACCGCAACTGGCACGTTAATCTCTGGAAAACCTTCAATGCGCAAACGCAAAAAACTACCAGCGCCGACAATTACAATAATTGCCAAGAGCATAGCTGTTAACTGCTTTTGATTTAAGAAAAACTGGACAATGCGCCCGTTCCATCCGAGCTTGGGTTGGTTGTTGAATGCCATAGTTATGATTATTAAAAAGACCCTTAACTATAACTAATTAAGGGGCTTTTGTCAATATCCTATTCAATTTTTTTTCGCGTGTGGCTACTCAGTAACAGGGGTGCCGTCATGATAAGCAAATCGGTTACAGTCAACAGTCAGAATATGCTCAAAGGAATGGCCATTGCCCTCAAAAGCCTCTGCGCTTGCAAATGGTTTTCGGTCACCACCCACAACCACATAAACAGCCGGGGAGTTACTGCATTTTATCAATGCCCCATCTGGGTGATGAGAGTCATCGGCAATATTGCTTTCCGTATCTACTGGTAGTTCTCCCAAATCGCTATCGCTTATAGTTTGGACCTGTCCGAATTTAAAGCCAAGCTTGTTAAAGACATCGGCGTTTACAAATCCTCGACGCTTACCGTCATGACCAACAAACCACACTGTCTTATCGCTTCCTTTCACAAGAGTTCCCTCTACCGGCAGAACCGGCTCAGGGCTTAGAGTAACTCCGGTTGGCAAAGCTGAAATAACAATGATGTTCTGGAACTTCAAACCGCGAGCATGAAATACTGCCTCACCTCGGAATGGTTTTAAGGTACAGTGTGAAGCCAAATATACAGTTGGTTCACCAGCAACTTGATACAGTTTTCCATTCACAACCAAGTTATCACACTGATGATGAGAAGAACCGCAATGATCTTCTTCACCATCATCGCTGTCATCGTCCCCACTATCATTATCCTCATCTTCATTTTCGTCTTCATCGTCTCCCCCATGGCCATTACCATGATGTTCAGAATCGGATGATACGTGGACTGATGATTCAACACAATCTTCATCATCGTCTTCATCATCATCATTACCATTCCCAGAAGTGCTAACAAAACTGCCAGTAATAGCCTTTGATCCTACAAAGTCATCACCAGCTGCATTCTCTATACTATTACCAGAAATGGTTACTGTGTCTCCAACCACTACTGAAGGTAAAGATGTCGCTGCGGACAAAACAACTGTAAGTTTTGTGCCAGCGGTATTCCATGAAGCACTGCCAATAGCACCAGCACCATCGAGGAATGAATGAGAGTTATTCAGATCCAAGACACTATCGATATTATCTGCTGTGACAGCAAATTTGGTAGTAGCCTCAGAAAACTCGAGGACAATACTATCCCCTGCTTCTTTTGCTGCAGTGCCGCCTGTGTTGGATGCTACAGCGGATACTAGAGTTGGAGCAGCCAATGCTTTAGAAGCATTAAAAGCACCAAAACTCGAAATTACTAGCACTATTGAAAAGATGCTAGTGGTAAAAATTCGCATTTTACTCATTGATTTTTTCATTAATTATTAATTTAATTATCAAATTGATCAGACACGAACCGGCCGATCAAAATTAAGAATATTACTGGGAGCAGCAACCAGATGAATCCTGCGTTGGGGTGCAAAAACAAAAATTGAATTAAGGGAGAGAAGGAGTTTTTAACTTGGTCTGGCAAATAGCTCAAAATAATGTTGACTAGCAGGCCAACCTGTAAGAAAGTGAATATCAAAACAAACGGAAGTGAAATAATCTGCCTGCCATCAAGAGAGCTCTTAAAAGCGTAACGACTTAAGAAAATGAATAGAATTAAAAACAAAACCACGAAAGCACCAAGCTGGGCCAAAGTGGCTGTGCCGACGTTGAACTTCTCCCCTGCAAGCTGGGAAAAGAACGGTGCTTGGATTACCAACAGCTGCGCCATGAAGGTGCTGACCAAAATGGTGAGCATGCGGCCGCGGCCAGCTGCAAAAGCAAAAAGCACACTCCCTACTATCCAAAACAACAAGATAAATAAGTCCCAAGAGGGAGAGTGCCAGTTAAAGGTATGTATTAGAGATTGTACGTTTCCCATTTGTTTCTGTTTTCTCTATTATACCATACCCCAAGCTCGGAAAACTAAAGCTTTACGAAATTGATAATCTTGTCAGAAAGCTCAGTTAACTGCTTGGTGTTGTCAGATAGAAATCTAGTGAATGAGTGAGGGGCACCCTTAATCGTATAAATTTCTTTCGCCGCGCAATTTTCCGCCGATTGATAAATCCTATCAATTAACGCTTGGGGTATCACATCATCTTTCTCCGCCGCCACTAAAAGCAGATTACCTTTGAAAGATTTTAGAAGCTCCCAAGCACAAGATTGCTCCCAGCTATTTTGTTTTTTAATTGCACTGGTGAACTGGGGACCAAACGGTATCGTATAGGACTCATCAGAATATATGGCGGGAACGAATAAAATTAAATTTTCAATTGGGAATTTTTCTAACAGCTTGATGGCTGTATAAGCGCCCATACTAGAACCTAAAACTGTTTGCGGACTAGCCTTCAAAAAATTGATTACTTCTAAAGTTTGCTCTGTTCTATCTTCTAGAGTAGAGCCTTGCAATTCCCCGCTGGTTTCACCATGACCAATATAGTCAAAGGCTGCCGATGAAAAACCAACGCTTGCTAGCAATTCTCTCAGATGAGTATACCGAGCACGATTGGCACTCCCAGCACCATGCAATATCAAAATCTCCGGCTTTGTGCCAGGTGGCGTGACGTCACCATAAACTTTTGTACCATTATATTCGATTACAAAATTTTCAAACATAATTAAAAACTATCTTTGATGGAATCCCAGAAGCTTTTATTGACTTCCACAGTTTCACCATTAAGTTCGCCAAGCTCTTTCAAAAGCTCGGTTTCTTTTTTGCTCAATTTATTCGGGATGATAACCCGCGCAGTAATTAACAAATCCCCTCGCTTGCTTGAACCAACGTGCGGCACGCCTTTGCCGCCGACTTTAAAAACTTTTCCTGGTTGCGTACCTGCGGGAATTTTTAATTCAATATCGCCATCAAGAGTTGTAACTTTTACTTTTGTGCCCAATGCCGCTTGCGTAAAGCTCACTGGAATTTCGGTACGCAATGTAAAACCATCGCGTACAAAATCTTTGTGCGGTCTCACACGAATTAACAAATACAAATCCCCTGGCTTAGAATTGCGATAACCAACCTCGCCTTCGCCGTTCACACGGATACGCTGATTGTTATCGATGCCAGCCGGAATTTGCACTTCCAAAGTTTTTTGTTGACGCAAAATACCAGCGCCATCACAAGTACGACAAGCCTTCTCAGGTACTTTCCCATCTCCTCCACAACGATCACAAATTGCACTAGATGCTACTGCCCCAAAAATGGTATTGCGCTGGGTTCGAATCTGCCCCTGCCCATGACAAACCGGACAAGTATCAATTTTTGAGCCTGGTTCACCGCCAGTACCTTCACAAGTTTTACATTTATCTTTCTTCTCTAGCGTGATAGTACGCTTCACTCCAAATACTGCGTCTTCAAAAGAGATTGTTAACGGCATTTCTAAATCGATGCCGCGTTCGCGGGCTGCACGTGCTGACCGACTGCTGCCGCCAAACAAATCTCCAAAAATATCACCAAGATCAAACTCAACCCCGCCCTGACTAAAGCCACCCTGGCCAAAACCGCCGAAGCCGCCACCAAATGGGTTACCTCCAAAACCGGCACCATAACCCGGGCCGCCGCCCTGGCGCTGTGCATCTTCAAAAGTCTGCCCATACTGATCGTACTGAGACTTCTTTTCGGAATCAGACAGCACCTGATACGCCTCGTTCACCTCTTTGAACTTGGCATCATTGCCCTCACCTTTGTCTGGATGATATTTATGGGCCAATTTCCGGTAGGCCTTCTTGATTTCGTCAGCGGAAGCGGACTTTTCCACTCCTAAAGTTTTGTAATAGTCTTGTGCCATTAAATTTTTTAAAGTTATTCACAACCAGGCCTTGACCGGTCACTTGCTTAGCGTACTTCCTGGGGTTTATAATATAAGTACTGGGGGTGATATTTGACTAAGTCTTGGAAGAAGCATTGAAGTTAAATGTTCCTAGGATTTAGTATTAAATTTTTCTGCTGTTGTTTAAGGAGGCCGGTAACGAAGAAGAGGTTCGAGAAAGAATTTATTTTTATAATAGCGTCCACACCACGCCTTCGGGAGTGATACCCGACAGAGCACTGGATCTAGCATCCAACTGTTCTGAAATCCAAAAATAGGCGATTATCCTTCCTTGATTTCCTCAATCAATTCCCCGCCGGTTTTGACCAACCGGAATGTTGCAAGAGCTTGCGCAACATTCCGGTCTTCTTTTTTATTTACTATCTTCTGACTTGCTCTCGTCAGGTGCTTCGCCATCTTTTGGTACTTCAGTGTATTCTGCATCAACTGGCTTGTCGCCATCTATTTCTTTTTCTGATGGATCTACTGTACCAACATCACCTGGCTGTGCAGCTTGGCCTTGTTCGTACATTGCAGCACCAACTTTTTGGATGGCCTCGGACAAAGCTTGAATCTTAGTTTGGATAACATCGACATCCTCTTTGTCCTTCACATCCTTAAGCTCAGCCATTGCGGCTTCCACCGCTGTTTTGTCTTCAGGCTTAGCTTTATCCCCTGCATCCTTCAAAGTTTTTTCAGATACAGCAATAAGTGTGTCGGCTTCGTTGCGCTTGTCTACTAATTCGCGGCGCTTGCGATCTTCGCTAGCGTGCGCTTCAGCTTCCTGGCGCATGCGTTCTACATCTTCTTTAGAAAGAGAGCTTGAGCCTTGAATAGTAATATGCGCATCTTTACCGCTTGCCTTGTCTTTTGCGGTTACTTTTAGAATACCATTAGCGTCGATATCGAAAGTAACTTCCACTTGGGGGACACCGCGAGGTGCTGGTGGAATACCATCTAGGTTAAAGGTGCCGAGGGATTTGTTATCAGCTGCGAATTCTCGCTCACCTTGCAGCACGTGCACCTGCACCTGAGTTTGGTTGTCAGCCGCGGTTGAAAATACCTGAGATTTTGATGTTGGAATTGTAGTGTTACGGTCGATTAACGGAGTACGAACACCACCCAAAGTTTCTAGACCAAGAGTTAGAGGGGTTACATCGAGCAAAAGAATTTCTTTGCCTTGCACTTCCCCGCCAAGTACGCCAGCTTGCACAGCTGCGCCTTTAGCTACTGCTTCCATTGGGTCAACACCGCGTTCAACTTGCTTGCCAATGTAGTCTTCTACGAATTTCTGCACTGCAGGCATGCGAGTTGGACCACCAATAAGAATGATTTTATCAATTTGCTGTGGAGTTAAACCAGCATCTTTAATAGCTTGTTCAACTGGCGCGCGCATTTTAGACACGATTGGCTTCACTAGATCTTCTAGCTTGGCGCGAGTAATCTTCATTTCCAAGTTCTGAGAACCAGATTCGTTCTGCGCAATGAACGGCAAAATAATATCAGTTTCCAAAGTTGTTGAAAGTTCAATCTTAGCTTTTTCTGCACCTTCACGCACGCGGTTCATAGCCATCTTGTCGCCGGTTAAATCAATTCCTGTTTGATTCTTAAATTCACCAGTAATAAAGTCGATTAAAGCGGCATCCATATCTTTACCACCAAGAGCTGTATCACCAGATGTAGACTTTACTTCAAAGGTTGCTTGCTGCTTGCCATCTTCTTCGATTTCAGAAAATTCCATAATGGTTACGTCGAGCGTACCACCACCCAAGTCGAACACCAAGATCTTCTGGTCGAGCGCGCCAGACTTATCAATACCGTAAGCAAACGCTGCAGCAGTTGGTTCGTTAATAACGCGAACAACTTCGAGGCCAGCGATTTCACCGGCTTGCTTAGTTGCCTGGCGCTGAGCATCATCAAAATAAGCAGGCACAGTAATAACTGCTTTCTCTACTTTATCGCCCAAGTAAGCTTCGGCGTCGCGCTTAATCTTCTGTAAGATGAACGCGCTGATTTGCTCAGGGCTGTATTCTTTGTCGTTGATTTTATAACGGAAGCTAGTACCCATTTTGCGCTTGGCTTCGAATACAGTTCCTTCCGGGTTTGTTACTGCTTGGCGGCGCGCAGGTTCACCAACGAGTAATTGCCCGTCTTTGGTGAAAGCTACGTAAGACGGAAAGGCTTTACCGCCGATTGAGTTGCCTTCCGCTGCTGGGATAATAACTGGCTTACCGCCTTCAATGGCAGCTGCAGCCGAGTTACTGGTCCCTAAGTCGATTCCTATAATTTTTGACATATGTTATTTCCTTTCAAATTATCTATATATTAATTACGCTTATGATGCTTGATATTATTATGTAACCAAACACGATGATTAAAATTGATGCTCCGGCCATAAAGACTTTTTTACGCCACCCCTTAGCTTTAAATCCTGGCAATTTTGACCAGGCATTAGCATCTGTAAAAGTGCCTGGATTGAATTGGTTTCGTTGCCTGAAGTCTTCATCTGAGGCAAGCTTTTCAAAATCATTTTTTTCTACCATATTTATTCCTTTTTAGCGATTACCACCTGGCTTGGCCGAATCACTTTCCCGTTAAGCTCGAACCCTGTTTGCAGATCTTCTACAACTATTCCATCTTCTTCTCCGGGCACTTCGCGGATAGCTTCGTGGAAGTTCGGGTCAAACTTCTTACCCACTGCTTCAATCTTCTTTACACCCAGTTCTTCCAAAACTTTATCAAGTTTTTGTAAAGTTCCCTCGATTCCTTTCAACCAATTTTCGTTAACATCCGGAGGCGCGTGGCGCAGGCCTTGCTCAAGAGTGTCGAGTGTTGGGAGCAGCTTCACAATCGTCACTTCTTTGGCGAAATCCAGAATGTCTTTCTGCTTTTCTTCTTCACGCTTCTTGTAGTTCTCAAAGTCTGCTTGGCTTCTCTGCCATCCGGCTAAGTTAGTTGCGGCTTCTTCTTGCGCTTCTATTAATTGCCGTTCAAATTCTGTTGGTTCAGTTGCCTGAACATCATCTTGTAAATCTTCGTCCATCTATTTAATTAAAATTAATAACATTACCGCAGCTCCCCCACCAATTAATTTGGTGATGTATTCCATGAGGGAAATATTTTTCGGATACTGCATGGCTTTCGGGCCGATTAAACCAATCACACCTTTTTTACCTGATGGTAATTGCACGCCTGTAACGATCATGGTGTAGTCGGAGCGCTTGGAGAGCTTCAATTCCTTACCAATGAACGCGGTTGGTGACTCGCTGCCGTAATTGGCGATCATGTCGTCTGCGTATTCATCGATGTTGTCAAAAAAATTAGCAATCTCGCGAGCGTCCTCTGTTGGCAAACCTTGGTTATCTAAAATATTTGAGATGCCTACAGTAGAAATTTCTTCGGGGAAGACTGCAAATGATGCTTGCGCTGTGTGCGCGGAGAGGACCTTTGCAATGCGACGACCAATTTCTGCGTTCACTGCTTGAAGCTTGAGAATTTCGCTACGCAAAGTTTCTTGCTCACGCATGGAAAGCTTCACCCGGTCCATCAGCTGGTTTACAAAGTAACGGAAGCCTTCATCGGTTGGTACACGACCAGCAGATGTATGCGGCTGGCGGATGTAACCCATCCCCTCTAATGCAGCCATCTCATTTCGGATAGTGGCTGAGCTCAGACCAAAGTCGAACTTCTCTACCAAATCGCGGCTTGCCACAGGAACATTCCCGTCGCAGTTCAGCTTCACTATAGCAGCCAAAATTTTGGCTTGTCTTGGAGATAAATCGCTCATGTCGATTACCAGAATTTAATTAATTTACACACTAAAACCAGTATAAAAACAAATTAGCACTCTGTCAAGTAGAGTGCTAATCAGCCAATAAGAAAAGGCGTTGGATTTCCAGCGCCTTTTTCTTGGTCAAATTAGGTTGTTTTGGTGAAGTTGCTACGATGCCGCGCCTTGAGCCAGCTCCCTGGCTTCTTCGGCATCCATTTTCTCGAAATACTCACTAAGTATTATTTGGAGCAGCCCATTAAAAGACCCAGCGTAAAAAGTTGGCAGATCGCCCAATTCCTGCTCGCAGTTCTTTTTGAGAGGCTGAATCATGAACTGCGCGCTTGCCGAACATCGAGCAGCATCATCCTTAAAAAACTTGTCCTTAAAATAATTTTGCATGATAAATGCATAGGAGTTAAGAAATTCGCGATCCATGAACTCGGCCACGATTTGTCGCAACCTTACCTCCTTTGCCGCAATCACTTCTGGTAGCAACATTTCCTGGCGATACATTGGCGTACTTATCCTGCCGACACTGTACACCTTTGTATCTCTCAAATCCCACTCTTCTTTTGGGCCTAAATACTCATCTATGTGCTCACGAGCCCACTCCCAAGCATCGTGCTCGCGTCCGAAATCAAGAATAAATGGGATAAAATCCCGTTTCGGTTGTTTTGGACCGTAGCCATCCTTTTTGTAACCGTAAAATAAAACCATAAACTCTTTGGACATTGAAACCTCCTGTAAACTGCAGATTTTTTAGTACTATAGTGGTTTTTTCGAATACTGGCAATATCTGAGGTATACTTATCATATGCTCAAAAAAGCCATACCCTATATTTTGGCAGCTCTCCTTTTACTAGTTGGTGGAGCTATTTACCTTCAAGTTGCTAAATCTGATCAACCGCTGCTTTCAGCTGCCTTAAATTTCGGTAAAGGTGACGGCAAGTCGGAAGAGCAACCCAAGCCAGAAGAGGCTGAGTTCAAAAACTATGGCCCAGCCCCAGAATTTGCAGGCATCAGCAAGTGGCTCAATACAGATAAAAACGCTCCGCTAAAAATGGCTGACCTAAAGGGTAAGGTTACCTTAATAAACTTTTGGACTTATTCAGATATTAATAGTGTGCGCACACTCCCCTATGTAACAAAGTGGGAGCAAACTTACAAAGATCAAGGCTTGGCTATAGTTGGGGTACACACTCCAGAGTTTGCATTCGAAAAAGTGACTGGTAATTTAGAGAACGCGATTAAAACTCACGATATTCATTATCCCGTTGCGCAAGACAATGATTACAAAACTTGGACTGCGTATCATAATCAATTCTGGCCATCAGTTTATTTAATTGATAGAGACGGCAATATTGTTTACACCCATTTTGGGGAAAGCAATTATGATGTTACAGAAAAAGCTATTCGAACTTTGCTTGGCCTGGAAGGTGCATACACTACTCCGCCACCTGCGGAGCAGAATCAAGCCAATAGTCCAGAAATATTTTTTGGTTTAGCAAAATTAAAAAACTTTGGTAATACAGAAACGGCAAATACCGAAGAGCAAATTTTCGTTCTGCCGAAAAAATTGGGTGATAATAAATTCGCCTTAGAAGGGCGATGGCAGTTTAACCAAGAGGCTGCAGTGCATACTACTGGGTTTGGAAAAATTAAATTAAACTTTAACGCGGCCAAGGTATTTCTGGTGGCAGAGTCAGCGCAGGCCACTACTATTCGTGTGTATGTTGATGGTGAACTAATAAAAGGCGTGGTGGTAAAAGATTCAAACCTATACCAATTGTATGATTCAATCTCCGGCGGACCACACACCATGGAAATTGAAGTGCCAGATGGCGGCTTCAAAGCTTTCACGTTTACTTTTGGATAAAAAGAAAGTTGCTCCGCTGGTACAGAGCAACCTTAAGTATTGCAAACTATTTGTTTTGCCAATCGCCTAATTTCCCTGCCGCCGCCAAATGAGCTGCGAAGTGATCTGACACCCCCTCCTTCCAGCCTTCGAAGCTAAAAGGGTCTTTGATTTTCTCGCGTTTCAGTTTTTTTACAAACTCAGCGATTACTTCTTCACGCCCCCTCCACAACGGCAGTCGACTTAATATCTCAATTTGATCGCAAGCAAAAATAGTTCTTACTATCTGAGAGTTATCAGTGGCTGAATTATGATCTGGCCTCAAATTGAACAGTACGTCATGAAAGAAAGACTTGAGCCAATCGCTTACATTGCACGAGTGGAAATCGCGCGTTCGATGGACCTTCTCTAGAAACTTCAGAAAACCCAAAATATCTTTGTTAGAAAAAACTCGTGGCCACGGATGGCCTCTCCGATCTTTAATGATATGCAGAAATATCAATTTCAAACCATGTTCGACAGCTCCAACTTTAACACCTTTTAAGCTTAAGGCTAGCATTATATATCTGAGACGCGTCTTATGGGCCAAGCTACCTGTTAAGCCTTTCGGATTCTCGAATCTCTTCTCTGAAAACAAGCCATCTAATAGAGCGTTGCGCATAGGTGGAAAGGATTCTGCCCCAAACCACTCCAGCCACTCAGTAATGTCGGTAAAGGTGTGGTTAATTACGACTTTGTCCATAGCATTCCTCCTCGGTTTTTCACCATACTAATACCTAATCCTCATGGAGTCAATAAAGCCGCCCCAATGGGCGGCTTTTATCTTTTCTGCTTTAGGTATTTACAAAATCTTTTTTAAATACTGGCCAGTGTAGCTAGACTTAATCTTTGCAACTTCTTCTGGTGTTCCGGCAGCTATAAGCTTTCCGCCCTTGTCCCCGCCTTCTGGGCCAAGGTCAATAATCCAATCAGCAGTTTTAATCATGTCGAGATTATGTTCGATTACTACCACAGTGTTGCCTTTTTCTACCAATTGATTGAGAACGTGAATCAATCTTTTCACGTCGGCAAAGTGTAGTCCAGTTGTTGGCTCATCAAGAATATATAGAGTGCGGCCAGTTGAGGCGCGAGACAATTCTGTAGCCAACTTAATACGCTGCGCTTCCCCACCAGAAAGAGTGGTCGCGTTTTGTCCAAGATGCATATAACCCAAACCAACTTCGGAAAGTGTGTCGAGTTTACGTTTGACTGGTGGCACATTAGCGTAAAACATTTTCGCTTCATCAACAGTCATCTCTAATACATCGGAAATAGTTTTGCCATTGTAATGAATTTCCAACGCCTCACGATTGTAACGTTTGCCATGACATTCTTCACAAGTAATGTATACATCGGGCAAGAAGTTCATTTCTACTTTAATGACACCATCACCCTGACACTTTTCACAACGACCACCCTTAACATTGAAGCTAAAGCGGCCTGCTTTGTAGCCCTTCATTTTCGCTTCACGAGTTTCCGCAAACAGGTCACGAATGTATGTGAAGATACCAGTGTATGTTGCAGGGTTACTGCGAGGAGTACGGCCAATTGGCGATTGGTCAATGTTAATCATCTTATCGATGTTGTCGATGCCCAAAAGTTTTTTGTGCGCCCCAGGCTCATCTTTACTGTTCCAGAAATACTTCGACAATGCCTTAGCCACAATGTCGTTAAGAAGCGTGGACTTTCCTGAACCAGACACACCAGTTAAAGTTACGAACTTGCCTAAGGGAATATCTACATTTACATCTTTTAAATTAAATTCTGATGCGCCCACTACCGAGAGTTTTTTACCATTACCAGCGCGGCGACGCTTTGGAACCTCGATCGCTTCGGTGCCAGACAAAAATTGCCCAGTCACTGAATCTTTATTCTTCTCCACCTGCGCTGGAGTACCCTCGGCCACAAGCTTGCCACCATGTTTACCAGCACCAGGCCCAATGTCTACGACCCAGTCGGATTCACGAATAGTTTCTTCATCATGTTCAACCACAATTACGGTATTACCTAAATCGCGAAGCTCTTTTAGAGTTTCAAGCAAACGAGTGTTGTCGCGTTGGTGCAAACCAATTGATGGTTCGTCCAAAATATACAGCACACCGGTTAAACCAGAGCCAATCTGTGTAGCCAAACGAATACGCTGCGCTTCCCCACCGCTTAAGGTGTCTGCACCACGGTCGAATGACAAATATGAAAGACCGACATTGAGCAAGAACGAAGTCCGAGCAATGATTTCTTTTAAAATTAACTTGGCGATAGCCATTTCTTTGGCATTGAGCTTCTTTGGCAAAGCTTCAAAAAATACTGCTGCGTCTTCGATAGACAATGTAGATACATCAACGATGCTGCGACCATCAACAGTTACCGCCAACACTTCTGGCTTAAGGCGCTTACCATCGCAAGTTGGACATTTGCGAATACGCATATAATTTTCAATCTCGCTACGCATATAGTCCGAGTCAGTTTCTTTGTATTTGCGTTCCAAATTAGGGATTACGCCTTCAAAAGGAGCATCATAACCATTACCGCCGAATCGCGAATCAGATGGCATGCGAATCTTCTTGCCATCAGTTCCGTACATAATAATGTCAACAAACTTTTTTGGTAAATCCTGAACTTTAGTAGATGTAGAAAAACCATATTCTTTGCCAACTGCTTCCAAAACTTTTGAATACCAAGACAAACGGGAAGTAGTTTTGCTCCACGGACGAATCGCCCCTTCGGCTAAAGTCAGGCGAGGGTTTGGAATAACCAAATCTGGCTCAATAGTTAGCTTCGTACCAAGACCCTTACACTCTTCACAAGCACCATGCGGGCTGTTAAAAGAAAACTCGCGCGGATCAAGTTCAGTTAAAGCTACGGCGTGTCCATTTGGACAAGCAAACTTCTGCGAGAATGGGATCTCTTGTTTGATTTTTTCGCCATCCATAACAACCACGGTTGCAAGTTGATCACCAAGATCTAAAGCTTTTTCCAAACTTTCCGAAATGCGGCCACGATCTTCGGCCGCAACAGCTATTCGGTCGATAATAACATCAATACTATGCTTCTTTTGCTTGTCTAAGTTTAAAGACTGAGCTTCATCAATATCCATCATGGTGCTGTCCACGCGCACGCGTGCATAACCACTCTTCTTAATCTGTTCGAACACTAATTTGTGTTCCCCTTTTTGATCTTTGATGAATGGCGCGAGCAACATTACGCGTGTGCCTTCAGGCATGGTGAGCAAGGTGTCGACCATGGACTGCAAAGTTTGTCCGGTTACGCGGGCACCACATTCAGGACAGTGTGGAATACCAATACGCGCGTAGAGCAAACGTAGATAATCATAAATTTCCGTAACTGTGCCAACAGTCGAACGTGGGTTGTGTGATGCAGATTTTTGATCAATAGAAATTGCCGGAGACAAGCCTTCGATTTTATCAACATCTGGCTTGTCCATAAGACCAATAAACTGGCGAGCATATGCAGAGAGTGATTCAACGTATCGGCGCTGGCCCTCTGCATAAATAGTATCAAACGCTAAAGACGACTTACCGCTGCCAGAAAGTCCCGTAATAGTAATAAGCTTGCAGCGCGGTAGGTCGAGGTCAACATTTTTTAAATTGTGTTGGCGAGCACCACGAATAACGATTTTGCCGTCAGTGTAAACAGCCTTATCGTTTTCTTGAACAGTTTTGTTGGATTTCTTGGAAGTCGATTTTGACATAAAATTTTGATAAACAAAAGCTAAAATATAACTTTATTAACCCTAGCAGAAAAACAGACAAAAAACAAGAGCCAAGACCGAAGTCTTAGCCCTGTAATAACGATATAGCGCAAAAGCTATAAGCCGATTGTTTTGCCCTGCGCTTTTGACCCATCGCCACCATCACATCCAAGCTTGCAAGCAATGTTTTGCTCGCAAAAATGCAGAAATGCTTCTTGCGTCCCGATCCACTGGCGATGCTTCGGCGAGTAAGACCGGTCAGAGGAGCAGCTGCTTAAAACCCAACAGTCTGTGGTTGATGTATCACCTGTGGTGTCATCAACAGAGACAAACGTGGAGAAATAGAGCTGCCCACCGATTAGCTCGTTTTGCTTTTCAGCTTTTGGCTTCGAACGGGCTTGCTCGTTCCACAACGATATCAACTGAACAATGCGTTCTTTCTCACTTTCGCGGGCGTAAAAATACATCAAAAATCTTGGCATTACGTTATCCTCCATACTAAATTTGTATATAATATATATATGCTAAGAGATAAAGTCAAAGACATTCCCCATAAGCCAGGCATCTATAAATACCTCGACAAGGACGGGGCGGTTTTGTATGTGGGCAAAGCCAAAGATTTACGCTCGCGCGTGGCTCAATATTTCGGCAAGCACGACAATCGGGTCCAACTCCCCTACCTTATGGCCGAGGCTGTAGATATTGAGTACACCGTGGTTAACTCTGAGCTGGAAAGTTTATTTTTGGAAAACACTTTAATCAAACAGTACCTACCGCCATACAATATTATGCTGCGGGATGATAAAAATTATGCATTCATCAAAATCGATTATTCATCCGAGATTCCCCAACTTACTTATGCGCGGAAAATTGTCACTGAGCCCAATGAAGAGCCGGGTCGAAGCACAAAAAAGGATCGCTACTTTGGACCATATTCTTCCACTGCGAAAATTCGTAAGACTTTAGACTTTGTCCGGCGCGTGTTCCCTTACTGCGCTAACAAAGAAGTTGGCAAACGCCCATGCTTCTACTATTACTTGCACCGCTGTCCTGGTATTTGCGTGGGGGCTATTACAATGAAAGAGTATGAGCAGCAACTTGAACGCATTTGTTTGTTCTTATCCGGCCGCACTCAGGAAATAAAAAAACAATTGCAGCGCGAAATGAAAGCCGCTTCGAAATGGAAGCATTTTGAAACTGCTGCACGCTTGCGTGACCAACTCCAGGCCATAGAAGTATTAGACGAGCGTCAGGTTACAATTTTCAACCAAAAAGTCTCCTGGGATTTTGTGTCTGTGTTTGTTGATCCAATTTCTGCCTGTGTAAATGTGTTCAAAGTACGGGAAGGCAAATTAATAGACAAAGAAAATTTTGTCTACGACAATATCTTGGGTGTGCCAGAGGAAAATCGAGCCTCGCTAGTGCAGCAAACATTTTTAGAGATGTACTACTCGCAAACAACAAGTCTACCAAAGGAGATCTACACCCAGCACAAACTTTCTAATGAGCCTCTAACGAAAACTCTTCTCGCATCTCGAAATAAGCAAAAAATTAAGCTTTCCGTACCAACTCGTGGCCAAAAGCTAAAGCTCATCAAACTAGGAATTACTAATGCAGAAGAATACTTACGTAAGTGGCAGCGCAGTCAGGCATCAAACTTAGATGCTATCCAAGAAATTTTAGAAAACTTAAAACAGCTGCTCAACCTGGAAAAGTTGCCGCGCCGAATTGAGGGCTATGATATTAGCAACACCCAAGGCACTAACCCGGTTGGCAGTATGGTGGTAGTTAAAGATGGGCAAGCTGCCAAATCGGAATACCGTAAATTCAAAATTACGACCAAGCAAACTCCTGACGACTTTACAATGATGCGCGAGATGCTGACTCGCCGTCTTGCTCGAGTAAAACCTAAAAACGAGAAAGACCAATGGCCGCTCCCCGACCTATTAGTAATTGACGGCGGCAAAGGCCAACTGGGTGTAGCCGTAGAAGTTCTTAAAAAAGCCAAATTAAAAATCCCTGTGATTGGTTTAGCAAAACGAATTGAGGAAATTTTCTTGCCACACAACCCTGAGCCAATAGTATTGCCGCACGACAACCCAGTGCTACAGCTTTTACAACGCCTGCGAGACGAAGCGCATCGGTTCGGCATTACCTTCCACAGAAGCCTAAGAAGCAAGCAAGCAGTAAAATCTGAGCTCGACACCATTCCTGGCATTGGACCAAAAACCAAAAAACTTTTGAAGCAAAAACTTGGCACTGTGAATGAAATTAAAAAGGCTTCGCTAAAAGACTTAACCGAATTGGTCGGGCCAAGTAAGGCTAAAATGATTAAAAATAAGTTAGCTTAATTGACACGTTTTTTATTGCATTTTATAATTTCTTTAGATCTTGAAGAGGTAACATTAGATCATTCCCGAGAATCAAAGCAGGAGGAGTATTATGAAAACATTAATCGCGTTTCTAGGTTTGATTTTATTTTTTTCAGTTTCGATGGCATCTGCAACGACTTTGAGTAGTTCAACACACTCAAACCGAATGCTTGCCAACATTCATCCCAACGAAACAGCAAGGCCAACTTCCGATACTGCAGCACTAATACCCTTGCCGCCAATGGTGGAAAGGTTTGCGATTGCTGCTGTTAAATCAAAATTCCGCTTTACCGCCCGAACGAAAAGGACACCAACATTTAACAAGCAGCTTCCAATGATCGGCTGGCTAAACATTAATTGTTACGGTGGCACGGCCGCACGATTTGCTAGAGGATAACCAAAGCCAGCAAGACTGGCGATACATTAACAGAATGACTGGGGAACTTTTCCCTAGTCATCTTTTTTATCTAAAAGATTTATCAAAAAAACTTGCACCTTGACACTCGTCACCTAAATTACTACAATAAATAAGCTTTTTAAATATCAACCTCATGGATTTCCCTTACATTTTAAAAATCGTTGACATGGTAATAATGGTTTTATTAATCATTACCGTGGCTTTGCAAAATAAATCATCTGGTTTATCCAGTGTTTTCGGTGGTGGAGGTAACGTTGTTGCTACCCGCCGAGGCGCTGACAAGTGGCTGTTCTATGCCACCATTGTTCTTGGCGTATTATTCGCTGGGGTAAGCCTAGCTATCATCCTTTTGTCCAAGTGATTCCCATAAATTCTAACCTCAGCCCCAAAAGCCGAGTGGCAGATTTTATTTCTAGTCTAAAGTTTGTCCCTCAAATCCGGCTTTCCGTCTTACGGAAGGTTTTTTCATTAATGGGCCGCCGCGAGAAAATGACTCTCGCAGTCTTGCTTGTGCTCACTTTAACCAGTGGCTTATTCACAAGTCGACAATTGCTCGCTAATTTTACAGAGACTGTTCCCGCAGAAGGCAATAGTTACAGTGAAGGCATTATTGGCCAACCAAGATTCATCAATCCTCTTCTCGCCACTTCCGATGCTGACCAAGCAATTGTAAAATTAGTGTTCTCTGGCTTGTATCGCTTAGATAACAACGGTAATGTAGTTCCAGATTTAGCTGATGGTATGCCGGTAATTTCAGAAGACGGCCAAGAATATACAATAAAAATGAAGTCGAATGCCCAATGGCATGATGGCAGCCAAGTCACAGCAGAAGATATTGTGTTTACAATACAAACCTTGCAGAACCCTGAGTTTAACAGCCCGCACCGAGCTGAGTGGCAATCTACCACAGTAGAAAAAATTGATAATACCACGGTTAAATTTAAATTAAAATCTGCTTCGGCACCATTTTTAAACAACCTAACCTTACCTATAATTAGCAAAAAAGTTTGGGGTTCAATCTCACCAGCTGACTTTGTCCTATCCGAGGGGAATATCGAAGCGGTTGGTAATGGACCATACGTAATTAAAGAGGTGCGCAAACTTTCCCAAGGTAGCGTTCAAACTATTTTACTTGAATCGTTCGCGAATTATCACAATCGCAGAGCTTACATTGATAGCGTAAAGTTAAATTTTTACGAAGATATTGAGGGCATCCTAACAGCCATTCACGGCAAGCAAATTGATGGCTTTGGTTTCTCCCCTTTTGAGCAAAATGTACGGTTAGATGAATCCAACAACGAACTAAAAATTACTCAGCTAACTTTGCCTCAATACCAAGCTGTGTTTTTCAACACCAGCAAAAAATTATTTAGCGATGTTAGAGTTCGACGCGCTCTACAATTAGGAACAGACGTAAGATCAATAATCGACAACGTTTACAATGGTCAAGGCCAAGCGATTAATGGCCCAATTTTACGTCAACATGTTGCTGGTATCCCCGAACCACTCATCACTACCAATATTAATGAAGCCAATGCAATCTTAGATTCCGCTGGTTGGAAATTTGATAATGGCAGTAGCGCAGAAAACGGTGGAGTGCGCAAAAAGAACGGCACAGAACTATCCTTTACTTTGTCGACAAACAATTTTTCTCTGAACGCGAAGACAGCTGAGTTAGTAGCAGCGCAGTGGGCTAAGCTCGGGGTAAAAGTGTCGTTAAATATTCAGCCTACGCGCGAGCTAACCGAAAGTGCTATTCGTCCTCGCAACTATGATGCTCTGTTATTCGCCCAAAAACTTGGTGCAGACCCAGACCCATTTTTGTTCTGGCATTCCAGCCAAGTTAAAAATCCTGGGCTAAACTTGTCTATGTACGCCAACACGGAAGCAGATAAAATTATGAGTGAAGCCCGAGCTACCACCGACAAGACTGAACGTGACGAAAAGTATCGCCAATTCCAAAAACTCATTCAAGCTGATGCTCCGGCTATATTTTTAGTACAAAATGTATTCTCTTACGCGCAGAAAGATGATCTAAAGGGTTTGTCTATTACCAACCTTTCTGACTCCACTGCCCGCTTTTACGATCTGCCTAATTGGTATATTGATACCAAGCGAGTGCTGAAATAATCCGAGCCGCGGTGGTGAAATTGGCATACACGTACGCTTCAGGTGCGTATGACCGCAAGGTCGTGAGGGTTCAAGTCCCTCCCGCGGCACCAAAAAACCCATGTCTTTAAGCCAAAAAACGCTATTTTAAGCCATTTTTTCTTTGACAAATTGGACGGTATCGTGCTATAATGAATTTATCAGTTTTCAGATGGCAGTTCGTGTGCCCCACACTAGGGCAGCACATTAACCCCCATTTGGTAATTGCATCACATGCAAGAGTGCGAGAAAGGCGGCCCCGGAAGCCACTTTCCCCACACCTAAAATATAAATAACTAAACAAAGTTGTTTGTGTTCCCGCATTTGCGGTTCCGGAACTGTCCGACTAGTCATCAAATTGATGAATCTGTCATGCCAGAGTATCAGACACAAAAACTTGAAAGCAATCTATGATAGCAAAACCTAGCCCGCGCCGCGTCCCTCTTTCAACAGGTGGACGCTCCCCCGCACGGCCAATGTCGCAGTCTCGCTCTGGCTCAAGCCGCAGCGGCGCGGCATCAAAAGTTGCTCCAGCTCGCTCAATAGCAGCCCCACGCAACATCACCAGCGCAACTGGTAACTCCAAAGCCACTCTTTCTCGCAACGTCTTACGGGTTATCCCATTAGGCGGGTTGGAAGAAGTTGGTGCCAACATGATGGCCTATGAATACGGTGATGACATCATCATCGTTGACTGTGGCTTTGCCTTTCCCGATGAAACCACTCCAGGAATCGATTACATTATTCCGGAAACGAAATATTTGGAAGACCGCAAGAACAAAATTCGCGGTATGTTCATCACTCACGGACACATGGACCACATTGGAGCGATCCCTTACTTACTTGCTAAGTTAGGTGATCCGCCAATTTACACCATGCCTTTGTCTGCTGGAATGATTAAAAAGCGTTTGGAAGAATTCAACTTGCAAGGTCGCGTTAAATTAAACGCACTTTCTGTTGATGACACCGTACCTGTTGGCAACTTTACTGTAAAATTCTTTTCAGTGAATCACAACATTCCAGATTCAGTTGGTTTGTCTATTAATACTCCAATCGGACAAATCATTCACACAGGTGACTGGAAGTTTGACCACACACCAATCAATGAACGCGTTACCGACTTCCACAAAATTTCCACTTTTGGCGGCCAAGGTGTACTGGCTTTAATGTCAGACTCCACCAATGCTACCAAGGCTGGCTACTGTTTGTCGGAAAAAGAAATTGGTTCGAGCATTGAACGCATTTTTGCTGAGGCCAACGGCCGCATCATTTTTGCGAGTTTCTCTTCTCTTATTTCTCGTATGCAGCAGGTCATGGACTTTGCCGCAAAACATAACCGCAAAGTAATTGTTACTGGCCGTTCTATGGTCAATACTTTAGAAACTGCCCTTTCTCTCGGATACCTCAAAATTCAGCCAAAAATTATTATCAAATCTGAACAAGCGAGCAAATATCCTGATAATCAAATTCTTGTATTAACCACTGGTGCGCAAGGCGAAGAAGCCTCGCAGCTGGCTCGCATGAGCCGCGGTGAACACCGATCTATTAAAATTAAGGTTGGCGATACTGTCGTGATTTCATCTTCCCCTATTCCGGGAAATGAACGCTCTATTGTAGCGGTACTAGACAACTTAACCCGCCAAGGCGCAACTGTAATCTATAACAAAGTTTTGGACATTCACACCTCTGGGCATGCTCAGCAGGAAGAATTGAAACTGATGATGCAGTTAACCAAACCAAAATTCTTTGTGCCGATTCACGGCGAGCACCACATGTTGGCTGCTCACGCAAAGCTTGCACAAAGCATTGGCATGAGCCCTAACAACTGTTTCCTTTTGGGCAACGGCTCTGTGTTGGAATTTAATGCCAACGGCGAAGCCAAAGTCTTGAATGAAAAAGTTGAAGCTGGCTATGTGTTCGTTGATGGCTTAGGTGTTGGCGATGTTGGCGAAGTTGTAATTCGCGATCGCCAAGTTATGGCTCAAGACGGTATGTTCGTGATCATCTCTACAGTTGATCGCGCTACTGGCAAACTAGTCAATTCACCAGAAATTCTTTCCCGTGGATTCGTGTACATGAAAAACAATGATGAACTGCTTCGTGAAGTAAAACACGAAATTCGCAAAATGATTGAATCTGGTGGTAAAGGTGAAGCGAACTTTGCAGACCTGCGTCAACAAATTCGCGACAACGTTGGAGAATATCTATTCCAAAGAACCCAACGTCGTCCAATGATCTTGCCAGTTATTATTGAAGTTTAAGCTAATATAATCAGCTGATTGTTAGAAAATCTTTTTCTAACTTTCACTTGCTTATATCTACTCTAATTTGATACGAGCTGAAGAAGCTGTGTCTTGTAGATGGCAATTTAATTAATCGCAACGCTGCAGGCTAAAGGTGTGCGCATCTTCTGCAAAATTGCTGTCTTTGTAATATGAACTTAATAAACAAAACTGGCTTAAAGCCAGTCCGCACTTTTGAGCGTGCCAAGCTTTTTAGCGATAAGCTAACTAGCCAAAGCTCAAACGAAAATTCAAAACCACTCCCTAAAAATAAAAACCTGCTTCGGATTATTCCGTTTGGCGGTGTTGAAGAAGTCGGCATTAATATGACTGCCTATGAATATGGTGATGACATTATTGTTGTTGATATGGGTTTAGGATTTCCTGAACAAAAATATTCTGGCATCAATTATATTATTCCCAACTATGAATGGCTGGAGGAAAATAAAAAACGAATTCGCGCTGTGTTGATTACCCATGCCCACATGGACCACATTGGTGCACTTCCGTACATTCTTCCTAGACTTGGCAATCCCCCGGTGTATAGCATGCCGCTGTCGATTGGGTTTATTAAATCCCGGTTGCAGGAATTTAACCTGGTCGAACAATTACCTTTGCATATTGTGCATCAAGATGATGTGCTGCGCTTTGGCAACTTCACTGTGGAATTTTTCCGCGTGAACCACAATATTCCCGATAGCGTTGGCCTAGCAATTACCTCCCCGGCTGGCCGCGTAATTCACACTGGTGACTGGAAGCTAGATTTTACCCCTGGGGATCAGCTACCAGCAGAAGTCGGCAAGTTGGCCAAGTGGGGCGGCGAAGGCGTATTAGCGCTTTTGTCTGACTCGACCAATGCTAACAAACCTGGCTACTGCGCTTCGGAAGCCGAGCTGCATGACCGACTCGAACGCATGTTCTCCGAGGCTAAAGGCCGAATTGTCTTTACCAGTAACTCACTCATTCTGACTCGTATTCAGCAAGTACTAGATGTTGCGACCAAATTAAATCGCCACGTGGTGATTGTTGGTCGCTCTATGCAAAATAACATTGAAGTAGCGCTGAGTTTAGGTTATTTAAAACTTGCTTCTGGCACGATTATTTCTGGTGCCAAAACCAAGCCTCTACCGGATAACAAAATTGTCATATTAACAACCGGTGCCCAGGGCGAAGATAACGCAGCGCTCGCCCGTGCAGCCCGCGATGATCATCGTGATTTGCAAATCAAAAAAGGAGACACGGTAATAATTTCCGCCACTCCTATTCCAGGAAATGAAACGGCACAATCAAATTTAATTTCCAACCTGCTCAAGCTAGGTGCAAATGTGATTCACCATAAACTTTTTGACATCCACATTTCCGGCCATGCTCAGCAAGAAGAATTAAAAATGATGCTGGATTTGGTTAAACCCAAATACCTGATTCCTATTCATGGCTATCATAGCTTTCTTACGGCTCACGCCAAGTTAGCAATTGAGATGGGCATGCCCAAAGAAAATGCGTTCATCCCGCATAACGGCTCAGTGTTTGAATTTGATGATAAGCAAGCGGCTCGCATGCTACACAAACGGCTACCAGCCAGTTATGTGCACGTGGACGAAACTGCAATCGGCCAAGTTGATGCGTCCTTGTTCTGCGACAAGGAGGCCATGGCTACAGCTGGAGTCGTAGGTGTGATTGTATCGATAAATCGGAACAATAAAAAATTAGCGAAGAGATCGGAACTAATCACACGCGGCTTCACCTACAACAAAACTAGCAACACTCTACTGAAAGAATTAACTTACGAAGTTGATAAGCACACTGAACAGTATCTGAAAAAGTCCCCAATAAATATAATGACTTTAGAAACAGAGCTTTCAGCGCTATTAAAATCGTACATCTTACAAAAAACTAATCGACAGCCATTAGTACTGCCAGTAGTTGTGGAAGTTTAATAGTTTAAAATTAGCCAAAAGAAGAAGCGCCTAAACAGTTTTACCTGTTTAGCCGCTTTTTATTTTGCAGAAAGCCTTCATCGCTAGATGACAGCTTTCATGGTTGGTTGTTTTGCGAGGAGCTCGCTGAATTCCCTCTTGAGTTCATCCTCTCGTTTCTCGTACTCGACCGCATCGCGGATCTCACGCATCACACGCAAGGCATCCGCCTCGATTGACTCCAAGAGAAAGTCTACCTGGCCATCAGTAAATCTTACCACCTTAAGCAGCTCGTCGCCTGCCCCGATTGCCTTTCTATAAAAAACGTCCGGGTCATCTTCTCGCCACACGAACGTATCTTGCTTAACATTATCCATAAGATCTCTCGGCGGGACCTCGTAAAGCCAGCCGTAGTCCGGGTCTAGAGAAATGTTCATCTTCACTCCATACTTTTTTGCCTTCTCAAGCAAACTATAAAGAGCATAGAAGATTTGGTATATTCTTGCTGAAGTTTCTGGTTTCATAATTCTCCTCTTAAACTGATGCCGCTGCTAAAACAGCTCTACTTGCCCAGTAATCTTTATTACACACCAGCTCCATGAGCATGGTATGCAAAGCCAGATCACACTCGAAACCGAAATTCGGTTTCACAAAAAATTCAAAAGCTTGTACCGATCGATCCCTGGAATTAGCCTCAGTGATAAGGTTCAACCCATTCGGAAACTGGATATGTCGGTAAACCAAATAGTCGTTGTCATCAAGTTGTGGATCGAAAACAAAGTTCGGCCCTACAAAAGATTTAATGACCCCGATTTTTTCCGAAAACTGCTTTCGAATCGGATTACCTTGTTGCCCTAAGGCCTGATCGATAGCGGACCATAACCTTTGATGCTCCTGTTCAAGGCCCATTAAGCCAATTCCAACTGGCCCGCCGTTTCCAAAAGTGACAATATTTCTAATTCCCATAGATAGTTGCTCCTCATTGTTTGTCAGTTATTCCCCCATAAAATTTGTCGCCGCGAACTTTTCGCGAACTAACTATTCTACCGAATTTATGATAGAATGTCAATAACTGAGTAATAATATATGAAACAAGAAACTATTCTTTCGGGCGTTCAAGCCACTGGCCGGATGCACATTGGCAACTACCTGGGCGCACTAAAACAATTCGTTGACATCCAAAACGAAGGCAAGCTAAAGTGTTATTTTTTTGTAGCAGATTTGCATGCTTTGACTGTGCCGCGTGAACCTAAAAAACTTCGCCAAGATACCCTAGAGGTTGTTGCTGAATACATTGCTGCCGGGTTAGATCCTGAAAAATCTGTAATCTTCATTCAAAACCACGTTCTCGAACACGCTGAGCTGGCTTGGATTTTTAACTGCATTACTCCTATCGGTGAGTTAGAACGCATGACTCAATTTAAAGATAAAGGTAAATCGCAAAAAGAATCAGTAAACGCTGGGCTATTAACTTACCCGGTGTTGCAGGCAGCTGACATTCTGTTATACAAACCTAACCTAGTGCCTGTTGGTGAAGATCAGGCCCAGCACGTTGAACTAGCTAGGGTGGTTGCGCGAAAATTTAACAAACAATTTGGGAAAATTTTCCCAGAACCACAACTGTTTTTGCGAAAGCCTTTGCGGCTTATGAGTCTGAAAGACCCGAAAAAGAAAATGAGTAAGACTGGTGATGAGCCTTTGTACATGGATGATTCCCCGAAAGACATTGAGGCAAAGCTAAAGAAAGCTGTCACAGCTAGTGGTGGCGAAGGCGGTGCTGGCGTTGAAAACTTAATGTTCCTGCTTGAACAGTTTGGCGACAAATCTACAGTGGCTCAATTCTCAGGAGCAATTAAGGATGGCTCGATTCGTTACAGCGATTTAAAGATGGATCTCGCACACTCAATTAGCGATTATTTTGCAGAATTCCGAGACAGAAAAAAAGAACTACTTTCTGACAAACAAAAATTAGCGCAAATCCTTTCTGATGGCGCTGCCAAAGCTAGAAGCGTGGCACACGAAACCATGATTGAAGTGAAAGAAAAAACCGGCCTGTTATAAGGTCGGTTTTTTAAATTATCATTAGAATTGTTGGACGTAATCTACTGTTTCTTTTTCAAGTTGACTTGCTTGTTCTGCCAACCCATCATTACTTCTACCATAGTGCTGTAAGTATATTTTTGCAATCGGCTCTGTGCCAGATGGTCGGATAGTTACCTTCGTTCGCTCATCATCACTAAACACAAAAGTAATTTGATCTCCTGTTTTTCCAACAACATACTTCGATTCTTCACGAGCTGCTTCTGGCAAGCGGTCGATAATTTTAAGGACCTTCATACCAGCGAGTTCTTGTGGTGGGTTTTTTCGAAGCCCTGTCATAATACGAAACAGCCGCTCGTTACCTGTTTTGCCAGACATATCTAAAGTGTAAAGCTTATTTATATAATACCCATGGTCTTCATACAGCTTTTCCAAATATTCATCCAGAGTCTGTTGCTTTTTCTTCAAAATTGATACCAGCTCTGCCAAAAACATTGCTGGGATGGCAGCATCTTTATCGCGGACAAAGGAACCTGCCAAATAGCCCAAGCTTTGCTCGGCCGCAAAAACAAAATCACTTTGATCAGGAAGTTTTTCAATTATCTCTGCTATATACTTAAAGCCAACTAGCAAATCGTCAATCGGTTTAAGACCAAACGACTTAGTGATATCGGATATGAGCGTAGTGGTCACATATGTTTCTAGCACCACTCCATTTTGAGGCAATGAGTTATTTTGCTTGCGCTGATCAAGAATATAATTACAAATTATAGCCCCAACTTCGTCCCCAGTGAACAGTCGCATGCCACCTGATTGGTCAGGAGCTGCAACACCAATACGGTCGGCATCTGGATCAGAAACTAAAACAATATCTGCCTGTTCTTTTTTACCGAGTTCTACAGCCATTTGCATGACTTCTGGGAACTCCGGATTGATTAAATCACCATGTGCTGTTGGAAATTCACTATTTGGCTCAGCCTGCTCTGGCACAACCACCACTTCAAAACCTTGCGACTTTAACAATGGTAAAACATTCGTGGAGCCTGAACCATGCATAGGGCTAAATACAATTTTAGCACCACGGTTTTTACTAAGTGATAAAGATTTTAATTTCTCAAAGTAAGCGTCATCCACTTCCTTGCCAATAGTTTTAATCAAATTTTTTTCTACTGCCTCTTCAAAAGGCATCCGCTGAATATCGGTAACATCGGTTACAAGTTGCATGAACTTCGCGTCGTTTGGAGGAACGACCTGGCCACCATCAGACCAATAAAACTTGAAGCCATTGTCGGTGCGGGGATTATGCGAAGCCGTGATCATCACTCCAGCTGTTGCTTTAAGATGACGCACAGCAAATGATATTTCAGGAGTAGCGCGAAGACTTTCAAAAAAATAAACTTGAATACCATTGGCCGCAAACACTTCTCCGGAAATTTGAGCAAACTCTTTGGCAAACTTACGAGAATCATAACCAATTACTACCCCACCCTTTACAGCCACATCGCCAAAATCATGGATGAACTGCGACAAACCTTGGGCAGCTTCACCAATAGTGCGGCTGTTAATCCTGTTGGGGCCGAAACCAATTGGGCCACGGATACCGCCCGTACCGATGGCAATTCTTGTATAAAAAGAGTTCTCTAAATTCTGCCAATCCCCCGCATCAACAGCCTGTTGTAGGGCTGGGGCAAATTCGGAAAATCTTGAATCCGTAAGCCACTTATTTAAGTTATCAAAGGCTTCCTGGGAAATTTGCTGATTTTGTAATGCTTCTTTTATATCCATAAATTCCTTTCAAGATTAGTATAGCAAAAAATAAAAAAGACGTTCCGGGATTACTCAAGGAGAGTAGAACGTCCTTTTTTGGAAACAAAAAGATGTTGGTTAGCTACGGGGAATCAATGGCGGAGAACCTGTTGTGTGCTGCAGCTCATCGCTGCGAGATCGAGACATTAGATCTTGTCTCATTTCTTGAAAACGATTGGTCGGGACAGCATACCCTTTCCTACCTGCTTGGCGATTGATCGCCTGGGGAGGCAAGTCTTTTATCACAATAATGTTCAACACTCCGAAATGCCGCAAAAATTTTCCTAACATATCTTTCTATAAGCCGCTCCTTTTGTAAAATTTGAAAATAAAAATCTATATAAATATAGCAAAAATCGTAAGGACTGTCCAGCCTTGGCACAAAACCAAAATCCCAGTACAATATAAACTATGTCATTTCAAATTGGAATCGTGGGTTTGCCCAACGTTGGTAAGTCCACCTTATTTAACGCTATAACCAAATCGTCTGTTGAGGCCGCTAATTACCCGTTTGCGACCATTGACCCGAACGTGGGAGTGGTACCTGTACCTGATGATCGACTGGCCAAATTAGCCGTGCAAGAGAAAAGCAAAAAAATTGTGCCGACTACGATTGAGTTCGTAGATATCGCGGGCTTGGTTAGCGGTGCCCATAAGGGTGAAGGTTTAGGGAATCAATTTTTGTCACACATCCGCGAGGTGGATGCGATTTTAGAAGTCGCTCGTCTCTTTACTGATGATGACATCATCCATGTTAACGGCTCAGTTGATGCCAAGCGCGATATTGAAACCATTGGCATTGAACTACAACTTGCGGATCTGCAAAATGTTGAGAAGCGTCTTCTTTCTAATGAAAAGTTAGTTAAATCCGGCGACCGCGATGCCAAAATTCGCCAAGGAGTTTTAGAAAAGTACAAAACAGCTTTAGAAGCTGGGAACATGGCTCATACTGTTTCCTTAACAGATGAGGAGCGCGCAGCAGCCAAAGATGTGCAGTTGCTTACTACGAAACCCTTCTTGCTCGCAGCGAATGCGACTTACAACATTTCATCAAAAAAATACGAAAGCGAAGACGGCAAAGAGATTGACACTTCCCTACTCGGCCCAGGCTTCGGCGACACTATTATAGTAGATGCGAAACTAGAAACTGAACTCGCGCAACTTGACGATAGCGACCGCGATGAATATTTAAAAGAATTGGGTTTGAGCGAAAGCGGACTCGATCGAATTATTACCGCAGCATACAAAACTTTAGGGCTAGTGACTTTCATTACTGCTGGTGAAATGGAAAGCAAAGCGTGGACTTGCCCAGCTGGCACTAAAGCACCTCAGGCTGCCGGCGTAATTCACACAGACTTTGAACACGGCTTTATTCGCGCAGAAGTCATTCAGTGGGATAAGCTTCTCGAAGCTGGTGGCTATGTGCAAGCCAAAGAAAAAGGTTGGCTGCGTGTTGAAGGCAAAGAATACATCATCCAAGATGGCGACGTGGTGCATTTTAGATTTGCGAATTAAACAAATTAATGACCTCCTCCCCGGACTAAAGTCCGGGGTTTCCTCTCAGTCATGAGAACAT
>CAZYQT010000013.1:0-35074 GCA_964650255.1 uncultured Candidatus Saccharibacteria bacterium
ATAACGGTGAACCCGTAACCAACTTTTGGAAATAATTTCAAGTTGGACGGCAATACCGTGGGAAGTCTGCGCGAAGCGCATAATTAATAATTTATAATTCTTAATTTATAACAACTGCATTTTGCAGCCAGTTATCAATTATTAATTAACAATTATCAATTTGCTTTGCTCATGACCCCGTAACGACTGATTCGAAAGAAGAGATCCCGCCGGTGGCGGGATAATACGCCGACGCTTGTCACAAAAAGGTAGACCATGGTCAAAAGATCTAAAGTCACCGGCAAGATGAAGATATAGTCTGCACCAATAGTAATATTGGAATTATGTACGATGTCGGCTCATCGCATCCTGGGGGTGAAGAAGCTCCCAAGGGTTCTGCTGTTCGCAGATTAAAGCGGTACGCGAGCTGGGTTCAAAACGTCGTGAGACAGTTTGGTCCTTATCTGCTGTGGGTGTACGAAACTTGAGTGGGCGCATCTCTAGTACGAGAGGACCGAGATGCATAGACCTCTGGTGTACCCGTTGTCGCTTCAGCGGCATGGCGGGGTAGCTAGGTCGAGTTTAGATAAGCGCTGAAAGCATATAAGCGCGAAGCTGTCCACTAAACTAGATTTCGTTGTACCTTCGGGTACGAAAGATTCGCGGAAGACTACCGCGCATATAGGTCGCAGGTGTAAGCACGGCAACGTGTTCAGCCGAGCGATACTAATCAATCGAAAGTTATATTCTTTCGACTACACAATTATTTGACAAACAATTTGCGCCTAAATAAAAAATAGTGTCGCAAGCAATGTAAAAAAATGCGCTTTTAGCGCAAAACATGATAAAATCCACATTCAAAATCGCGGGCTTAGTGCTAACGATTATCGCGGTGTCAGGAATCTTTTATTTGATTTCTAACCACCTGGTATTCAATATCAAGCCCTAAATCAACAAATCACAACTAAATAGCTCAATCATGCCGCTTGGTCGCTGTTTCTGGTAAGTTACGAGACTTGTTCTCGCAGCCAACTGGAAATGGCGATTGGGTGGCATGTACGCCGCGGAACTACCTGATCCCTTCCCGAACTCAGAAGTAAAACGTGGTCGTGCCGATGATAGTCTGGTGCATGCCAGTGCAAAAGTAGGTAGCTGCCCATTATATAAAAAAGACTTCCCTAAAGGAAGTCTTTTTGTTATCCCCACCACCCCACCAGGTATAATATAAGATAAATTAGACCAAGGAACACTGCAAAAAACCCTAGAATTGAGCCAAAAACAATTAAAAAATCTTTCTTATCCATACATAAATTATATCACCCATTCGCTATTATGCGTTGTTACTTTTTTATCTTATTGTATATATCCAAGTAGTCGTTTATCGTAAACAAAATATTATTTGCCAAGCTTTTTATGCTTTCTGGTTTGGGTTTTTGATAAAAGACCTCTTCTAAATCAGAAAAGCTAGGTTTGTAGCTAGAATCGTTTGAAAAAAATAGGACTTTATTATCGAAGTATTGAATGTTTAAAGAATTGTTAAACTTAGCTCTTACATTTAAGAGGTGTTGCATTGCCGATGGGGAAAGATTGTAATAAGGGTTTTTATTGTCTGGCGCGTAAACTTTAAAAGCCTTGTTAAACTCGTTAGACTCTAGTTTGCTAGTTGTTGAGAGTGTCGGGCCAAATTCACTATTTGCATCATAGATTTGCAGGGCTTCATGTTTTAGCTTGGCTTCAATAATTACTCCTGAGAAATTTTCTGAAGTCGCACTATCATCATTCTTTTTAATATCAAAGTATATATACCAAATCTTCTGACCTTGATAGACCCCTTCATAAATATTTTTAGCTATGGGTGTAAAAGAATAGGAAATCTTGAAGTTCATGTTCGGGTCGTTATTGGAAGAACGTTTAAACCCCAAACTTTCAAATGCTTTAGGATAAATAATATTTTTGTATCTGCTACTTAAAATGTACCAAGAAATAGTCCCAACTATGTACAAAAGTCCAAAAAAATAAGCAATGAGATCCATAGGATCTGGAGGTGTTATCATGGGTTTATTATAGCAAAAAGTCATTAGTTGGAAGGATTTTTTGATGCTATAATATCCGCATGTCCAGACAAATCGTTATTTTGGCAGCCGGAAAAGGCACCCGCATGGCCGCTGTAACCCCTGAGCCATTTCCTAAGGTTCTAATCCCTTTGAATGGAGACAAGGCTGTTATTAAGTATCTTTTGGAGCAAGTAGATCAAATCGAGACTAACACCCCACCAATCATTGTGGTGGGATTTGAAAGTGAAAAAGTGAAGCAGGAATTGGGTGATAATTATTTGTATGCTCTGCAGACCGAGCAAAAAGGTACTGGTCATGCGGTAAGATCTGCGCGCGATTTAGTTACAGCAGAAAATTTCGTAGTTTTGAATGGTGATATGCCTTTCATATCTAGCGTAAGCATTCAGAAGTTAATTGATTTACACGAAAGCAATCAAGCCAAGATAACATTGTTCACAGTCACTGTGCCAAACTTCGAAGGTGTGTACGAGCACTTTCTCGGCTTCGGTAGAATTATTCGCAATCCCGATGGGCAGATCATCAAAATTCAAGAGTATGCTGATTGCAACGAAGAGCAAAAGCAAATTACAGAAGTAAACACTGGCGAGTACATGTTCAACACTCAATGGGTATTTTCGCATTTGGGAGAGATTGGCAGTACTAATGCGCAGCACGAAATTTATTTAACAGACATTGTGGAGATTGCCATTCGTGACGGGCAAAAAATTGAAAGCTTAGCCATCGACCCAATCGAGATGTTTGGCATTAACACTCCTGACCATTTAGCGCACGCTAAATCTATGTTGGAAGGATCATAATTATGTTGATTAATGTTTTACTCCCAGGATTTTTGCTATTGATGGTCTTACTGCTACTGTATATGACCGTCACTGAATTAATTACTTTTATATTAACCAGAGTTCCGTTTATACCCACCTCTACAGCCGATATAGAAGATCTTATTGTTAGGCTTGATATTCAGCCAATTGATTATGTCTACGATATTGGTAGTGGTAATGGCAAAGTTGTTTTCGCCGTAGAAGATTTGGCTGGGGCGAGAGTCAGAGGTATTCAACGAGCGGGGTGGACTCAAAGTTATGCGAAGCTCAAGGCTCGCTTGATTGGTTCTAAGGCTGAGTTGGTGTCGGGAAATTTTTTTGATCATCCATGGCGCGAAGCAACAGTAATTTACGCTTATTTATACCCTTTTTTGATGTCGCAAGTTGGTGATAAAGTCATGCAGGACTGTGAACCAGGCACCAAGATCGTTACTAGAGATTTTCCAATTCCCAATCTTGCTCTGGCCGATTCGTGGGATACACCTTCTAAACATAAAATTTACTTGTATATTGTTTAATATTTAGAAATTAAAATTAAAACCAAAATGAAAGAATTATGGGTCAATCATCAAAATAAATTTTTTATAGCATTAATTGCTTTACTTTTTGGATTATATACATTTTTGTTATTCTATCATCTCGGGGTGCGTCCTTATATTGATTGGGACGAAAGCATTTACGCGCAAATTGCCAGAGATGCCCTATTAAATAATCACTGGTTTAATTTTGAATATTATGGAATAGCCTGGTACGACAAACCACCATTAGGATTATGGTTGGTCTCATGGAGTTTCGCATTGGGCGGGATCAATGAATTTATGGGTCGTTTACCATCTGTATTGGCAACAATAGCTTCGATTATTTTGTCATTGCGTTGGGTTTACGAAATACGCAAGAAATATTTAGCGGTATTGCTAACAATGTCTGCTTACTTTGTTATGTACCCGCTATTGATAGATGCCTATTTTTTAAATTTAGACACTATAATCGGTTTGCCAGTGATCTTGTCTTTGTACGCATGGTGGAAGATATTTATTGCAAAAAATACTGCTGAAAAATCAAAACTCACTTGGTATTTAGTATGGGGAGTAAGCCTTGGTTTAGGTGTAATGACTAAAAGTATCGTCGGTTTTTTCCCTTTAGTTCCTATTCTGCTTTTCTCACTCGCTCACCGTGAGCTTGGATTCCTAAAAGATAAACGTTTTTGGTATGGTGTATTATTATCGATAATAATTATCTTTCCCTGGCACATATACCAATCCCTACACGTTGGCAAAGAATTTTGGAATAAATACCTGCTATATCATGTATTGAATCGTTACTCAACTAGCTTGGAAAATAATGGCGCACCGTTTTTGTTTTTTATTGATCAAATCTTCTATAGGTACAGAGAAGCAACTGCAATTTTTGGGGGATCAGTGATATTGAGCCTGTACCTGTCCTGGAAAGATAAAACGATAAGATTTTTACTAACTTCGTCCCTAATAATCCTTTTGATTTTTAGTTCCTCGGTGACGAAATTGGCTTCATATGTAGCTATAGTTTTACCTCTATTTGTAATGTTGGCCGGATTAGTTCTATGGCAGTTAGTGGTCTGGATTCCAAAAAATTGGTTGAAAGTTGTAGTTACTTCAGTTTTAGTTGTTACATTGGCCTACACTGGTTGGCAATTTAATAACTTTAAAATCGTTAAGAGTGAATCAGTTGGTTTAGAATATGATAATAAAAAGATTGGGTTATTTTTAAAAGATTTTCATAAAGAATTAACCGTTTATATAAGCGATTATAATTACAGAAATTTGGCTGTAGCATTTTACGCAGATCGTCCTGTGCTGGCTCTGCCACAAAATGATCCAAAAATTAACGCAATAGAAGCTGGTAAACAAATGGTATTACACACAGGGACACAAACCGTGCTGCTTGACCCAGAATATATTGTAATTTATAAGCATCATTAATGAAAGTTATTGCCGATTTTCATATCCATTCGAAGTACGCACGGGCCTGTAGTCGGGATTTAGTGCCGGAAAATTTAGGAGTGTGGGCAGATAAGAAAGGAATAACTGTTCTTGGAACAGGGGACTTTACGCACCCACAATGGCGAGCAGACTTGAAGACTGCTTTGAAAGAAAGTGAGCCGGGTTTGTATCAGCTAAAGAATGGCAGTGCCAAAGCTCGATTCATGCTTACTGGTGAACTTGCCTCTATATATAAGCAAGGTGATAAAGTTCGCCGTGTGCACAACTTAGTGTTTGCCCCAAATTTTGATGCGGCAGAAAAACTTGTGCAGCTTTTAGAAAAGCGCAAAGTAAATTTAAAATCCGATGGCCGGCCAATCATGGGTGTGCCGTGCGAAGAGCTTTTAAAAATTTGCAAAGATGCTGATGAAGATATAGAGCTTGTGCCAGCGCATGCCTGGACTCCGCACTTTGGGGTATTTGGTTCTCTTTCAGGTTTTGATTCTTTGGAAGAAGCGTACGGCTCAATGACAAAATATATTTTTGCAATCGAGACTGGTCTTTCGAGTGATCCAAAAATGAATTGGCAAGCTCCGGCTTTAGATAACATCAGTTTGATTTCCAATTCTGATGCGCACAGTTTGCGTAAGCTTGGCCGCGAAGCCAATGTGTTTGAAATTGATGAGAAGAAGTTAAGCTATGCAGAAATTATTAATGCGATTCGTGAACGAAATGCAGATGGAGCGGTAGGTGGTGCGAAAGCAGACACACCACAATTTATAGAAACTTTAGAATTTTTTCCTGAAGAAGGAAAATACCACTTTGATGGTCATGCGGATTGCAATTTCTCGTGCCGACCCGAAGAGACAAAGCGCTTGGGCGGGATTTGTCCGGTATGCGGCAAGAAGCTTTTGCGCGGGGTGTTATATCGGGCGGAAGAGTTAGCTGAGGTTAAAGGCAAGGTTCGCAAGTTTGGGTTTAAGCCTGAACGCGCTATTCCATTCCGGAGCATAATTCCTTTGGAAGAAATCATTGCGGAAACTTTAGGGGTAGGAACAGCTAGTAAAAAAGTGTTAGCTCAATATGAGTCGATGGTGGCATTGCGGCCTGAATTTGAGATTCTACTTGATACAGATCCTGAGGAGATAGCGCGGCTCGCTAACGATGGGGTAGCGGGCGGAGTAGGCGCAGCGATTGCCGAAAGCGTGATGCGCGTGCGTAACGGCCAGGTTCACATTGCCCCTGGTTACGACGGTGTATTCGGCAAAATCCAAATTTACTCAAAAGAAGAACGCGAAAAAATGCAGTTAAAGCCCAAGCAAAAGACATTATTTTAATGCTATAATTACTAGGTAATTAAAGTACTTTATGAAACGAACAAAAATTATTTGTACCATTGGTCCGGCATCCGAGGACCCAAAAATTCTAACTAAGCTAGTTCAAAACGGCATGAATGTAGCGCGCCTTAATTTCTCTCACGGCAGCTACGAAAATCATGCCATGCTAATTCGCAATATCCGCGCGGTATCAAAAAAGCTAGATAAGCCAATTGCTATCCTGCAAGATTTGCAAGGTCCAAAGATTCGGGTGAGTAAATTAGAAGCGCCGGTGACTATCAAAAAGGGACAGACTGTGACTATTGGAAAAGACTTTAACATGGATTTTGATATTAGCAAGTCTGTGAAAAAAGGCGAGCGTGTTTTAATAGAAGATGGTTTAATAGAACTGCGTATTATGAAAGTTACAGGCAAGAACATTGCTTGCAAAGTCATGAATAGCGGTGTTGTAAATTCGCACAAAGGAATCAATTTACCAGACAGCTCGATTACTTTCCCGATTATCACTGCGAAAGATTTGGCAGATTTGAAATTTGGTTTACAACAGGATGTTGATTATGTAGCGCTTTCATTTGTACGCAACGGCGCAGACATTCGCAATTTACGAAAACAAATTCAAAAGTATTTGCCAAAAGGAAAGATGGCGCCAAAAATTATTGCAAAGATTGAACGCAAAGAAGCTGTAGAAAACTTCGATCGCATTTTAAAAGAGGCCGATGCAATTATGGTGGCGCGTGGTGATCTCGGTGTAGAAATGGCAGACTCGCAAGTACCGCGCATTCAAAAAGATTTAATCAATCGTTGCAATACTCATGCCAAACCAGTAATTGTTGCTACGCAAATGCTTGATTCTATGATTCGCAATCCTCGTCCAACTCGTGCGGAAGTATCCGATGTAGCCAATGCAGTTATTGATCATGCCGACGCCGTAATGCTTTCCGGGGAAAGTGCCACTGGTAATTATCCGGTTGAGGCAGTAACAGAAATGCGTCGAATCATTGAAGACACGGAAAGCTCTCCGTATGATGATATGCCAGCAAAACCTTACGCAGATGATGGCATAGTTGAAGATTATAAAGCATCATTAATCGCTAGTGCTGTTTTGCGTTTAGCAATTGGTGTTGATGCCGAAGCAATTATCGGGACCACAGAAAGCGGTTACACTGCACGGTTTGTGTCGCGCGAACGGCCATCAGCTTTAATTTTTATAATGACAGATAGGCCAAAAGTGTTTCGCCAAATGGCCATGTTTTGGGGAGTAAGGCCTTTGTATGTAAAAAGCTTGGCAGCGTTTAAAAACGTGGAAGCGTTGATGAATTATTTTGTGCATCAAGCAAAGAAGATGAAACTAATTAAAAAAGGTCATAAAGTAGTACTCGTTGCAGGCAATCCATTGGGGCAGCGCATGAATCTTGTACAAGCCGTTACTGTAAAGTAAGTCAATAAAAAGACCTGTATCTTCACTAGTCCTCGGCTAATTAATTTCACTAGAATTAGCCTGCGGAGACGTTCAGAAACAGGTCTTTTTATTTGTAACTATTTACGGCGAAAAGCTAGAACAATTGCAGACAGGCCACCGCCGATGATTCCCATACACATATCTTTAATGGTATCGAGTAAGCTTGGCTGCATGTCAGTATGGAAGAAAATATCGAAAGCGAATTCCATCATTTCCCAAAGAACAGCTGCTAGAGCCACAAAGGCTAGAAGTGTTAGAATCTCAAGCGGCTTCCAAGCAATGTTAAATTTTTTCTTTGTTTCGAATTCATGCAGGATTGCGGCAATGCTAATGGCGATTGCGACACCGCCTAAAAAATGCATTGGGATATCGAACCACCACCACATTTCATACCAACCAGCTAGAGTGCCAACGGAATGAAGACCAATAACAATAATCGGCCCAATAGCAATTTGCAGTAAAGTTTTTTTATTCATTTGCTTCGCTTGGAGTTTGCTCAGCAGCATGGTCGTGGCCAGCATGTTCATCGCCAGGTTTGTGGTTTGCTGCGTGCTTGGATTTTACACTAACATTGAATTTTTCAACCCACTCTTGGTTAGCTTTGTCATCAATAAACATTTCGGCTAATTTTTCTGGGTCCAAGCCAGCTGTGCGGGCCACAGCTGTAATAAGGCGAGATAGAGTAGCGTTGCTTTGATTTTGTTCGTACATCAAGCTTTCCAAAATTTGGCGCTTGCTTAAGTTGTTGATTTGAGATTTTGACATCTTGTTTAATTAGTCATTAATTGTTGATAAAAAATTTTTTAAATCCGCGAACGGCTTTATTTGTAAATAAGTTTTTTGATAATCTTCTTCACTCATTTGGGCGCGAGTTATTGCATAACCGTCAGGGATAAAGAATTGATCCCATCCCCATCCACCATCACCTGCTGGATGTTGTGCAATAGTTCCGTCCAATCCACTTTCCATAATTTTCATAACTTGGCCATCGTAATACCCGAATACAGCTCCGGCTCGCGCTTTGCGACTCTTGCCATTTAGCAAGTCGCAAATGTCTTGAAATGGCATGTTATCTAGAAAAAATTTGATGAAAGGTCCAGGTAATCCGTTCATGGCTTCGAATTGTAGCCATGTATCTTCGACAATAACAGGGCTTTGCAATTGATCGTACGCCTGTTTTACTTTATGCTCAACAATTTTTTTCGTATCAAGAGATTGAATTTCGTCCAGATCTATTTTCTGATGCGCAAGTTCAATGCCCAGCGACTCACTCATGCGATCAGCCTTATTTTGATTACCCGTAATAAATGTAATATTTTTCATAAAATTTTCTGGCGGAGAGAGAGGGATTCGAACCCTCGGTACCATTTCTGATACACAGTCTTTCCAGGACTGCCGATTAAACCACTCTCGCATCTCTCCATTGGTTATAAATTGATGTTATTCTATTGTTTGATGAGCTAAACACTCTAAGATATCTTTCAATTGCTGGTACGCTATATAAGAAAATACCAGTTCCACTCTTGTTAATATGTGGTACTATATCATTTTCATGAAGTATTTCAGCAACTTGATGCAATAACTCTGATGAGTAACTGCTAAAGTTTAGCCCAAGATTTCTGTAAGTTTTGCCCCACTTAGATTTATGAATGTGAATATATAAACATCCATCAGTGTCAATTAACCCTCTCACGCATGCTTTACGAAATTCATTATTTTCGAATATCCACTCTGGAATTTTTAAACCTGCTTTTAGTTTGTTTCCCCTCGGCAAACCTTTATCCATCAAAAAATCTACAATGGTCGTGCTGTTCAAGTAAATAATCAAGGTATTCTTTGCTTCTTTGACTAGGGATTTTGTTTTTGTCTTGAATAGTTTATAGCAAAGACAAGAAATATAACTAGAATAACTTTGATCTGATTTAGCATTCAAGCTAATAGTAGCTTGCCAATCATTGTTAAGTCCTCCATCGCCGATCATAATTCCGAAAAATTCTGCAAATCTATGGAATCTTTAGGTAGGGATACTATTTTACGATGACTTTTGTTTGGATATTTTAAAATCTTTTTAGGCATAAGATTTTATTATACCATGCCCAAAACTTCCTTAAAATACAGTTTATTTTAACACTTATGATCGCTTTTGTCGAGTTGCTGAAGTGACCATTTTACTGATAAAGTAAAGAGAGACAAAGTTGCTTTAGAGTCAAGAATTCCCCTTATTTATGCCAGATAATACACTCCAAGAAATAAAAGATCGTCTCGACATTGTTGAGGTTATATCATCATACATCCCAACTAAAAAAAGCGGAGCTAACTTCAAAGCATCCTGCCCTTTTCACAATGAAAAAACTGCCAGCTTGATGATCTCTCCGCAAAAGCAAATTTGGCACTGCTTTGGCTGCGGCGAAGGCGGGGATATTTATGGGTTTGTAATGCGCTACGAAAATTTAGAATTTCGCGAAGCACTCAAGCAGCTGGCGCAGCGCGCTGGGGTGAGTTTGCCAGAGCGCACTGGCGCAGCGCGGGAAGATAAAAAACTTACCGAGGACCTGGTGCGCATTAATAATTTTACGGCCAAATTTTATCACAAGCAGCTAGAGAATGCGGCTGAGGCAAAAAAATATTTAGCCGACCGTGGCTTAAATGGGCAAACTATTACAAGATGGGAAATTGGATTTGCGCCAGATAGTTTTGATTCACTGATTCGTGCGCTTCAGGCAAAAAAAGTCACTTCGCAATCTGCGCTCAGCGCCGGTGTAGTAGCAAAGAATGACCGTGGCAATATTTTTGATCGGTTCCGCAACCGGATTACATTTCCCATCCGCAATTTTTATGGAGATGTCGTTGGTTTTACAGCACGCGTAATGCCTGGTGGCGATGAAAGCACTGCTAAGTATATTAATAGTCCAGAAACTCCTGTTTACAACAAGAGCAAAATTTTGTTTGGGCTTAACGAAGCCAAAGCATCAATTCGAAAAAATGACGAAGCAGTAATTGTCGAGGGGCAGATGGACTGTATTACTGCACACCAAGCTGGGTTCGATAACACTGTTGCAACAAGCGGCACTGCCATGACCGACGATCATCTTCGGCTAATTGGCCGGCTTACAAAAAATTTAAAGTTTTGTTTCGATTCCGACATGGCAGGCATTCAAGCTTTACGTAGGGCTGGGGAACTCGCTATGGCCATGGGTTTTCGAATTAAAGTTATTAATTTAAAAACTGCCAAAGACCCAGATGAGCTGATTCGCACAAACCCTGGAGAGTGGCGAAAGGCAGTGACCGAGGCAGTTTGGTTTATTGATTACTATTTACAATTAGCTGAGCATCAATTTAAATTTGGTAGCATTGAGCAGAAACAATATTTAACCGAGGAAGTTATGCCGCTACTTCGCTATGTCACGAACCCTCTTGAGCAAGGACACTATATTAGATTGATGAGCGAAACCTTCGCTGTTACAGAAAGTGATTTGCGTGCATCGCTCAAAGCAAACTTGCCAACCTTAACTCAAGCTCCAGTCAATATGCGCGAAACTTTGCCAAAACCAGTGATGATAACTCAAGAATCAATCCAGGAAAAGGAAATTTTAGGGGGACTTTTAGCTTATCCGGAATATCGGGCTTTTGTTGCAGAGGAGGGTTTACCAACTGAGTACATCTCTCCTGGGATGCAGGCCATAATAAATGCTGCGCTAATTAATGAACCGTTACCTCAGGTTGACGCCACGCCAGCCCAAGCATCACTTGCCAACGAGGCTCAGTTTATGGTAGAATCTAGCTTAGAAAATCTAAATGGCAATGAGCTGGCGCTTATGCGCGAGCTAAAGAAAAGCTTTTATTTGTTTAAAAAGGCAGGCATCAATAAAAAATTACAAGATGCCACGACAGCCATCAAAAAAGCCGAAGTCGCCCGCGACAATTCCGCTGTAAAACAGTACACACAACTGTTTGCCGAGTTGAGTAGCGAGCGTTATGCTCTCGAGCAAAAACTCGAAAGTTAGAAATAAAAAGACAATTTGATTGTAGAAAATTATGCAGACTGCCCGCGGGGTGAGTTCTGTTTGTCTGTTTGATAATTAATTTTTGTATACATGGCAACCAAGCCAAAGAAAGTTTTAAAAAAGAATATTGCGAAGTCTAAACCGGCCAAAAAACCGGTTGTTAAGAGCGTGAAAAAAGCGCCTAAGAAACCTGTGGCGAAAGTTGTACCAAAGCACTCAACAAAGGCTGCAAAAAAAGTTCATTCTAAGAAGTCGGTTCAAAAAGCGATTGCAAAAAGATTAGAGCGTAAAGCGGAAAAGAAAAGTGAAAAGAAAGTTGTTGAAGTAATAGACCAGGCCAAACTCGATGCGTTGCTTGTAGATTTAATGGCCAAAGGCAAAGCCCGTGGATTTGTCACTGAAGCGGAAATTCTGCACGTGTTCCCGAATTTGGAAAACGATATTGCTACTATTGAAAAGGTGATGGACTCCCTAGAGGCTCAAGGTATTGAATTGGTTGATCAAGAAGTGGCGAGTGTTTGGGAGCAGAGCAAGGCTGGTGCAGAGCAAGCAGACGAGCCAACTGGTAAGAAAAAGAAAGATGAACTTCTCGAAGGTTTTGACCTTGGTGATATTTACGATGACTCTATTCAAATGTACCTTCGTGAAATCGGTAAGGTGCCGCTGTTAAAGAGTGAAGAAGAAATTGATTTAGCGAAGCGTATTTTAAAAGGTGATGAAGCTGCCCGCCGCCGCTTAACCGAAGCCAACCTGCGTTTAGTAGTATCTATTGCTAAAAAGTATATGGGTCGTAATTTAGGCTTGTTAGACTTGATCCAAGAAGGCAACCTTGGTTTGTTCCGCGCCGTAGAAAAATTCGACTGGACCAAAGGTTTTAAGTTTTCTACTTACGCTACTTGGTGGATTCGTCAGGCTATTACACGTGCTTTAGCCGACCAGTCCCGTACTATTCGTATTCCTGTGCACATGGTAGAAACTTTGAACAAGTATGCTCAGGCTGAACGTTCCTTGGTTCAGGATTTAGGTCGTGAACCACTTCCAGAAGAAATTGCCGCAGAAATGGGTATCGACGTGGACAAAGTTTATCACTTGAAAAAGATTTCCCAAGAAACAGTTTCCATTGACGCACCGGTGGGTGATGATGGTCCAGACGATGAAGGTTCTTACTTGCAAGACTTTATTGAGGATGAAGATCGACCAAAGCCAACCGAGCAAGCTGGTCGCCAGTTGCTTAAAGAGTATGTGCAAAATATTTTGCGCGACCTTGACCCTCGCGAGCAGAAAATTTTGAAAATGCGGTTCGGATTGGAAGATGGCGTGACTCACACGTTGGAAGAAGTAGGTGAAGAGTTCGGTGTTACTCGCGAACGCATTCGCCAGATTGAAGCCAAGGCTTTGGAACGAATTAAAGAACATGGCGATATTCATAAGTTGCGAGATTACTAGGCAAAGAAAAAAGGCTTCGGGCGTAAATGTCCAAAGCCCTTTTTATCAGATAACAAATTTACTTGTTGTCGATCGTTCCGTAAATTGAATCCGCGATCACCAGGCCGATTAGCCCAACTATCAAGTGTTTCATCGCGGCCGCGATGGTAAAGCTAACCCCATAATAGTTTGGCCAAAAGAGAAGGCAAGCTGCGTAGTACGCAGATATGGCAATCAAAATGACAGTGGTTATATACAGAATGATTGCAACGACCAAGGTCATAAAGAATATTAGTAGCGCGAAAGCAGTTGAGTCAAAGAACGATCCTGGTTCATCAGTTTTTAAATCCTTCATAGCATTTCTCCCCTCTACCAAATTTTGAAATCATTGTGCGCTTAATATGGTAATTTGTCAATCAGACAAAAAAACCGCTGGACTAAAGTTCAGCGGTAAACTTTTCGTATTTTTGTAATTCCTCAGAAGAGGAGTAATCGACTTTGTCGATTTGTGATCCCTTTGGACCAACGTGGCACCATTTTAGAAACGGCTGCAAATTATCGACTGGGCCTTCGACTTCAATTTGGACTTTATCTTTTTCGTAGTTTTTAACTACCCCAGTTAAATCTAATTCGAGTGCTTTGTCTATGGCTGCAAAACGAAAACCCACCCCTTGAACTTTCCCGTGAATTGTTATTGATACGTGTTTAGTCACCATGTCCTTATTTTTGAAGTTCTTTTAAATCAGTCATTACCTGCTCTGCGTGTTCAGCTGGTTTAACCTTCTCGTATATTCGCACAATTTTGCCTTTCGGGTCAATAAGGAAAGATGTTCGCAAGGTCCCCATGTATTTGCGGCCGTACATAGATTTTTCCGCCCAGACTCCGTACTTTTCTACAGCGGCCTTTTCGGTATCTGACAAAAGTGTGAAAGGGAGTTTGTATTTATCAGCAAACTTTTTGTGGCTAGCGACTGAGTCAGTGCTAATTCCTAGTACTTTGGCATTTAGTTTGTTAAGCTTTGGAAAACTGTCGCGCAGCCCACATGCTTCGGTGGTACAACCTGGCGTGTCATCTTTTGGATAAAAATACACTAACACCCACTGGCCTAAGTAGGCAGACAGTTTTTGCTGCTTGCCGTCTTGGTCGAGTAACGAAATTGCCGGGGCTTTTTGATTTATTTTAATGGCCATAGGTTCGCATCTTTAAAAAATTGATAAGAAAGTTCATTGTATTCTTGAGTATCATACATTCGGATTCCTGATTCATGCCATAATCCAAAAGATTTTATTCCGGCATCCAAAGCTTCCTTGCTACAGATTGTGCAAAATGGCACGCCAGCAAATGTGTTTTGGTCATCTTTGTTGACGCGCATAAAGTAAAGAGTACTGGATTTTATTTTGTCTGGGTGGTTCGAAAGTGCATCATGGATAGCCCTAACCTCGGCGTGTACGCAGCAAGTAATGTCATGTTTGTTGTTTTTTGGAATAACATACTCTGTGAGGCACCGGTTCGGTTCATTGCCAGCTGGACTATTAAACCCACGGCCGATAATTTCACCGTTGGCTACAATAACAGCCCCGCACTTTGCTTTCAAGCAAGGAGATTGCTTTGCGTTCTGAGCTGCTTCGTTAAACCATTTTTCTTCTTCCATTATTGCCAGGTTACATTATTTGATAAACTTTGCGGCATCAAGATAATCCAGGTTTGGCCTGGCTGGAACTTCATGGCTTGAGATTGCCCGTCTTCGCCCGTGGTGATGTATTCGGTGAAGCCGTTTTTATAGCGCCAAGTTCCTTCGGTGGCTTTGCCGCCGGTAAAGAGAATGGCCTTTCCATCTTGTTCTAGTTTCAAGCCAACTCCATTGATGTCATTTTCCAATGGTACCACGTAATCTTCGACATACTCAATAAGTACATTGCGCGGTGCAATTTGGGTGTCGTTGTTTTTATCTTTGGCTGGCTTACTGCCATTGGTGCGGTTATATAGACCAGTGGCGGGGTCAAAGGTAAATAATACTGCATAAGAAGGATCAAAGAACTTAGCTGTAATTTTGGTAACAGTAGTTTGGAGTGCGTTAGTGGGAATCGTCTCGAACTCGCCAAGAGTGTGCTTTGTTTCCCAATTGTTCCAACCCTTTTTGTCCATCAGCGCATGGAGCAGGTCAAGAGTAGTGTAGGCGTTGTGCGGGGCAATCCGGTCCTTGCTACGGTAAAAAAAGTCACCAAAGAAAAATTGATTAATGTCCGTGAGTTTTTTATGGATTCCCGAACTAATTTCCGATAGAGCAATAGTGCTACCGCCAACATGGGCGTAGACTGCGTTCCATTCGTTCGCCAAGAAGTTAAAGTACGGCCGGGCAGATCTTACTGGTCCAATTTCTTTTGGGCTATTGGTTTGGTAGAGCGCTAGTAGTCTGGTAATGCCACCCTCGGCGAGTGTTTCGTAAACAATGTTTGCACTGGTTAATCCAGACTGCGGGCGGGCGTCGGTGTGGTTTTCTATTACTACGGCAATCGGTCTGGTTTCCGAAATCTTTTGTTCAACAGGCGTGCCAACAATGGAAAGAAATTGCTGTTCTTGCTTGGCTTGGTTGTTGCTACCGGGAAGTTTTCCTTTCAGCTGAAATTTCCAAAACAAAACTGTACCTACCAGAGCAATTACAATCGCGCTAATAATGATCAGTTTATTTTTCATTGATGAACTTTAGAAAAATTTTATAAAATTTAGGTTGTAAAATAATGGAAAGACCCAAGTGATCACCTTTATTGAGAGTAACTAGAGGGGTATTAGTAAGTAGGGCAAATTTTTTGGTAATTGAGTAAGGGCAAGTCTGGTCATCCTTGGCATGAATAATCAGATTTTTGTGGCCGTTAATTTCGCTAATATGCTTGATTGGATTAAAAAATTTCCCACTCTTTAATTTGGCCCAGCCATTTTTAGCAATACGAAAAGCTGGCCCATATCCTTCCTCGTAAAACTTAATCATCTTTGGAAATGGTTCGTCTTTGCCCGGTCTAGTTTGATCTATTAGCGGGGAAATACTCATTGCTTTGGTAATTAGTTTATTCCGGCTGGCTAGAATTGCTGCCGCGCCGCCGAAACTGCCGCCTAAAATAATAATTTGATTAGGTTTTAGTTTGAATTTCCTCCCCGACCAGATATCAACAAACCCTTTTGGTATTTCTGATGCCACGTCCAACAGATCTTGGTCCAGAGGTTTTTGCAGGAATCTTCCCTTGCTCTCCCAGCTACCTCGATAGCGTGGGAAGAAAACCCAAAAACCCTTTTTGCTTAAAAATTTCAAAACCTCATTTTTGTTAGGTCCAGATGGACAACCAGCAGCCAAGATAATCACGCGCTGATTTTTGGTGGCGCGCATCGGCGGTAGAAATTCCGTAAGGATTTCATTTTTGAATCTGGTGCGGAAAATTGACATTAGGGCTTGCGAAATTAATTAAACTTCCATCGGATTATCTTTCAAAAGCTGAGCGTAGTAGACCAAACTTTTGGCTGTTGATTCGGCCATGTGTGGGGCGGCCTTACTTTGCAAACGGCGATCTCGTTCTGTTTTTGGATCATCACCGACTTCACCAACCCAGTAAGTGGCTGCCTGCGGTGGAATGGTGAAATTCATAAACGTTAGCACCTCCAGAATTGAAGCGATAACTTGTTGAGCTCCGTCTTCGGTGCCGGTAACAACCACACCGGCAACCTTATTTAGTAGGGCACTACGGCCAGAAGCCAAATAGTCTTCATCTAAAGCGTCGAGTCGTTCAATTACACGTTGCATTAAACTGGAGCGCTGCCCCCACCAGACCGGAGTAGCAAAAATCACTACATCGGCAGCTTTAATTTTCTCTACTATTTCTGGCCACTGGTCAGCATCGCTTTCTTTGTGGCCAAGACCAATATCAATTTGAAAATCTGCTAACCGAATAATTTCAGCATCAATTTCTGCCAGCTTAGCCATGTTGTCTAAAACGAGTTGAGCAAGTTCTTCGGTGTTCGATGGTGCTTGGTCGCTTTTATGCTTCAGGGAAGCATTAAGAACTAAAGTTTTTATCATAATTTTAAGAGTTATTTTCTTTATTTTAGCACGCCTTGACTGCCCAGTAAATTTTCTTGTAAAATAACAACTGTTACTATTTTATGTTTGATACCCAAATTAATTAACAAGAGGAGAAAACCCACTAATTATGGATTACAAAACCTTTCACCGCTGCTAGCATTAAACGCGGAGCACTCCCAATCGTTTACCAATTCCAAACGTGCGCGGAGAATGTACCGCGACAAACACAAAACTGAAATAGCGGCTATGAAGTGCATGGATGGTCGCATAAACTTGTCCGTTATAACTAAAACACCTCTGGGCATTTTGCAGCCATGGCGGAATATCGGTGGAATTTTCCGGCTCGGCTGGCCGCACTACCGTGACACCATTCTTGAATGGATGAATTACGCGGAGGGTCAGTCTCGAGACTGTCTGGTCTTAACAACGTATCATTTTTCTCGTGGTCAGAACGGTGAAGACGCAGAAAAAGTTAAGTTGCGTGGTTGCGCTGGTCATAACTACAATACCGATCAAGCCAGACAATGCAGTCTCGATCTAAAGAACGAGTTTGATTATGTATTTGGCCTCGATCGTATTTACACTATTCAGTGTGGAATCGAGACAGATTCAGATGCCATGATTCTACACGGTCATAATGGGGGGATCTTAGACCTCGCTTCGTATAATCCCAGTTCTGATTTTGAGATTTATAACAAACTGGCTGAGTTATATCCAAATATACCGGAAACTGTGTTGAATGATTTCTTTCCACTTGTAAAGAATAATTTAGAGCACATTGCGGAAGTTAAGGCAGGGCATAGGCAAATTATTGATATGGAACATCAGGAGATGGTCTTGTCATTTGGACGCGGATTTGATTGGTTGCATGATCCTAATTTTGCCTTAATTGTCGGCCCATATGACTTAGACTTGGAAACTCCATTAGCTAAAGCAGCTGGCTTGTTGCAGCAGAACATTGATACTGGTCGCGTTAATGCTGAAGACGGCATGGTCTTGCTAGTCTCTTCTCCTTACCGTGAAGAAGGCTATTTGCAAAAAGCCGCAGAGCTAAAGGCGAAGGTCCTCACTGAGTTTGCCAGCAATGTGGTTAAGAAACATCAACCAAAATTGTGGGAAAATATGAAAATTGCTACCGCTATTTGCGATATGGATACTCGCAAATTGCACATCCTGTAGTACCCTTAGCTTTAAAAAAGCCGACGCTTGCGCCGGCTTTTTCCTATATTAGTTTGAAATTTTCAAACTGCTTGCTGTTGCCTAACAAGTAGTAGATTTTACCATTGGCAATAAAAGCAATCCCTGAGCCGAAACCCGTCGCTGTGAATTTTAAGGCATCTCTACCAGCGAATTTAGTTGAAGTAATATTTTGGGCACTAGTACTGTTACTTAGCTGCGCTTGAATGTCAGCTAAAGTTTCTTGGCTAGCATCATTGGTTGAAACCACATAGAGAATTTGTCCAGTAGAGGAGGTGAAAGAAATTTCTGCAGCCTCTTCTTTAACATTGCTTCCTGCGGGAAGAGTGGCGGCAAACTTCAAAGTATTGTTAGTGTATGGAATTGGCTTGCTGGGATCGATACCAGTTTCCGGAGCAGTCATAGGGGCCTTGCTTGTCTCAACAGGAGTTGTTGGAGTTGTTGATGGTTCAGTGGTGCTCGCGCCTCCAACTTGACCGCTCACTGCAACCCCTCCTGGGTTATCCGGTGGCAAAGGTGCGCCAATTGATGGTTCAAACGTCTGAGCTACTTCTGGCTGGTTTTCATCGTCACTTTTCTTGTCATCATTTTTATCGACAATTAAATAAATGGCTCCAGCAACAATGGCCAAGATTAGAACTCCAAAAATGATACGGCCAGCGATAGTTAGCCCATGCCAGATGCGGAGAAAGAAGTTTTTCATGCGTTTTTCTATAATGGTTAGTTAATAGATTAGTATACGCCCGTCTGGTTGGGTAGTCAATTGGCATTCAGGACTGATTTTTAGGGTTTTACGGCTATTTTGTAACCACGGCCGGGAATGGTGTGGATGAGGCGTTTCTTTTTAGGGAATTCGATTTTCTTGCGTAAATTGAGAATATGGGTTTCTAAAGTGTTGGAAAATAAATCTGCATGAATATCCCAGACATGTTCAATTAGAGCAGTACGGGAAATAACTCGTTCCGGGTTTCGCAACATGTACTCAAGCAATGAAAACTCTTTTCGAGTGAGGGTGACTTGTTTTTTGCCACGTGTGACTTGGCAGCGGCTCACGTCCATTTGCAAATCGTCTAGGTTGAGAATGTCATTAATTATTTCTCTGGGCCTGCGCAAAATTGCGCGGACTCGAGCTGTGAGCTCAACCAAAGAACATTCTTTGCTCACACAGTCATCGGCGCCGGCATCGAACAGCGACACTTTGCGTGGTGGTTCATGATTGTCGGACACTACCACGATTGGCATGGTTTTGCCATGCAAGCGAATAGTTTTGCAAATTTCTCGAGCCCGATTCGGCGCCTTGTCATCTATTACCACTAAGTCGTAATCAGTGGTGTTGGCCCAGAAAGATCCTTGCTGGCTTTCAAGGGCGTGGTCTACGCTGAACCCCGCTGTCCGAAATCCAGTTAAGAGTTCGGAGGCAGCGGCAACGTCGCTTGAAATAAGAAGCATACGCATTGGGTTACTCCAATAGTGCCAACCTCAAACCTGATGACACAATTAAAACAAAAAATGGTTTAAGAAGAAATGATAAATTTTTCTTAAACCACTGTCAATGTGTGTTTGTGGACAATGCGTGGACAAAAAAGAGGACAAGTTTTGATAAATAAATTCTAAAGTGCGAATCGCTCAAAGTGAATTTGGTCTTTCGGTACCCCAAGTTCTATCATGGCAGCGCGTAGCGCCAGCATCATAGGCGGCGGACCACACAAGAAAATATCGCGATCACTAATGTCTGGCACAAGTCGCGAGAGCATATCTTTGTCCAAACGGCCCTGTTCTGCACCAGCTACTTTTTCATCAGCATAAATGTTGATGATTTTAAATTTGTACTGTTTAGCCAGGTCGCCAAGCTCACTTGCTAGCACAGTTTCAGAAGCGGTTTTATTGCTATAGAGCAAAACTTTGTCAGTATGACGGCCATCTAAATTTTCTAACATAGAACGAATTGGGGTAATGCCAATGCCGCCGGCAATGAACAACAATTTTTCTTTACTAATTACCTTTTCAGTAAAAATTCCATGTGGTCCATCAATTAACACCTGGGTACCAACCTTAATCTTAGGTAATTCATTAGTATAGTCGCCAAGCTTTTTTGCGGTTATCCGTAGCTCTTTATGATTGCCTGGGGTGCTCGGGGTAGGTGGGGCCCAGGATAAAGAAAACGGATGCGCTTGTGTCCAAAAGCCAACCTGCAAAAATCGGAAAATCATAAACTGCCCAGCATCAATTTTAAATTTATCTAAATTGCGCCCAGAAATATATATTGATGTGGCAATCCCGAGGTCTTCAACTTTACTAACTGTAAATTGATGCTGCCAAAAACGGAGGCTGGGACGTAAAAATCGAAACCAAATTACATTTAAGGCAGTAAGTACATAGAGCGCAATCCAGAAAATTGGCCAAGCAATGTACTGTGAGGTGCCTGCCATTTCTTTAACATGCAAAAATATTAAAGCGGCCCCGAAATAATTAAACAAATGCACGTAGTACCACCATTCATATTTCAGCTTACGCCGAACTATAGACAACGACCAAATAATAGTGCCGAGCAAAATTAAAACCCCAATCGTGGCTTCGAAGATTTCTCCCACTCCACCTTGCAAGAACAAAAAGTATTGCGCAATTATTCCGGTTTCATTTAAATGCGCATAGGAGAGCACCATTAACACAGGGTGGGCAACTATTAGGCTAAAAATTATGAGACCGTTAACTCTATGAACCCGTGATAATTTATCTAGTCCGAAAACTGTCTCAACCCATTTAACTCGGCCAATTATGATTAATTGAAAAGGCAGTAGTAGAGCAGCGTAAATGCCAGTGAGTCGCGCAATCCCTGCCCAGCCGCTCGCAGTGAATACCCCTGCATCAAAAAAAGTACGGGTGCCATTCCACCATGCCAGGGTGACCCCTACAAAAAACCCTATTAAAACAATGTACAGTAAAAATCTCTTCATACAGAAATAGTATCATGTTATACTGAACTTATGAAAAACTTTTTTAAACAATATGGAGTCTATATTGGCTTTACCGTAGCTTTAATTGCTACATTAGGGAGTTTGTATTTCAGTGAAATTGCTAAATTTCCGCCGTGCGTTTTGTGTTGGTATCAGCGCATTTGCATGTATCCACTAGTAGCGATTTTGGGATTCTCAATTTATAAACGCAGTCGCGAAATGATTTTGCCAGCATTCATTTTGGCGCCAATCGGTTTTTTGATTGGGATTTACCACAACTTGTTGTACTATAAGATTTTGCCAGAGTCAGCCGCACCTTGCATTAACGGCGTTTCCTGCACTACTAAGTTTATTCAGTGGGGCGGGTTTGTGACCATCCCGCTATTGTCCTTACTGGGATTTGCCTTTATATTGATAGTATTAATTATTTATTGGAATGCAACTTCCAACAATAACGTAGAGGAGCAAACTAACTATGTCTAAAGAAGCGAAAATTTTAATTGTCATTGGAGCCGTTGTTTTAATCGGCGGTGTTCTGTTAGCAATTTTCTTTAACCCACAAAAATCAAAGCCGGGCAAGGCAGTTGACCCTCAGTCGCTCATTCGTGAAACGAGCCACATGACTAAGTCAGCTAGTGCCAAAGTTAATTTAGTGGAATTTGGGGACTACCAATGTCCGGGTTGTGCTGCAGCCCACCCGCGTCTTAAGGAATTACTGAATTTCTACAAAGATAATAATGATGTTAACTTTGTGTTCCGTAATTTTCCGCTTTCTGGCCATGCCAACGCTCATATTGCCGCAGAAGCGGCTGAGGCCGCTGCCAAGCAAGGTAAGTTTTGGGAGATGCACGACATGTTGTATGAAAAGCAAGAAGAATGGAGCACCCTTCCTGACCCAACGGAAATGTTCGTCTCCTATGCTAAAAGCCTTGGTTTAAATGAGAATGATTTTAGAGTGGCCTTGAGCCAACACCTACTTTCAGATGTAGTAGATGCCGATTATAAAGATGGCCAAGCCGTAGAAGTTGGCGGTACCCCAACGTTCTTCATTAATGGAGTGAAATTGGAAAGTGCCAATGTCCCAACTGTAGACGAACTCAAAGCTAAAATTGAGGAAGAGCTAAAGAAGTAAGCATATGATGAGTGGATTTAAAACCTTCATAATGCGAGGGAATGTAGTGGATCTGGCCATTGGTGTAGTTATTGGTGCAGCCTTCACTAATATTGTGAACTCATTGGTGAAAGATATTATCACCCCAATTATTGCCGCGATATTCAAGCAGCCAGATTTCTCGACTATGGCCATTACTATTAATGGTAGTCAAATCCTTTACGGTAGCTTCTTGAATTCCGCCATCAGTTTTTTGCTAATCGCCCTGGTGATTTACTACTTTGTTGTCACCCCTCTAAATAAATTAATGATTCGATCCGGACGCAACCCGATGATCAATATTGACCCTAATGCCGAAAAGTAAGCCGAAGCTTAAACCCCTAAAAGAAAAAGATCAACGTCAAAAACTAAAAGTTAAAACCTCGATCGCCGGCCTTGGTTTGTTTGCCACTGAGCCAATTAAGAAGGGATCTTTTATAATTGAATACAAAGGCCCTCTGCTAAGTGATGATGAGGTGGATAAAAAAGGCGGAAAATATTTGTTTGCGCTAGGGAAAGATTGGACTATAAGCGGGGATTCGCGCGAGAACATTGCGCGCTACATTAATCATTCTTGTGTGCGCACTAATTGTGAGCCAATTCAATATGCTCTGCGTATTAAGATTCGTGCCACTCGTAATATTAAACCAGGTGAAGAGTTGTTCTACGATTACGGTAAAGAATATTTTGATGAATTTTTGGGCAAGAATTGCCGATGTGAAAAACATAAGAAAAAAAAGTCCGTTTCTACTAAAAAATAGCGCTGCCAAGCGCTATTTTTGTTTATCAAAGTTTTGGTTTTTCTTGATGTGGTCTTGAACAGTAGTTCGCCATAATGAGTTTAATCATTAATTAAACTCATATGAGAAGAACAATACTTCACAATTTCATATTGTCAGTTGTTAGTTTGCAGTTTGTGTTGATGGCGGGTCAATTTAGTTTGGTCCCGATTGCGCAAGCACAAGATAGTGTCGCGCTAGACGAGGGGGAAACAATAGATCCTTATTTGGTTATCTCAGCCGTCCAGATTACTGGCGGCACTGGCCATACCCAAGAAGATTTCATCGAGTTATATAACCCGACTGATGAGCCTTTTGATTTAAATGGTCACAGGTTAGTAAAGCGAACAGCAACTGCAGCAACGGATAGCCTAGTTAAAGCATGGACTGAATCGAGTGTGGTCGAGGCTCATCATTTTTACTTGTGGGCTAATAGCAGTTTTTCGAGCCTCCCCGTAGCTGCTGATAGCATTTCAACCGCCACCTTAGCGGATAACAATGGAATTGCTTTGCGGCAGGGAGCCAATGACGCTGGTGTTATTGTCGATGATATTTCTTGGGGGAACACCGCTAACGGATTTACGAGTGTTAGTGACACAAATCCGGCTGGGAATCAGTCTCTAACGCGTTCAAATTTATTCGAAGAGCCAGCTATTTTTGAAATTGCGCCCAGTAATCCAAGAAACTCTGCTGCAGTCTTGGATCCACCACAGCCACCTAATGACCCACCTGTCGACGACCCTCCAGTAGACGACCCGCCAATCGATGAAGACCCACCAGATGACCCACCAATTGAAGACGATCCTCCCGGTAATGAAGAACCCCCAGTTGAATTAAGCATTACAGAGCTGTATCCAAACCCATCGGGAAGTGATTCAGGTTTTGAGCAAGTAGAAATTTATAACTCTGGCAGCGAAACCGTTGACTTAATAGATTTCAAACTCGATGATGTTGGTCCTCGCGATGCATTGACTAGCAATGTGTATGTTTTGCCAGAACTCAGTGTTGAACCTAATTCGTATTTAGCAATAACCATACCATCTGGCAAGTTTGCGCTGAACAACACCGGAGGGGATGAGTTAACTTTATTTAACACTGCTGGTGAGCCTGTTGGCGTGGCAAAATATAGTGATAACACACCAGAAGGCAAATCTTATAGCCTGTTTGATAATGATAATTGGTTTTGGGCCGAGCCAACCTTAGGGGAAGGTAATGGCACGCCGCCTCTAGTAGAAGAAGACGAAGATAATGAAGAAGATGAGGAAGACCAAACCCCACACTATGACCATTACGACAACTCCGGCTTGCGAATTAGCGAAATTTCTTCAACCCCAGAAGCTGGAACAAATGAATTTATTGAACTGTATAACGACGGAGAAGAAAATGCCCAACTTGGAGTTGTCACTTTGTGGATTGGGGAGCGTCACAAGCTCATGCCTGAGTATGAGCTAAAGCCTGGCGCCTATTATGTTATTGATCAAGGATCGCTTCCGGTTCAACTGCGTAATTCTGGGCAGGTGATAAAGTTACTTGAGGACAGTGATGTGCTAGATAGCGTTACCTACCCTGCTCTTACAGCAGGTAGTTCTTACGCCCGTTTCGAAGACGGTTTTCAGCTAACCACTCGGGTAACAAAAAATGCTGGGAATATTTTGCAATTACCTGAGATTGTGAAAAAAGAAGCAACCGTGGCAGCAGCAAAGACTGCGTCACCAAAAACAACAGCCAAAAAAGCGACGGCCAAAGCATCTACGAAAAAGAGTGCAGCGGCTCAAGCTAAAGTCGCAGCAAAATCCCCCGCAGTTGCAGGCTTGAGCACGCAAAACACTAACTCGAATTCGAACACTGAATCAACGGACAAACCAGCCCAAAACAACAAGGATTCAATGGGAAAAATTATTGCCATGGGGGCTGCGGCAGCCGCTGCTGGGGTGATTGCGCTCTATAAATTGGTGTTTAATGCTGGAATTGAATAGTGCTATAATAGCGCTATGAGCGTGATTAAAAAAATCTGGAAGTTCATAGAAATTGGCATTGCGGCCGTTATTAATACCATTGGAGATATATTCTTAAAGTAATTGAGTAGAAGTTTATTTTTTATTCATATCTATGCTATAATCTTGAGACAAGATTATTAAGCACCTCCAAATTCACATGAGCTTAAATAAATCAGATTTAATAGAACAATTAGCTGCCCGTATGTCTGTTACTTATACTGAAGCAGAGAGAATGCTCAATACATTCATCAATTTGGTATACGAAACTTTACGAAGCGGGGATAAAGTCAACATTAGTGGCTTTGGCCAATTCAGCGTATCTCACCGCGAGCCCCGAATTGGTGTTAATCCGCGTAACCCTTCCCAGAAAATTCAAATCCCAGAATTGAACACTCCAAAGTTTAAAGCTGGCGAAGCGTTTAAGGATGCGGTAAAGCTACGTAACTCCTAAATAAGTTTACAAACAAAAAGCAGCCCACAAGGACTGCTTTTTTGGAGCGGGATAGTGGATGCTGTTAGAACCTATTGGCAGACCACAGATGACCGCTTCTTTATCCCCAGTTTATCACTTGAGGCGGCAAAACTCAACTAGCAGGAATTTTAAAATCTAAAATCGCCATTATCAAAATATGGCTCGTGCTCAAATCCATAAGCCTGCCAAACTCTATCTAATAATTCTTTAGCAATTACGGCAGGGTCAATATTTTCATAGATTAAAGGTTCAACTTCAATGTGAGCATCTGTTGTATACACTTCAAATTCACTGCTGAAAATTGCATCGTGGCGATACTGTGATAATCCCTTGTCTCTGACGTTGAGTAGGCTTAGGTTTATCATATATTGACCATCGTATCCTATGATATCCATTACAGCCTTGAGCTTTTTAAGGAAGGTGTGGGTATATTCTACAATCGCTATGCCTTGAATAACTTCGACTTCAGTCCCGTTTATCTGCTTTATTTGTGAAGAACGATCTGGAATGATATATGTAATACCTTCTAAATAACCATTTCTGTAAAATTCTAAAATTTTCGCACCTTGAGTACCGATTTTTAATCCGTGTAGACTGGGTTTAATTTGTTCATAAGGAAAATTAAAATTCCAACCTCCGTAACGTTCAGGGCTATCTTTTAAGAGTGCCCTAAGTGCCTCATCATCAATTTTGAAGAGATTGCTCTCTAATTTTATGGGAGTGGCTGTGAGAACCAATTTAGTGCCTCCAGCAGCTTTAATTGCTTGCATCCTATCATCGACAAGCTTTTGAGTTTCCTCTCCACTCTGATGGCTTTTTAAGATAGCATCTTTAATCTCGTCAGTAGACATACGTGTTTTTTGTCTATCGTGTCTAACCCAAAATTGGTGTAAGCCTTTGTAAGTAATCTGATGTAGATCAAAGCTATCAGGAATTTTAATTAATAAAATTTCGTTACCAGCAGTAACTTCTAAAGTTTTGATATCTAAGCCTCTAATACGAGGTTGGAAATTAGCGAGGGAAGAAGCAAAAATTCTGTCTCGTTCCTCCCCAGCAGAGGGGACTGGATGCAAGGCTATCGCTGCTCCAGTAGCAGGGTCTTCTTCCATTCCGACTACGATGTAGCCACCATAGCCGTTTGCAATAGAAGAAATATCCCTGAGCATTTCTCTGACGTCTTCGTCAGATCGCCCCCAAACTTCTTTTTTAAATTCTAGATTTTGACCTTCGGTAATATGGCCAGTTATCAAGTTGTTTATATCTGCGATATCTATATCGCTAAACGGTTTGTTAAACATATAAGCCTTTTAATATGAGAATATACTCAATCTTAGCAGAATTATAACATTTGATCAGGGTAGGTATAATGGCGGAAGTGGCATTTGGTCTATTTAGCCGACAATTGTATTTTATGGTATTATTTAAGCAAGATATTTGAATGAAAATTAAATCAAAAATATGAACAAAAGTGGAATTGTCATAGTCGGACTTATCGCTATTGTTGCACTCGTATTGGGTGTAATGGGTTTGAATAATAAGTCATCGCAATCTTCAGTTAGTGATAAGGTTATCCAAAGCGGCGAACTTCGCATCGGATATATTGTTTACCCTCCTCTGCTATTTAAAGATCCTGCTACTGGGCAGCTATCTGGTGTTTCATATGATTTAGTGGAAGAAGCAGCTAAAAAGCTAAACCTCAAAACTAATTGGGTGGAAGAAGTCGGTTGGGGAACAGCAATGGAAGGTTTGAAAACAGGACGATACGATATTTTAGGAACTCAGATGTGGCCTAACTCAGCTCGTGCTCGGGAAGTAGTGTTCTCTTCAGCTCCGATGAACAGTATGCTCTATCCTTACGTTAAAGCAGGTGATACTCGGTTTAATACAGATTTAACTAAGCTGAACTCCAGCGAATATACAGTTAGTGCAGTAGATGGTGAAATGGCAACATTCATCGCAGCGCAGGATTACCCCAAAGCAAAACTTAGCTCATTGCCTCAAACAGTTTCCTATGCAGAAGTATTCTTGAATATAGTAAATGGTAAAGCTGATATTACTTTTGTTGAACCATCTGCTGCAAATGATTTCTTGAAAACAAATCCAGGTAAAATTGCTCGTGTAGGCAATACTCCTGTAAGAACTTTCGGCAATAGCTTTGCCTTTGCACGTGGGCAAGATTCAATGTCAGATATGTGGAGTGTAGCGATTGGAGAATTAGTGGCAGAAGGCACAGTACAAAAGACACTAGAAAAATATAATGTAGCTAACGACTACTCATTGAATAAATAGCTACCGTAAATGTTTCAAATATTAGTAACTTATCACGGATTATTTCTTGAAGGGTTTCTGACTACTCTTAAACTCCTTGGGTTGATTGTACTCATTGGAGTTCCTGCGGGAACTCTTTTGGGTATTATTGGGGGTAGATATAGTGAAGAAGTCGGTACGTTGATAAAAGGAGCTCGTTTTGTTACTAAAGTCATCCCAGTGCTTGTTTTACTTTTTTGGTTGCATTATCCATTACAAGGATTGCTTGGAGTGGTGATTAATCCGTTCTGGACTACAGTTATTGCTCTGGGTGTTATTAATATGATAGCTGTCTCTTACCTTATATCAGCAGAACTTAAGTTACTTCCAATGTCATACAGAGAGGCAGGTGTTACTCTGGGAATGTCGTCTAACCAAATAGTCAGACACATAGAACTTCCTTTGCTGTTACGGAGAACCCTCCCCCAAATATTACTACTTCAAGCGGCAATGTTAGAATATACTTTGTTTGCCAGCCTGATATCTGTCCCTGAAATATTTAGGGTTTCCCAAACAATTAATTCAATGACTTATCAGCCAGTGGCGATATACACACTACTTGTATTGTTTTTCTTTATTATTCTTGCTCCATTGCATATTTTAATTACTTGGATTCAAAAACGTTATGTCCCAAAGTATTCTTAATATTAAACAAGCTACTAAAAACTTTTCCGAAGGAAAGAAACTTCGGGGTATTAAGGGTGTTTCTTTTGAAGTACAGGCTGGAGAAATAGTTTGTGTGCTGGGTTCAAGTGGTTCTGGGAAAAGTACTTTACTTCGGGCGTTGGCTGGTATTGAAAAGTTAGATAAAGGTTCTCTTTTGTTGAATAAAGATGCTTTAGCTAGTTATGTATCTCAGGAGTACACTTTATGGCCACATTTAACTGTTTTACAAAACTTAACTTTAGCTCCAGTTATAAGTGGGCAAAGCAAAAAATTGATGAATGAAGAAGCTATTCATTTACTTGAGAGATTTGATTTAACAGCGTACGCAAATAATTATCCTGCAGAGCTATCGGGTGGGCAAAGACAAAGAGTAGCATTACTGCGTGCTGTAATGATGAAGCCAAAGATTTTATTGTTAGACGAGATTACTTCTGCATTAGACCCAGAACTTACAAAAGGTGTATTGGATCTTATCCGTGCTTTAGCTAAAGATGGCTATACTATGATTATAGTAACTCACCATATGTCATTCGCGATGTCTGTAGCAGATAGGATTTTGTTCTTGAAGGATGGAGCTGTAATACAGGATTCAAAGTCAGACCAATTTTTCACCAACCAAAAAGATCCTGAAATAAAATCGTTTATAATGGATATTGCTAAGCGAGACGACTCGGTTGAAGTATTTAAAGGTATTGAGCAATTCCAAGCTTATCATTTAGGTTTAATGAAGCGTTTACCTGAAAAATCAATAATTTATATTTGTGGTGGTGCAGGAGATGCTTGGTACAAGCCAATGGAGGAGTTTTACCCACTTTATGAAAAGTTACGATACAAGAAGAAAATTAAATGGAAAAGTTTAACATACTCTCAAAGCAAGGAAGACAAGCGTTTATTAAAGGAGCAGTCAGAGTTGAATGAGTATAAAGAGATGCCTAGAAACATTCAAAACCCAGCAAATTATAATGTATTTGGTGATACAGTTATAACGCAGATTTTTGAAGACGAGCCAACAATTATTCAAATCAAGAATCAAAATACCGCAGATGCGTATATGAGATTTTTTGAAGAATTGTGGAATGTAGCAACCTAAATTAATACTATGACTCAAGATAAAGAACGATTTGCCGATAAGTTCGGCGCACAATACGATATATTTCACGAAGCAGTACCTTGGCACGAGGAGTTTCAAGTCTCCGTGGTAAAGGTTTTGAAAGAACACTTCGGTGATAGGCAAGACATCTCACTGCTAGAAGCAGGGTTCGGTACTGGTATAACTACCAAGATGGTTTTGGATGAGTTTCCTGAAGCAAAAATTACTGCGATAGATAATGTAGCTAATATGGTTGATAAAACCAAAGAGTATATCGGAGAAGACAAGCTCAAGAATACTAACTTAGTAGTCGGTGACTTATTCGAAGAAATACAAAAGATACCCTCCGATTCAGTTGATGGTTTTTATAGCGGTTACGTGCTTCATAATATTCCTCATCAAATTAGAGCCAAGATACTAGGTGAAATACATCGAGTTCTAAAAGACGGAGGTATATACGCAAACGGTGATCGCATTGCTCTAGATGATCCTGAAAAGCAGAAACTAGCTTTATCTCAAGCAATTGTTAATTGTAGTATATTTCTTACTAAGCATAAAGATCCTGACTACTATCTTGATTGGGTAAGACATTACCTTCGCGATGAAGAGCCAGATTTAATTTTCAAAGCAGGCGATCAAATCAAGTTATTGGAGGAAACAGGGTTTAAAGAAGTGGAATATACTTTTCAAAAGGAGCTGGAACAAACTTGCAAGGCTATTAAGTAAAGATATATGGATAAAAGTAAACTAATCTTACCTATTTCTATCCTTTTGGGGGCTGCTATTATCGGCGGGTTCTTTTATGCTATTCAAGTCAATAAACAAAGTTCAATTGAAAGACAACAGCAAGTTAAGTCTGAAGAAGATAAAAGACTAGCTGAAGCGAAAGCTGAACAAGATAAAAAAGAATATGCTGCTAAGAAGAAAAATGATTGTTTGGACATCTATAAAACAGAAAGTGATAAGTGGAATAATGTGCGTGGGTGGAGATATCAAGAGTCTGAAGACAACTGTTTTATTCGCTATAAAGCTCCAACAGCGAAAAGTGAAGCCCAGTGTGATGAGGATTACCCAATAGGTGGAGATTATGGTTTGGGCTTCTTACGAGAAAACTCTTTATGTAAAGAAGGAGAGTTTGAGAATAACTTCTAAGATAGATTATGAAATATGAGTATGAACAATTTGCAAAAGGCTTTCAAGGATAATGTTAAACGTTATCCAACTAAGGCCAAGACTACTTATGAAAATCAACGTGCATTGTTTGGGCTGATTATTGAACACCCTGATTACATTGAGGGTGTTCTTAATTTACGTAAGCAATTTAGTTTGCCCAAAGAAGGCTATTTAGATATGCAAAAAGCTTTCTTGTGGGAACAGGAGAATAAAGAGGACAGAGTAAATATAGAAAATGGCCTCAGACAATTACTTAGCGGATTTAGTTATCCCTCAGTGTTCCATCGAATATTATCAAAATTTACTTACGACATTGTCGTTTGCCCTGCTCGAACCAAGCCGTTTTTGATGGAAACAGATGATGATGAGAAATGGGTAAACGAATTGCAGCGACATATTGAACAACCTATAATCAGTACTGCTTCAGTTAGAACAACTTACGATAAGGAGATAAATAAGCATCTCATTGATCCTGACTCTACTTACATAAAAATTACTCCTACAATGACATACAAAGATTTAGAAAAAGTGTTTTCGGATGTTAAACTAAAGAAAGTAAACTTACCTTTCAGTGTGTCTAAGCCAGAGCGTATTAGTAAATTTATTTGGCAAGCATCAAGAGCTGGAATTCTTACGGATAAGGAAATTGGACAGATTATAAATGACAAATTTGGGGTAAAGGTATTTAGCTATATGCAAGTGGCGCAATATCGTAAGCGGTACAAAGATATCCTCGTTTTGTTTAAACCTTTAGGTAAAGGTTATAAGGCAAGACTTAAAGAATTACCAGTACTATTTGAATAAATAGCCGTCAGGAATTGGCGGCTTTTTGTCGTTAACAGGTGTATATGTTTTTCATACTCCAAGTCCGTCAAACTAGGAGTATGAATAATGAAGATAAGAAACATTTTATTACATCAGATTTCTACGCAGCAGCCTTTTGTTTAGCTAAAGGTTTGAAACTTTTAAGTGTTGACTGGAATAATCCTCATCGAGCTTCCTTTGTTTTCCGAGAAACGGAAAATAGAGAGGGCTTGGTCGAGGATTTTTTGTATGGGCGAGCCTTGATTGAACCAAAAAGCTTTGTGGCAGGAATTAAACAATTAAAGGAACTCCTACACCACAATGATTAGCGAGAAGGCTTTGCAAGACTTCAAGCTGGTCTGGCTTGAGGAATACGGAGAGAAAATTACCGATGAACAGGCATTGGAGCTGGGTATTAATCTGCTTACTTTTATGAATGCCATATATAAACCAGTCAAGAAAGAATGGTTACAAGATAATTCTGTGATCAGAGGTCGTTAGTGAGTCCTCTGGAATAAAAAACCGACTACAAGCTATGGTGGTCAGATAATATTTCCCGCTCTGAGTGTCCGACTTCTCAACGGGAGACCTCATCTGAGCATCATTGTAACTTAAGGCAAACTTTGGTCAGACAAAAATTCGAGAGATGAGGACTCGACTGATTGCAAAGTAATCTTTATCACAGATATATAAAGTTAATTTAAAATTAATACCTATGAGGGATAAAAAAGTCGGATTAAATAAAAATTGTCGACACAAAAAAAGGCAGACAGTTCAAGTCAGAATATTAGCTGAGTGGCACATAGTTTTGAAGGAAGAAGCTAAGGCAGGAATGTCGACAATCTCTAAAATACTTGATGAGATTATGTCGAATTATTATGGTAAAGATCGGATAGATAAGAGTAACTAAAATGCATTGCAAATTATTATCATAACCTCCGACAATTACTCCGAAAACTCTTAGGAAACTGATTAGTACTTTAGGCAATGAATATATGGGTTTTCCTCGTTTTGGTTTTAATTTCCTAACACGTTTACGGAGGAATTTACGGAGACATTTTTAACTAACTTTTTCTCCATATATGAAGTTGATAAAAGGCTTATTTTATGACAAAATTGAATTATACAAATAAATATGGCGGACAGCCTTATTGAACCCTCATTGAGGGGATTTAGGCTGTCCGCCAGTAACCGCAAGGTTACGAATCCCTTTCGATGGGGGCTTTCTAATTCGTAATTAAATAAATCATATGCTAGAAAAAATATATAAGGGTTACAATGGCACAATCATTCTTAATGATCGCGGCTTAGTCATTAAAAGAGGTTTAAGAGGCGCTTTATTAGGAGGAGGATTCATTCGAGGAGATAAAACAATTCCATATACCAGCATTGTAGCCGTGCAGCTAAAGAAGGCTGGAATGTTGGCTGGTTATATTCAATTTACACTTTCTGGCGGATCAGATGCTAAAGGAGGCGTTTTCCAATCAGCTAGGGACGAGAACTCTATCAACTTCCATCGGCATAGTGGTAATAATGAGAAATTTGCTGAACTAAAAGCATTAGTTGAAGAAAGGATCGGGGGACAATCTCGGGTTAGCAGCTCTTTGGACGACTTAGAAAAACTAGCTGGGCTGAGAGACAAAGGAATTATTACTGAAGAAGAATTTCAAAATAAGAAAGCTCAATTGTTGAGTTAATTTCAGAATGAATAAAATAGAAACAGAAATTACATATGTCTCGTACCGCCGTAAATCCACTGACGATGAGCGACAGGTATTAAGTTTGGATTCACAAGAAGGTGAAATTAAGAAACAATTTTCAAATCTTAAAATAACTGAATTGCCACCAGAAAGCGTTAGTGCCTTTAAGCCATACAAGCGTCCAGTTTTTAAACAAATGGTTGAAATGATTGAAGCAGGAAAGGTTCAGGGTATTGTTGCCTGGCATCCTGATCGATTAGCACGTAATCCTATGGAAGCCGCGCAAATAATTTACCTACTTGATACTGGTAAGCTTAAAGACCTTAAGTTTTGTTCGTACCATTTTAATAACTCCCCAGAAGGCAAAATGTTTTTACAAATGACGATGTGTCAGTCAAAGTATTCATCGGACAAGTTGAGTGAGGATGTTAGTCGAGGTATGAATACTAAGGCAACAACTTCTGGTTATAGACCAGGGCACGTTCCGTTGGGGTTTGTAAACAGCAAGATCAATATTCGAGGAGAAGAAACTATTTCCAGCGACTCAGTTAGATATGCTTTGGTGAAACAGTTGTGGGAATATATGCTCACAGGAAATTATTCCGTGCCTCAAATTTTAAAAATTGCTGATGATTTACACTTAACACAGTTTGCTACTCCCAAGCGTCCTGAGCGTCCTTTAACTCTGAATGTGTTATATAACATTTTCACTAACCCGTTTTACTATGGTTGGTATGAGTGGAAAGGGGAGTGGATTAAAGGCAAGCACGAAGCTATGATTACAGAAGCAGAATTTGATCAGGTGCAAAAGATTTTGGGCAGGATTGGAAAACCACGACCAAAAGAACATAAATTTGCTTTCACAGGATTGATGCGTTGTGGTCAGTGCGGCTCTATGGTCACAGCTGATGAAAAATGGAAAAGGCAGGACAATGGTAATACCCATCATTATATTTATTATCACTGTTCAAAAAGTTCTAATCGTAAAGGTGGTGAGAAGTGTTTGGAAAAGTATGTAGAGATTAAAGAGTTTAATAAGCAAGTTGATAAGATACTAGACGACTTACATATTTCTGACCGTTTTCAAAAATGGGCTTTGCACAATCTGCACGAAATTCGCAAGGATGAAGCCAAGTCTAAAGAAAGCAGTTTAGAAACAGCACAGGCTCAGTTAAGTCGTATTAATAAGCAATTAGATAATCTGGTAATGAAATATACATCACCCGAGAATAGTGACGGAAGTATATTTAGCGATAGTGAATACAAGTTATCCAAAGGAAGCCTTATAAAGCAAAAATCAGCTCTTGAACAAGCGTTACAAGTGCAGGGTAAGGAAAAGGTAGAGTGGGTTGAATTGAGCGAGCGTACCTTTAATTTTGCTCGCTACGCAAAGATGTGGTTTGAGAAAGGTGATCACAATACTCGCCGTGCTATCTTTGCGTGTTTGGGTTCGCACCTCATCTTAAAAGACCAAAAAGTGTCCCTTACATTGAGAAAACCCTTCCAAATTATATTTGAAAGGGCTTCTCAAGCAGAGGAAGAATTACTACGGTTAGAACCTCTGCTAACTACTGAAAATATTATTGATTATCGACTTGTAGTCGAGAAAATTCCTGTTTGGAGCGGGTAAGGGGAATCGAACCCCTATCATCAGTTTGGA
>CAZYQT010000014.1:0-29597 GCA_964650255.1 uncultured Candidatus Saccharibacteria bacterium
CTTCCCTGAAGGCAAGATAAAAGCCACCAGCGTTTAGCTGGTGGCTAGTTTACTTTTGTAGTTTGTTGATATAATAACCTTGTTAAAAATGTCTGGCCATGGCCAAGGAGGACAAAGCCGCAGAACGCATATTACATAAAGAAGCTTTTCAGGAGGTCATAGAGGATTTTGAAATAGAAATTATAAAACAAGATACTCAACCTGCCCTCGCTCGAGCAATGCACTTCCTGGTAAATGTAGCTCAAGTTATAGATCAACCTGATGAAGAATCTGGTAGTCTTAGCCCTTGTGTAAATTTCCCAAGGTTTCTGCTTACTTTCATGAAAGTTGCCGACAGTTCTAATCCTGAGGAGGCAATAGTCAATTTTCCTTACGACTTATTGTTGGTGTATTTCAAACAAGGGTGTCATCCCATGGGGTTGAGGATTTTCCTCAAAAACGCTAACAAAGAATTTGCGTGCGAATTTCGTGACTTGTTGTTATCAAATGGTAAGGAAGCAATCGATTTTATTGGATTTGACTCATCGTCAAAGATAGAGCGATTTACTTCAACTCTTCCGCACATTTGTATTGACTACAAGCCGATTGTGGAATATAGGCATGGTGATCCATTAACCGACACCTGCCATTAACCAACCACTCAATAATCTCTAGCCCGTTCACTCCCAGCTTGTGAACGGCTTTTTCTTTTTATCTTATTTACGCTATAATTCACACATGTCTGATAAAAATTCAAAAATTGAACCGCGTTTGTTAAAGGGCTTCCGTGATTACGGGCCACTTGAACAACTTGCGCGGCAGCAAACATTTGCAAAGATCCAATCCGTTTTTGAGCGGTTTGGTTTTTTGCCGTTGTCGACTCCAGCACTTGAGTATAAAGATATTCTTTTAGGCAAAATTGGTGAAGATGAAAAATTGATTTACTCTTTCAAAGATAACGGCGATCGTGATGTTGCAATGCGTTACGATTTAACTATTCCACTTGCTCGATACGTTGCTCAAAATCAGAATCAATTAACTTTTCCTTTTAAGCGTTATCAAATTGGTCCTGTGTGGCGAGCGGATAATCCGCAAAAGGGGAGACTGCGTGAATTCTATCAGTGCGATGTCGATGCTGTTGGTGTTGATTCTCCTTTAGCTGACGCAGAGGTAATTGCTTGTTTGTGTCAGGCCTTGGAAGCTGTTGGGGTGATTAATTACCGAGTGCGTTTGAATGATCGTGCTGTGTTTAAAGATTTTTCTGTTGCCACTATCCGCGCCATTGATAAAATTGATAAAATTGGACTCGATGGGATTATCAGTGAGATGCAAGCAAATAATGTTTCTGATGACGAAATTGCTCGAGCTAAAGAATTAGTTAGTGGTTCAGCTACTGCGCCGGAAAATACTCAGGCTATCATCAAAATGCTTGAGCAATATAATTTGAGTGGCAAGGTAGAATTCGATGCATCAATTGCTCGCGGTTTAGATTATTACACTGGCACCGTGTTTGAAATTTATTTAAATGATAAACCAGAATTCGGCAGTGTTTGTAGTGGCGGTCGCTATGACGGGTTAGTGAATCAATTTTCTGACACTCCTCTTCCTGCAGTAGGGGGTAGTATAGGAGTAGATCGATTGTTGCAGGCTTTGGCAGAACTAGATGTTTTAGGAGAGCTTCAACCAATTAAAGCTTTAGTTTTAAATCAGAACGAATCATTACAAGGTGAGTATATTAAATTAGTTACAGATTTGCGGAACATGGGTGTTAACGCAGAGCTGTATTACACTACCGCAAAACTCGACAAACAATTTAAGTATGCGGAAAGCAAGAATATTCCGTACGCTGTCATCATTGGCGAGGAAGAAGCTAAGGCAGGCAAGGCCCAGCTAAAAAACCTGAAAACTCGTGAACAGGTCGAACTAATGCAAACCGAAGTTATTAAAAAGCTAGTTCAAGATTAAAAAAGCCCCGTAAAACGGGGTTTTTTATTGCATTATTGACAACATACCAATTTTGTGGTATTATTTTCGGTCCGCGCAATTTGCGGCAAATAGACTGAAAAACCAAGAAAAAAGGAAAAATTCAAGGAGATTTTTAAAATCATGAAAGATCGTTTACTCATAGCGTTTGTTTTGTTGTCAGCAATTTTGATCAACACATTCCCCGTTTTCGCTCAGCAGGCTGCGGCTACTGACATTTTACCATCTGCCACTGAATCTGCTGCGGCCCGTCGCACTCTGAGGGATGCCGTATATGCAGACTGGAGGACCATAGTAATGGCTTACCCGCACCTCGCGGCCGGCAACGAAGAAATTCCCCAAGAACGACAAGTCGTACTTGTTCCGTCTCGACACTATCAGACGATCCAATCAGCAATCGGCGCGGCACCAATTATTTTTGTGCGTCGCGGCCATTACGTAGAGAATTTGACTATCTATTCCGGCGATGTAACTATTATCGGCCAGCAATACGGTCAGGTTTTTCTCAAAGGCCATCCAACAGCGGATACGGTATATGCCAGGCCCGGTGCTGGGTTGGTGACGCTCAAGAATCTGAACATCACCGACACTCAGCCGTTGGCGTATTACGATACCGGTGCTGTGTTCGGATGGTTCACCCGTGGATTCAAGATCGATCACTGCAACATCAACGCTCGCAGTATCGGTGTTAGTGCTCACTATAGTTACGAGGTAACGATCACTAACTCGGCGTTTGTCGGTCTAGCCGATAATTCAATTGGTGTGTATGTGGCATTGCAGGAACATCTCGGTACTAATACCGGCGATCGGTTGATTAACAACTCGTTTAAACGCTTCGCTACGGCGATTTACAATTACGAGTTGTATGACATCGACGACCTGTATCGTAGCGGGAACACGACCATTCTCGTTCCTGAGGGCCGTGAGTACATTTTCATAGATCACGACCCGCTTTCCGACCCACTTTCTTAGGCGATTTGGTCAGATCGTAAACAAGAGGCTGCTATATACGGCAGCCTTTTTTCTTTTATAAATTTTATTAAAACTTGATGTAGACTTGAAGACGAAGCAGATACAATTTTGGTATGTCACCAAAATTTGTATCTGTTTTTTTATGCGCTTTTATTGCTGGCGTGGTTATCGGGTCGCTGTACAATATTGCTTCAAGTCTGGTTTGGATCACCATTGTTTTTGCAGCAGCAGGCGCTGCGGTTTTGGGGGTCTTTAAACGTGCGATGGGGTTGTTCCTCGTTTGTTTGATATTAGGTTCTGCATTTGGGTTGTGGTATGTCAGCCGGTCGTTCAACAGCGGTAATGAATATATAGAAGACCTTGGAAAAACTATTGATGCCGAAGGTGTGATTGCAGTTGATCCTGTTGACCAAGATCATGGACAGCAAGTAACTTTGTTGCCAGATGGCTACACTCAGTACATGCGCGCATCTTTGTATGCAGCAATTCCAGGAGCTCAGAAAGGCGATCGAGTATGGATTCGAGGACAGTTGGAACTACCAGAAAATTTTAGTGATTTTGATTACATTGGTTACCTGCAGCGCTGGCAAGTTTACGCAGTGCTAAAAAAGCCACGGGTGATTGTACTAAAGCGAGCCCCACTTGGTTGGCGAACTCCACTATTAGCAATGCGAGAATATGTGGTACGCAAGTGTCGTGTGTTTCCTTTGCGAGAGGGGAGTTTAATTTTAGGCATGTTAATCGGCCAGCGGCAAAGTATCCCAGAAGAGGTCTCGAATGCCTTCAAAACAACCGGCCTTACTCACATTGTGGCCGTATCTGGTTTCAATATGACAGTAATTGCCACAGCTTGCGGAATTTTTGTGTGGTACATTGGGCGGCGCGCAACGAATATCCTCACTTTATTTGTGGTGTTTGGTTTCGTGGTAATTACGGGTGCGTCGGCGGCCGTGGTGCGCGCCGCTATTATGGCTGTGCTTATGGTTAGCGCCCAACTACTTGGTAGGCAATATGCGAGTTTATATTCTGTGCTGCTGGTATCGGCAATTATGATTTTGCAAAACCCGCGCGTAGCAGTGTGGGATATTGGTTTTCAGTTGAGTGTGGCAGCAACTGTTGGGGTGTTGTTAGCTTTTCAAATTAAGTCACCAGATGCCAAAGAAGGTTTTCTGTCCGAAACTTTGCGGCCAACCATGGGCGCCATTGCCATAACAGCACCTATCATCATTTTACATTTCGGAATTTTCAGTGTAATCGCACCGCTGGCAAACATGCTTGTATTGCCGTTTGTATCTTGGATAATGTTATTTGGCGCGCTCGCACTTCTGCCAGTTATTGGCGGCGCATTTGTGTATCCTGCGCAAAAGCTAACATCAATAGTATTATTCTTAACCGAGCATTTAGCAAAAGTACCGTACGCCAGTATTAATTTGAAATTACCAGTCTGGGCATTGGGAATATACTATCTTTTGGTGGCGTATTATGTGCATTGCAAAATTCGTAAAAACGTGGTAAACTTTAAAAAATAATTAGGAAAACATTATGAAAACCTGGCAAATAATTTTGATCATCGCCATTATTGTTCTAGCAGGAATCTTTGCGATTACTCTTGCGAAGAATAATAAATCTGATGATGCAAACACCAATAATTCTAATCAAACCAATTCTCAAGTAGAGACTAATACTAATCAAAACACTAACACTACAACTATGGAAGATACCAACGCAACCAAGCAATTCGTAACCCTTTCAGTTCAAGGATTCGGCGACATTAAACTCGAATTTTTTGAAAAGGATGCACCAAAGGCCGTAGAAAACTTTATTGGTTTGGCTAAGAAAGGTTATTACGATGGTGTAACTTTCCACCGCATCATTAAAGGTTTTATGATTCAAGGTGGTGATCCAACTGGCACAGGGGCAGGGGGAGAGAGTATTTTTGGTGATACTTTTGCTGATGAGTTAAACCCGGACACAGACAGTTACAAAGCTGGGTATGCCAAAGGTGTGCTAGCGATGGCTAATCGCGGGCCAAACACTAACGGGAGCCAGTTCTTTATTATGTTGGAAAATTATCCTTTGCCACATAACTATACTATTTTCGGTCGCGTAGTTGCTGGCCAAGATGTAGTCGATAAAATTGGCGCTGTGCCAACTAATCCAGGTGATTCACCAAAAGATAAAGTGGTCATCACTAAAGCAGTGGTCACAGATAAATAATTTATCAATTCTAAATTAATTTATTATAAAGTTATGGAAACAATCGAACAATCATTAGTGCTTTTTAAGCCAGATACTTTGGAACGTGGATTAGTAGGGGAGATACTCCAGCGTTTTGAACGAGTTGGTCTGAAAATTGTTGGAATGAAGTTACTTCAGCCAACATTGGATCATGCTGAAAAGCATTACACCGAAGACCTAGCTATTCGCCGCGGTGAAAATGTGCGCAAAGCTATGGTTAATATGCTGACCTCAGGCCCTGTAGTGGCAATTGTATTGGAAGGAATCGAAGCTGTTGAGCTGGTGCGTAAAATGATTGGGGCTACTGAGCCTAAGTCTAGCGCGCCAGGCACAATTCGTGGAGACTATGCGCATGTGTCGTTCAAACATGTTGATGCCAGCGCAGGATCGGAGCTATACAACTTAATTCATGGCTCTGCTACCTTGGAAGAAGCTAAAACTGAAATTAATGTTTGGTTTACCCCGGATGAGTTAGTGCAACATAATCCAGTTTATACAAAGCACACACTCAATTAGAGCTTGTTTAAAAAAACCACCGCTTGTGCGGTGATTTTTTTAAATCTTAGTTTGCTGGGTTTACTTGCGGGGCATCGTATGGTTCAACGGGTTGACCATCGACACACCTCACATCAGTTACTGTTCTGCATTCCGGATAATACTCTTCGTCTTGTGGAAAGTTAACAATAATATCTTCCTGTTTCTTAAAGTCAGTAGGAGCGGTAATTTCTTTAACTTTACCAAAATCTTTGGCTGTGTATTCTACTAAGATGCGGGCATCAAAATTAAGATTGCGGATAGTTTCTAATACGCTTTTTTTAATAGACTCCATATATTGATCCGGGTTAGTATCGTAGTAGGTATCGTTGCTTTGCTTGCTAGGGTCAAAGCTACGTTCGCTTTGAATGCCGTTTTGAGTCAAAGCAATATTCCCAGCGCCGAATCCTTCCATTTGTTCACCAATACAGAATGTATATGTGTAAGTCGTTGCGCTAGTTTTGGTGTACCAATAGGCGTTGTGCCAATCATCACAGTCGCCATCAGCTGGGGTAGGGGCGGTTGGGATTAGTTCGACATACTGCGGTGATATCCCTACTGGCTGTCCATCCTTACTCTCTGGGTAAGATGAGTGATCATTAAAGTATAATTCTAGAGCCGAAGCCATTGAACGCATTTCAGCGATTCTTTTTGCATCCCTCGATTGAGCGTTAGCAATCTCCATAGATTCGGCAATATTCTTGGTTAAATCATTATTGGGATCGTTGAGTATTTTTTCAAATGTATCCATGCTCTTGGTCACAGATAGGGCTGCGATATTTAGTTTGGTTTCATAGATTCGGTGGTCTATCACACCAACCCACACTTCGTATTCTGAGCTATCAATTTTTTCTAGAATAATATCGTTTATTTCCCGAATGAAATCCTTTATTTCTTTCCCGCTGTCACCCGGCAAAGATTTATCCAGGCTTTTGTTCGTTAAATCACGAAATTTATCCTTGTTTAGACTCAGGGTATAGTGCAAAACTGGCTTGCCACCACGTAAGCTAATGCCCTTGAGAGATTTAATGTCAAAGAAACGGTGTTCGCGTAATAATTTTTTGTAAGCCTCAGCCTCTTCATCCTTTTTGTCCGGTGTTTTCAGCTCCATGAGATCACGTAGGTCGTCACGTAAATTTCTTACCGAATCTTCATCAGTGGTTTGGATCCAGATATTCTTGCTAGGGTCAGGATATGAAGCATAAATCCTGTTTTTATCTCTTAATTCTTCGAAGCTGCCATTGTAGTCATGCTTGCTATAGTATTCTTTTTCTAACAGTTTCATAGCGTACGAACCTTCGTACGTTTTCTTGTTGTTAGTAAAATTGCCATCCACCTGAAAATCTAGTTTAGGAACCTCTTTGTTGCTAGCTTCAACATAGGTGTGGAGTTTGCCGCCCATACTCAGGTCCGAGATGGTAAAAGAGTATTGCTTATCAATTTCATCCATTTCACCAGGTTGCAACATTGATGAATAGGGCCCAATAAATTTTGATGGCTTAAAATCGTAGCTACCAGAATCTGTGTAAGTGACTTTCAAATCCATATCCTTGGTCAGGTCTTTGGAGTTATCGATCATTTTTTGCCAAAGGTTGTCCTGTAATTTTTGACCGAGAGCTGTTTTTCCCCTTCCAACAATAATATAACCGACCACTAATAATCCGAGAATCAAAACCCCCACCAAAATTAGGACATAGCGTAATTTGAATTTACTAAAGATTCTTTTTAGGCGACCTGGTTCTTTGCCAGTCATGTTTGGGGTAATCGGCGGTGCGCCACCTGGTGGAGTTAGTGGGTTGGAGAGCGGGGTCATTGGCGAAATTGGCGATTGGGGCGAGCCAGGGTTAGCCGCAGAGTTTTGTGCTACCCCCTCAGGTTGATGCATCGGCTGATTCGGATTTGGATCAACCGGCGGCATTACATTGAATTGTTCCATTTGTTTTGATTTCTCCGCTTATTGCGGGCAAAGTTCCTTTGTCTATATTATAGCAAAGGATTTATTTTTTGCGGAAAAATGTCGGTAGTCCAGGAAGGCGCGAGGAAATGTCCTGAAGTTTTAACTCGCGTACGCGTTGGAACAGGCCTTTATCGTTTTCAGCCAAGTATTTGCGAATTAAAGCCCGAGCATGGCCAGTTTTAGCAGCTGCAAGCCAATCGCGCGAAGGAGTAGCTGGTTTTTTAGACTTTAAAATCTCTACAATATCACCCTGATGCAACTCATCACTAATTTTTCCCATTTTGCCATTAATTTTGGCGCCCATCATTTGGTAGCCTAAATCTGTGTGCACAGAAAAGGCGAAATCTATTACTGAAGCTCCAACTGGTAGATCCTTAACATCACCCTTAGGGGTTAGTACAAAAATGCGGTCTTTGAAAAAATCAATTTTCAAACCCTCAAGGTACTCATCAGGATTAGCAGACATTTCTTCTTGCCAGGCATGCAACTCTTTAAACCAAGAAGCGCCACGCTTAATAGTGTCGTGTTTGCCAGCTTCTTCGTAGAACCAGTGCGCAGCAATACCTCGCTCAGCTGTTTCGTGCATTAGGTCTGTGCGAATTTGAACTTCAAACGGCCGCCCTTCGCTGTCGAAGAGGGTAGTATGTAAACTTTCGTATCCGTTTGGTTTGGGGGTAGCAATAAAATCCTTCACCCGGCCAGGCATAGGGTTAAAGTGTTTGTGGATTGCCCCCAAAGCCGCATAGCAGTCCGCAGTGGATTTGGTAATGATACGCAAAGCAATTTTATCGTAAATTTTGGTAATGTCTCCGTCGTAGCGCTCCAACTTTTTATATAAAGAGTAGATTCGCTTTTTACGGCCAGAAATATCTTGGAATTTGATGCCTTCTAAGCGTAGAATTGAGGCTAATTCCTTTTGCATATCCTTAGTGCTTTTTTGGCGCTCCTCTAAGCGTTCGTTCAAAAGCTTTTCTGTTTTAAGATAGTTTTTAGGATCGACAATTTTAAAAGATAAATCCTCAAGCTCATCTTTCCAAGCACCAATACCAAGGCGGCCAGCAATTGGCGCATACATTTCTAACGTCTCGCTGGCAATTTTTTCTTGTTTGTCTTTTGCTAAGGCGCTAATGGTGCGCATGTTGTGCAAGCGGTCAGCGAGTTTGATAAGCATAACCCGAAGATCCTTGCTAGTAGCCATAAACATTTTCCGCAAGTTTTCTACATAGTATTCATCTTTGCTGTTGCGCAAGCGCACATGCCCAAGTTTGGTTACGCCATCAACAAGAGTGGCAATTTCCTCGCCAAATTCTTTCTGCAAATCCGCGTGAGTCGTATTAGTGTCTTCGGTAATATCATGCAAGATTGTGGCGCAAATAGTCGCAGTATCAGGAAAAATTTGCCCTAAAATGATTGCCGCAGAAATGGGGTGAAATACAAAGTCTTCACCAGATTTTCGTTTCTGATCTTTGTGAGCCTTCGTAGCAAAATTAATAGCTTTTTGTATTTTCGCTATTTCTGCTGGCTTGAAGTGATGAGGGATTGATTTAAAAAAGTCAGGCATATACTCAGTTTAGCATAAAGAAAAATTGGGCAGGAGTATACTCCTACCCAATTGTGTTGGTTGTTGACGGTCAATGTTTACTGGCCTTGTCCGCAGCGTTTTTGAGAGCTAGCGGCTCGTATTCGCCGAATCGGCAAACTTCTGTAGCCTCTTCGAGCGATATAGTATCATCATCGTTGACATCGACTATTTTTTCAAAACTGGCGTTTAGAATTTCAGTGTCATCACGACCTTCGATATATGGCTCTTGCGACCAAAGCATTGCCATGTCGGCAATAACTTTGTTGTTCTTGTTGTCCCTGGTGCTTTGAACCAACTTCCATCTTTTATTAAAGTCGATGGTGTTGATCATTTGGCTGGGTTGTAGCCCCCAGCACGTCAAGGCGTTTACTGTTTCGTCCCCGGAAATTACTCCGTCGGTGTTGGTGTCGTATTGCAAAGCTGCTTTCTGTTGGCGATAGTTGTAGTACAAACCACCTCCACCGATCATGGGTAAAAACACTATGACCGCTGCAATAACTGCGGCTAATGGCGCATTGCGATTATCGCTGCCATTTACTGAACTCATAACACTTTCCTCCTGTATGTTGATTGAAATAAATTTTGCTTAATTGACAAGTTTAGCCAAGATTGGTTCCTTGTATCCAAGCTCGATCAAGAACTTTTTAATTTCCTCCCAAGCCTCGTCTCGCCACAGTTCGACCTTCGCATTTTTGGTGATTTCTGCGGCGTAGTCTTTGAGCAGGTCTCGGTCGAAATAAATGAACATGGCTTGAAATTCCTCGCTCGCTATCACTTTCAAACTGAAGCTGAGGTGCAGAAATTTTTCAGCCATTGCATCCTGGAAGCTCTCGAAGTTAGACTCCCGCTCTGAAAGTGGGTACTTCTCGTTGCATGTGATTAACGGCGGTAGGAAGTAAAACTGAATGGTTTCTTCAGAGATCTGCCACTCGACGAGCGGCGGTATCATCTCCTTAAAGAGTCTGGTCAGCCGACCGACATTCGACGCCCGGTTTTGAGACCTCTTTTTGAAGAGCTCTATTAGTTCGTCAGTTTGTTTTTTCTCGTTTATCAAGAGACCAAACATGTCTCGCCATTTTTCGTGATTATTAGTATCTAGTTGTTCTTCTTCAGACATAATTCCTCCGTATCGTAAGTCTTGCAGTTTCAATGCTAAGATTGATTTGTCATTGTAAGACAATTATGACTTTTTGTCAATAATCTATTGGCCTGGCCAGTGATATACTTAATTCATGCCAGAATTACCAGAAGTCCAAACCGTTGTTAGTGAGCTGCATAAGCGCATTGTTGGTCGCAAGATCAAGCGCATAGCAGTTAATATGGGCAAAATTATTAGCATTGGCCCGCAAACAGTAAGTAACATTCGTGACTCATCGCAAAAAACTGTAACTGAGTTTGCTCGCTTGCTTACCGGTCGGAAATTTACATCTGTGCGTCGCCGCGGCAAAATGTTAATTTTTGACATCGATGGCCCATTGTCCATGCTGGTGCATCTTAAAATGACTGGGCAATTTATTTTTGAAGATAAAGCTCAGGCCAAACTTACTGGCAGTAGCTATAAAATTTTAAATCGTGCCACAGCGCCGTTAGTTAAGCTTCCAACCAAGCACACACATGTTGTTTTTTATTTTACCGATGGCTCGACTCTGTACTACAACGACTTGCGCCAATTCGGTTACTTGCGTTTGGTGCACGACAAAGACATTAACAAAGTAAAAGAGTTTAAAGATTATGGCCCTGAACCTTTAGACAAGGAATTTACTTTTCAAGTTTTCCAAGACGCGCTTAAGAATCGTAAAAAAATTCCTATCAAGCTTGCGCTCATGGATACTAAGGTGGTGGTTGGAATAGGGAATATATATAGTGATGAAATTTTGTACCATGCCCGCGTTCGCCCTGATCGGCAAGTGAGTACGCTGGCCACGCGCGAGCTCAAAGCAGTTTTTGACCAAATCAGGCCGGTTCTCAAGGCTGGCATTAAATACAAAGGATCTAGTGTGGGTGATTTTGTTCGCACCGATGGCAAGTGGGGAAGTATGGGCAAGCACCACTATGTTTATGGCCGCAAAAAGCAAGCCTGCCTTAGCTGTGGTACAATTATAAAAAGCATCAAATTAGGTGGCAGGACCGCGTGTTTTTGCCCCCGGGAACAAAAATAGTAACAAAAATAACATGACCAAACGATCAAAAATTTACACTATAATTATCTGCTTGATAATTCTAGTTCCGGTGCTGATCCAGTTGAGCGCCCAAACCAAATATGGTTATGATTTTTGTGTTCCCCGCGGGACCATGCACGAAGGTGACCCATTCATCCGCGGCGATGAATACTGCCAGTTCTTATTCACGAAGTTTTATCATAGAAGCTATTAGTTATGGAACCAGCAAAACCACAACAACCAACCCCAATGACCCAGGAGCAAATGCTCCAAGAGATTTTGGTGAATTCTCGTAAGACCAAAAATTATATTAAGTGGCAAATGATTATTACTATTGCCCTAGTAGTAATTCCGCTTTTGGCCTCATTGATACTAATCCCATACGCCATGAAATCTCTAACATCAATTTACGATATTAGCGGCACAGGGAATGGTGACGCAGTCCAAAATATTATTGATCAGTATACAAAATGACAGACGAACGCTGGGAACAATTTGTAGAAACTGCACAGGGACGTTTTGAAAATGTTGGCGTGACTTTAGAAAAGTGGCATGAGGATGATCATGGCAATGCCATTGAAAACGCTACAAAAAATGTGGTGGAGTTTACCATGCCTGGCACTGGCGATCGTTATAGGGTGGAACGTGAAAATCGACCAGCAGTGTTAGACAAAAAACAGCACTATTCGCATCGGCAAGGGGATACTGCTCGCACTGAGTATGTACTTTCCGATACAGAATTTTCGCATAAGGTGCGAGTTTATAAAGAAGATGATTACGGCGAGTGGGAGGAAGTGCTGGTAGAAAGTTTGGGTCTGTAATGTTAGCCGAGCGCATCAACAACACGTTGCGCTTTTTTGATTTGCAGAATTTACCACTCACAGCTTACGAAATTCACAAATTTTTGATTGCTGATACTGCGGCGCTGCGTAGCAAGCTCGATGAAAATTACGAACTTGATAATGGAATTGGAACAGAATTGCCGCCTGTGCATTTTGATACCATCCTTACTCAATTGCACATTCTAAGCCGTGAAGGCAAAGTAATTGGGCAGAATGGATTTTATTGTTTGCCTGGCCGAGAAAGTATTATTCGGGATCGATTGGTGAACTATTTACATGGCCTAAGTCGTGAGCGCTTGGTCCGCAGGTTTTTGTTGCCCACGCAGCATATTCCGTTTGTGCGCGGAGTGGCTTTGGCTGGGTCGCAGGCTTTAGGTCAGCAGCGCGAAAGTTCAGATATAGACTTGCTTATTATTACCGACCAGAAATATATGTGGATTGCCCGGACTTTGCTTTCTGCTTGGTTCCAATTTTTGGGCTTGCGCCGGCATGGCAAAAAAATAGCTAACCGATTTTGCTTGAATCATTACCTTGCTAATACAGGGGAGAGAACCAGTGAGCGGAATCTATACACCGCTCTTGAGTACGCAAAGCTGCGTCCAATAGTGTATCCAAGTGTAATCCGAAAGTTCCAAAAAACCAATCAGGGTTGGATGAAGCAATTTTTCCCTAATTTGGTTTTGACAGCTGCTTCCATAAAGCCGCAGTCTGATTGGCAGCAACTTTTGGAGGGGGTTTTGCGCAACCGTTTTGGCCAGTGGTTGGACAAGCGCTTGGGTGCTTGGCAGCAGAAGCGAATTTTACAGGATCAGTTTGTGTTCGTGCGCAGCGATGAGCTTAGTTTTCATCCAGACAGTAAGCAGGCAAGTTTACTGCAGGGGTTTTTTAAACTCTAGATAGATGATGAGCGGAAAGCGGTGGATGGTGTATTGTAAGTTGAATTTTTCGCTGTCTGTTTCTGATTGCAGTTCTTCCATGTGATTGAATATAAATCCTGCGTTTGCGAAGTTGTTTATTTGCTCGCTAAAAGTATAAAAATATCGTTGTAAAGTTTTGTTGTGCTGTACCGCGTGTGGTGCGTTCGAAGCTTTACTCGCAACCCAGTGATACGGCCGCACTAATAAGCGCGGCATTTTTTGTAAAAGCCTTCCTATTGCACCACGTTTCCAGACGCCAACCGGATCGGAGTAGTAAGGGTTAACAATGGTAACCATGAGTTTGCCGCCTGGTTTTAGTATGCGGTAAAGTTCAGCAAATGTTTTTGTTTGATTTTCAATATCATGTGCGGCCATGCTGAATATTAGAGTATCGAATTCACTATTTTGGTAGGGGATTTCTCTGTTCAGGTCTGCCTCACCGAATTTTAAAGTGGGATAACTTTTGCGCGCGTGTTCTAAGAATAATCTTGAGCCATCGCACCCCTCTATATTAGGGTAAGTTTTGGAAACCTCATTTGTGAGCCACCCCGGGCCACAGGCTATGTCGAGAATTTTTTGATTTCTGTCATCCCCGAGCCGCGCCAAAAAAGCATCACCTAAAGTTTTTCTAAAGAACTGGCCATCATCAGATTCTAAAAAGTCTAGGTAGTTTTTAGCTCCTTCGTCATTGTCGTATGAGTCGAGTGAGGTGTTGTACTGTTGAGCTTCAGCCATAAAAACAGTATATCACAGCAATCATTGACAAACTCCCCACTTTTACTTATAATGGGATGTCACCAATAAGTACTGGCTAATGTCGGTCGCCTGACCGAAAGGCAGGCAAAGAGTGGCAAGGAGGAATTATGGGAAAATCCATGATTCAAGTTGGGGTGCCTTTTACCCGAACTATAATTTCGAAAAACTTAACAAGAAACCTATCCTTTAAGGGCGACTCTTATAACAGCCGGCTCCCTTCAGTCGAAATAGTAATAGATCGATTGGCTCGGAAAGGATGGTTAACCTATTTAACCATCCGCTCATATGCAAGAGGTAAAGGGCAAATTTCTTTTGAGTTTAGGTTTGATGAAAATGAGACACCTTACTTGCCTCAGTCAAAACCACTCACAAGAATGCTCAGAAAGTACATGCAAGAACTACAGCGTTTTGTGGGGCAAAAGAGTTTTGAAAAGCCGGTGGGTTACACGCGTCAGCGATGGGGATTTATCAAGCCTACAAACGTTCTGGGTTATTGTGGAATATCCGACTTTTCTTTCCGACTCGAAGTAGATTTTGATACGAATCATAAAAGTGGCGAGTCATTCGTACTGGCAGCCCTAAGAATCTATGGTAGTTATCTTGATGCTTTTAAGATACCACGTGATCGTGGTCGTCCTGACTCTTTTGATCACCAAACACATGTCATGGTGAAAACAGAAGGATCTGATAAGAAATACGAAGTTCCGATAACTGAATACTTCTTAGACCAAGAAGGTTTCTAGAAGCCGAATTGGCTTTTTAAAAAGATAATTAGCACTCTACTTGACAGAGTGCTAATTTTTTATATAATTCTTTAGGGGGTGTTCAATCACCTAAAATTCCAATATAATTAAGTATTAATAGTAAGGAAATATATGAATATCAAACCACTCGGAAACCGAATTTTGGTCAAACAGCTCTCAACTGAAGAGGTGACTGCTTCTGGCATTGTATTGCCTAGTAACCCGGACAAAGAAAAGCCTAACCAGGGCGTAGTTAAGGCCGTTGGCTCGGGAAAATTAATTGAGGAATACGGCATTAAAGTCGGGGACACTGTTGTGTTTAATGGCTACGGCATTGCCGAAGTCGAAGTCACCGAAGATGATGGCAGTAAAGAAAAGTACAAAATCGTCTACATCGCTGATGACGAAGACTCCCAAGCAGTAGCAATTATTGAATAAGTTTATTAATTGAAAATTATTTGTTGAGCCGATAGTCCGCAAACGCACGAGCAAGCCGAATGGCGAAGCGAGGAGTGCTGTCGGCGAAATAATATAATTTTCAATATCAAGAAAGGAAATCAAGAATGAGCAAAATTATCAAAACTGGCTTCGAAGCCAAAAAAGCAATTAAAGAAGGCGTGGACATTGCTGCCAACGCCATTAAAGTAACTCTCGGACCAACCGGCAAAGCTGTAATCTTGGACCGTGGTTTCGGCAGTCCAACTATTTCTGATGACGGCGTTACCGTTGCTAAAGAATTAGAACTAGAAGATAAGTTTCAAAACATTGGCGTATCTTTAATTCAAGAAGTTGCAAACAAAACCAACGAAGACGCTGGTGATGGTACCACCACTGCTACAGTGCTTGCGCAAAAAATGATCGAAGAAGCGTTTTCTGAACTTGAACGCAACACTTTTAAAGCAAATGATCTTAAGCGCGGCATGGACAAAGCTGTGAAATTTGTTGTTGAAGAACTTAATAAAGTTAAACAAACTGTTAGCGGCCGCGAGGGCGTTGAGCAGGTGGCAACTATTTCATCACTTGATCCAGAAGTAGGGAAGTTGATTGCTGAGATTATGGAAGAAGTTGGCAACGACGGCGTAGTAACAGTAGAAGAAGGCCAAAGCATTGGCCTAGAGAAAGAAGTGGTAAAGGGCATGCGCTTTGACCGCGGCTTTATTTCTGGTTACATGGTTACTAACACTGAACGCATGGAAGCCGTTTGGGATGATCCTTACATTTTAATTACCGACAAAAAAGTTTCTAGCGTACAAGAAATTTTGCCTTTGCTAGAAAAAATCGCTCAGACCGGCAAGAAGGAATTGGTTATTATTGCTGATGATATAGATGGCGAAGCCCTCACTACTTTTGTGTTAAACAAGCTCCGCGGCACCTTTAGCGTTTTGGGTGTAAAAGCTCCAGGTTTTGGCGACCGTCGCAAAGAACAACTACAAGACATTGCTGCTTTAACTGGTGGTACAGTAATTACTTCTGAGTTGGGCTTGGCTTTAGATAAAACTGAAATGGAACAACTCGGTCGCGCTCGTAAAGTCATTGCTACAAAAGAGCACACCACTATAGTAGATGGCCAAGGCGACAAAGCTGCCATTGAAGCTCGTGTAGCTCAAATTAAAGCTGAATATGCAGCCTCAACCTCTGACTTTGATAAAGAAAAACTTCAAGAACGCATGGCTCGTTTGGCTGGCGGCATTGGGGTAATTAAAGTTGGTGCTTTCACAGAAACTGAAATGAAAGCTAAGAAATTTAAAATCGAAGATGCTCTTAACGCAACTCGCGCAGCTGTAGAAGAAGGAATCGTTGCAGGTGGTGGAGCAGCGCTTGCAAAAATTGCTCCTGTGCTTGAACAAAGTATTTCCCGCGGTGATTACTTCCAAGAAAACGAAAAGCGTGGCGCTATGATTGTGCGTAAATCCTTAGAAGCACCGCTTCGCCAGATTGCAGAGAATGCTGGTGCTGAACCAAGCGGCATCATCAGCTATGTTCAACAAGCTGGTGGCCACGCAGGGTTTGATTTTGCTAACTACGATGAAATGAAATGGGAAGCTGGCAAAAAGGATGATATGATTTCTGCTGGAATTGTTGACCCGGTGAAGGTGACGCGTTTGGCGCTCGAAAACGCAGTATCAATTGCTTCAACACTAGTAACAACTGAAACAATTGTTGTTGATAAACCAGAAGCCAAGTCAGACGCACCAGCAATGGGCGGCGGCATGCCAGGCGGTATGGGTGGCATGGGCTTCTAGTTCGATCGCAATCTAAAAAATTTCGAAATAAAAAATGGCGTCTCGGGTTCGAGACGCCATTTAATCTGGTTTGCTGCAATGTGGTTACTACCCCGCAGGTGTGCTACATAATTCATCGGTTGTATGGTGTGGTCCTGTAACCGACAGGTTTGAGACCGCGGCTCTGTCGAAGAGTTTCTCGACGATCTTGTTAGACAGAAAATGCGGATTCTCGATTTCTTCAACCAGCACAGTGTTATTGTCGCGTCGGATAATTGATCGAAAAACGTTACTACTGCCGTTGTCGATATACCAAATTAGCTTATCGGGGTGGGTAACGGCAAGACTGTTGCACTTATCGGCCAGCTCCCTAGAGATGCCCAACGGGTCGTAGAAAATGACCCCGTCCTGTTTTTGTACCTGTCTCATGGCCTCACCTGAATTGTGGCCGGGGGTATAGATCGAGATCTTCAGGCAGTCGTCCTGCGCACCTGTTTTCATTATGCTGTACTTTTCAATCAGTGAACCTTGCAGTGCAAGGACACCTTTTGTATAGTCGGGGGTGCTGCTACCAGTAAAAATTAATAACTTTCTCATTTGAGCCTCCTGAACATGATTTTTGAAAATAGCATACAATTTGTCTTTGGTACTGGCCTTGACAAAACGTATGAAATAGCTTATCATATATTATCGTGCTCGTAAAGAGCCCGTATTTTATTACTTCAGCTAGCCCGCCCGCCTTGGCCAGCCGATCTACTGGGCTCCTGATTTCGGTTACTCGGATTGGGGGCACTACAAAAAAGCTCACGAATATGTGGGTTTTTTTGTTGCCTAAAAATTTTAAAATTATGCACTTTTTTTGTTGCCAAACTTTCACAAGTTCGTATAATGATTACACAGTGGAATTGAGGTGAGAAATTCATCACACTTTCATGAGTCTAAAAAGCAACCGGAGGTATTTATGAAAGTTAGAGTTTTAAGATTTATTTTGATATTGTTGATGTTGTGCCTTTTCTACCTACCTTCGATTGCTTTCGCCAACGGCGCAGCTTTTGACGGTAAAGGAAAAGACAGGTCAGGCAACAAGCATGGCAAGTTGGTAAAAAAAACCGCTGCCATGAAACGAGCAGAGTTGGCTGCTGCCAGACTTCGTGCTGCACGCGCGGCAGAAGCCAGACAGCGAAGAGCAGAGTTTGAAAGTAGCCTTAAGTCAAAAGCAGTTTCGAATATTGCAAATGACACTATTGCTGGTCAGGACCCGAAAGTCCGCGCCGCTGCAATCTCCGCACTGGGAGATCACGTTGGAACAGTTGTGGTTATGGAACCGCAAACTGGACGAGTGCTCGCCATAGTAAACGAGGGCATGGCAATCAGAGATGCTATCAAACCGTGTTCAGTAATTAAACTGGTAACAGGGATTGCTGGACTAAAGGCAGGTAAAATTGATGCTGACGGTAAAATTGTTGGAATTAGTAATTCGCGAACTCTTGAGTACGCGATTGCTAAGTCGGACAACCCATTCTTCCGTCAACTTGGTGAAAGAGTCGGTAACGATAAATTCATTGAGGCTGCAAAAGAGCTTGGCCTTGGCTCCAAAACTGGCATTAATTTGCCCGAAGAGAGCCCAGGGGTTCTTCCTTACGGTAGTAAGAACTCGAACCAGTACTGGAAAGGTGATGGTACCGAGCTGACTGCTATTCAAGCAGCTGTCATGGTTGCAACAATTGTGAACGGTGGGAAAAAGGTGAGGCCAATTATACCGGCATCTCCAGAAGTCCCCATCACAACTGTGTCCACACAAGCCAATCTTCCCATTGAGACGTTTAAAGGGATGATACCTGGAATGTATGGCTCGGCAACTTATGGTACCGCAAAAGTGTTGGCAAAGAGCAATCCCTTTTTGGGAGCAGCCTCTAAAACCGGTACCTGCTTGGACCGTTCGCACTCTGTGTACACTGGTATTGGTCTGAATGCGTCCGTGGCGCCGATTAACAACCCCAAGTATGTGGTTGTAGTCATCACTCACGGACAAGGTCAGAAAGGAATCCAGGCCTCCTTGATCGCCAGGGAGATTTACAAGGTTCTGATTCCACCACCATTCGAGACGACCACTCAAGTGGCCCAATCAGCAAAATAACAATTAACTTTAGTTTCGATCGATTCATATGGGAGAATCCTTTCTGCCCTCAGGCTGTGAATCGGTTGGAAAAGAAGGCTGCGTTTATTCATCGTCTCCGCAGCCTTTTTCTTTTGCCCGCAGCTCCAAGGGCTAGATAATAAGCCTTGACGAAACCAGTAATTTCGGGTATAATCATCACATTGACTATTTAAATATTTTGACATGGGCGTTCCCAAAAAACATAAGACCCGCAGCGGCCGCGACCAGCGCCGCAGCCATCACGCGCTTTCAGCCGTGAGCCTAGCGGTGTGCAAGAACTGTGGTAGTGCTACCAAGCCTCACAAGCCTTGTCCAAACTGCGGATACTACAAAGGACGCAAAGTGGTTTAAACCCTTGCGTTTTTTTGTTGCCTGAGTTATTGTATTGTGGTCTTAACATCAGTACTAAATCCCGGAATATTTTTGGAGGCACAATGAAGATCATTTTTAATTGGGTTACTAAAGCTGATTTGATGAAACAACTCAAGGCTACTGTGGCTGCCCGAGCCGCGTCGGACGTGAGAGACAAGAAGAGGTTCTATCGAATCTATAGAAAGGCGATCCCAGCCTTAGCACAAAATGGTTGGCTTGCCGAAGCAGATGCGTTGGCTAGTCATGCGCATAATATTTTTAAGGAAAGACTCAACGCGGTTAGTGAGCTGGATAATTTAATTGATCATGATCCTGATTCAGCCAAGGCATTAGTTAGCGATTTTGACTGCTGTCAAATTTCTGATTTTGTTTCCCAGATCAAGGAAATGGCTCGAAGACAGGATGCTGTTCCACAAAGCGTTGTTAAATCGGTATCGCAATCTGCTGTTTAGTCAGCAGACAGTTGTGTCCGTCCGAGTATCCCAAAACTCGGATGGACTTTTTTTATGCTACAATTTGGGTATGGCAAATAGACATTTACTGCGCACTGTAGCGCTGCAAGCTTTGTTTGAATGGGACTTTAATAATCAGCAGGGAGACCTTCCTGTTATTCTTGATCATGCGTTAGAAGAATTTGCCCCTGGAGCAGAAGATGCTGAATTCGCGCGCGAGCTCATAGATGGCGTAACTCAGAATTTAGCTGAGCTCGATGGCATTATTGTGAAGACTGCCCCGGAGTGGCCTATTAGCCAGATTACTATTATAGATAGAAATGTTTTGCGCTTGGGAATTTTTGAATTGATGTTTGCCAAGAAAATACCGCCTAAGGTTGCCATAAATGAAGCCGTGGAAATGGGCAAGCGCTTTGGTGGGGAATCGAGTGGAAAGTTTGTAAATGGTGTGCTGGGGACTTTGTTTAAGACGCTCGAGCCTGAGGGTGGGGAAGTGCTAGATAAAACAGATAAAGAAACAACCGCTGACTAAGGCGGTTTTTTTATTTACAAATCTTGACTCAAACTTTATTTAAACTTTACGTAGTCTTGAACTGGTGTTTTTTAAAATATTTGTACGTGGGCCGGGCCAGTGGTGGCAGAATAAGCTAGTCACCTGTTCGTAACGGGTTCGACTCCCGTCCGGTCCACCACCTTGAAAAAGGATCATGTGTATAGTATGATGTACACGACTAGCTTATTCTATAGGCCAACCATGGTTCGAAATAAAGCCGCCCAAATGGGCGGCTTTTGCGTGCACTGAAATATTATTTGGCTTATATATAAGTTAAATTCGAATATTCAAAAAACTTTATCAAAACTTTATCGAAACTTTATGTGGATTTTATCAGACTTGTGATATCTTGTAGTTAAGATAAATAATTTACTATAAATTTATGAGAATTACGTCTTATCTAAAGGTAAAATCGGCAAGCAAGATAATGATTTTATTTTTGTTGATAACTTTTGTTACCTCGCCATTTTATTCAGCTCGTGCTGATGAGGGTGTGGTGGTGGATAACCCTAGTACTGAGCAATCAACGATTAGTGTTGGTGATCAGGTTGAGGTGCAACCTAGTAATGGAGATAGTGAAGTTTCTCCTGCCGATGAAACAGGCCAAGGAGACGAAGAAAATTTAGACGAAGATGCCAATATTAAACCAGAAGCCTCTGATCCAGAAGAGGTGCAAAAGTGGAATGATAAGGAAACAAAAACTAAATTACCTGAAATTTCTGGTGCCACTGGAGCATTATCATACAGCTATCCAATTGTCGTGCCTCCTGGTCGCAATGGGATGCAGCCAGACCTGGCTTTGTCTTACAATAACCAGAATTTATCCACGGATTCAATATTTGCAACTGGCTGGTCAGTAAATATTCCCTACATTCAACGTGTTAATAGAAAAGGTGTTAACAAGCTCTACGCAGAAAATATTTTTGAATCATCTATGGATGGTGAATTGGCTTGGGTTACTAAAGATACTTATGGGGCAAAGGATGAAAATGGGCAATTCCTAAAGTATGATTTCAGTAACAATAGTTGGGTAGTAAAGGATAAGAGCGGGGCTGTCTACAAATTTGGAACAAATATAAGCGAGCGTCAAGATGACCCAACTGATAGCGCCAAGGTTTATAAATGGATGCTCCAAGAAGTTCGTGACACTAACAATAACTATATTAAGTATCAATATTATAAAGACGCTGGGCAAATATACCCGTATAAAATAATTTATACAGGGAATGGTAGCACAGACGGTATTTTTGAAATAGAATTTTTGCGCCTGACCCGAAATGATGTTGTTCGAGCATATTACTCAGGATTTGAAATTAAAACCAACTATAAAATTTCTGCAATCCAGACTAAGGTTAATAATGTTATGGCGCGCCACTACGCATTAGGGTATGCAATAGGGAATAATGGAAAGCGGCAAGTTTTGAGTTCTGTAACAGAATCCGGAAGCGATATAGGCGAAAGGGCTACTGCTATGCCCCCAACGACTATAGAGTACAAAACTGCGTCAGATATTTCTTGGTCCGAAAATAGTAGCTGGAGCTTGCCGTCAGATCTGCCCATGGCATACAGCGGGCAAGCCAGTGTTCCAGTAGATATAAACGCAGATGGCTATTTGGATTTCATAGGTGAAATTTCGCAGGGTGAAGGACTATACGAAAAACATATCTACCTAAACGATGGGAATGGTGGGTGGATTAATGACCCGGAAGGCTGGAGAGTGCCGGAGAATTTCGTGGTTGTATCAAATAATACCCGCGGGTATGCCGTCGCAGATGTAAATGGCGATACATATCCTGATTTACTTTCAGAAAAATACGAAAATAATGAGCTTCAAAATTACATTTTTATTAATAATGGTGATGGAACTTGGAGCTCTAATGGCTGGAGTTTACCTAATTCAAATTGGGGATTAATTAGGTCCCCACTTCGTGGCGGCCAGGTGTCGGATATAAACGGCGATGGGTTGCCTGATTTACTTTATACTAATTCACTAGGGAACGATTCTTATGAGCAATTTTTATATCTGAACAATGGCAATGGATCGTGGTCCACTGTTTCGGGTTTTGTATTGCCAAGCAGTTTTAATTTAAATAGCAGTAGCACAAGAGCAAATTCTTTGGCGGATATAAACGCTGATGGCCTGGAAGATATTATGCAGGAAATATACCAAGGGAATGACATTTGGCAGACAAAATTTTTGTTAAATAGAGGTAATGGCGCTTGGGTTGAAGACCCTGCATGGGTGGCCCCGGCGAATCTAGGATTAACAGGAAATCTGCGCGGCAATATTATCGCAGACATGAACTCAGATGGGTTTGTGGACATTGTCTATGAGTCTTTTGATCAGTACACGTCTACGTACAGCAAACATTACTATGTTAACAAAGGTGACGGTAGTTGGTCAGAAGTAAGCAACTGGATTTTACCTGAGGATTTGCACTTGCTAAATTCCATCAATAAAGTTCAGATGACTTCAGATATGAATAGCGATGGGGTTGTGGATATATTTTCCGTACAATTTTCATTAGAAGATGATACTTTTTCTCGAAAATTATATCTCAACAATCGCGAAGTCTTTGATGTAATTGGCCAAATCAATTACAAAGAAGGCGGTCATACTATGGTCAATTATCAGAATAGCCCAGAGTATAAAGATAGTGCAGGGTCAATGCTAAACCCTTCTTCCGCTGTTGCATTTTATACAGTGAAAGACATCACCCATACTGATGGTTTGGGTGGGGTCCCTGTTTCCACGAGTTTTGCTTATGAAGGGGCTGACTATTATTATGCTAATCAGTTTGACCGAAAGCCGAGTGGGTTTAATAAAGTTATAACAACCGATGCAGAAGGGAACAAGACTTTGGAGTTTTACCATCAGGGTAATGCAACTGAACCTAGTAATGGAGAATATGATGATCAAGCCTCTAAGATTGGAAAAGTATATCGGGTTGAAAGCCAAGATGGTAATGGTAATATTTTCACAACCTCAATTAAAAAATGGGACAAAGTAGATTTGGGCGGCGGTAGGAGTTTTATCAAAAGCGTTCGAACTACTGAACTAACATATGATGGTGACTCTGACCATAAAGACAGGGGCGCAGAATTTACCTATGAGAATACCTATGGGAACCTAATCCAAGCAATTAATTATGGCGAAGTAACAGCTTCTCCTGATGGGTCGTTCTCTGATGTTGGTAGTGATAAGCTGATTAGCAATGCTTCCTACGCTATTAACGCAAATAGCTACATTGTTGGACTGACTTCGCAAGAGACTGTGGTAGATCAGAATAATAGCAAAGTTTCAGAGGTAAAGTCTTACTATGACGGACAATCTCTTGGCGCTGTCACAGACGGAAATTTAACAAAACAGGAAAATTGGGTTGATGGATCGAATTATGTTGATGTAGAAAAAACTTACAACACAACTTATGGATTAGTGGTTCAAGAAAAGGATCCACGTGATAAGACCGCCAACTATGTTTACGATTCTTATAATTTATATCCAGCAACAGCAATCAATCCGCTTTCTCAATCCACAAGCTTTACTTATGATTACTCTTCAGGCGCAGTAAAGCAGATTACTGACCAGAATGGTAGAGTTTTTCAAATGTCATATGATGGCTTCGATCGTATAGTTGCTGAAAAGCAGCCGGACATTGATTCTCCTAGCACGTTAGTAAATAAAACTATTTACACATACACTGATACTTTAGGTGCAGTGAAAGTGAAGGAAACCAATTACTTAAGTAATACGAACACAGTAGATAATTACACCTATCTAGATGGGCTGTCTCGGCCAATCCAAACCCGTACTGAAATGGAAACTGGTAACACATTTGCAGTTGAGGATTCAGTTTATAATTCCCGAGGATTGATTGAAAAACAATCTATCCCTTACGAGTCATCAGGCAGTGGCAAAACCAGCCCAACCACTAATTCAGCTTTGTTAGTTACCAACAGTTATGATGCGGTGGGCCGTGTCACTGCTGTAAATAATGCTATTGGAACCACTGCTAGTGCTTATGATGATTGGAAAACAACTGTTATTGATCCACGTGGGAAAACTAAAGATTTATATAGTGATGCGTATGGAAATTTAACTCGTGTTGATGAGCATAATGGTAATGAAATTTACATTACAACTTATCAGTACAGCGGTAACAACAATCTAGTCAAGATTACAGACGCTTTGGGTAACATCCGCAATTTTACATACGATGGTTTGGGTCGCCGCCTTTCAGCTCAGGACTTGCACGCATCTGGAGATTCAACGTTCGGAACCTGGACTTATTCGTATGATGCTAGTAATAACCTAAGCTCAGTACATAATCCAAATAATCAGACTGTTAATTATACATATGATGATATTAATCGTGTCCTCATAGAAGATTACACAGGAAACGTAGGCAGTGAGGTCACTTACAGCTACGATATTGGTACTAATGGCATAGGTAGGTTGTCATCAGTTGTTTCTCCAGCAATTTATACCATTAATAATTATGATCCCCTAGGTAACTTGCGACAAGAAATTAAAACCATTAGTGGCACCACATTTGAAACCAGCTATAGCTATGATAGGCAGGGGAATCAAGTAGAAATTACCAACCCTGATGACTCTCAAGTTAAATACACATACAACACCGCTGGGCAATTAGAAACTGTGCAGCGCAAGGAGGGTGCTGACGCGGGCTTCACCAGTGTAGTTAATAATTACGATTATGGTCCTCATGGCGGGATTATTTCTCAGACTTTGCAAAATGGAGCAAATACTATTAACACTTACGATATTGCTAAGTTGTACCGTCTGAGTAATAAAACCACTACAATTACCGGGGGTAGCAAAGTTCAAGATTTATCTTACTCTTATGACCAAAACAATAACGTTACTAAAATAGTTGATGCCTCGAATACTAATTCCTCCAAAACCGTTGATTATACCTATGATGACTTAAATAGGCTTTTAAGTGCAGTTGCTACAAATGCTGCTATCGGTCAGTCTGGATACACTCAGACTTTCACATATAATGCGATTGGCAATATTTTGACTCGGAGCGATGCTGCTGGTGCATACTTTTACGATGGCAATACGGGTTCGAGCTACGCAAATCCGCATGCAGTTACCAGTGTTGGGTCAATCAATTATAGTTATGACAACAACGGTAATATGCTGACTGAAACCGGCGGGTTATCAAATACCTGGGATTACAATAATCGGTTAACTCAATCTACCAAAGGTGCAATAACTTCGTCATATGAATATGACCAAAGCGGCCAGAGAGTAAAAGTCTCCAATGGTACAACCACAAGTTTCTATCCAAATGATAGTTATAACTTTGACGGCACCACAGCAACTAAACAGATTTTCGCTAACGGCCAGTTAGTGGCGACTGTAAAAGGTACCGGTTCTGCGGTAGAAGTCTATGATGTGCATAATGACCATTTGGCTGGCTCAAGTGTTGTTACTAATTCTTCTGGGACAAAGGAAGAATTGATGGACTATTACCCTTATGGTAATATCAGATTAGACGAAAAGCAGGGGGCTTTCGAGGAGAAGCGAAAGTTTATTGGCGAGGAATACGACGCTGAAACTGGTCTAAATTACTTGAACGCACGGTACTATAGTTCGGGTATTGGCAGGTTTGTGAGTCAGGATATTATGCACTTAACAATGGGGGCAGGGTTTAATGCCACATCTGATCCTCAAGGGCTAAATTCTTACAGCTATGGCAGAAATAACCCGGTTGTTTACAGTGACCAAACAGGCAATTCAGCTGTTATGGCTTTACCATTCTTACCTGCTGTTGCAATACCAGTTATTGCAATACCGTATGTTCCTGCTGTCGTGTTGGGTATTGGTGGAGCCCTCACGCTTAATATTCATCACGGAACAGATGATTACGCGACACTTACCCCGCAGGAAAAAGCCTCTATTGCTCCCCAGCCATATGGCCCTGCTAAGCCAGAAATTACGACCGTTCCCAGGAAGGCGCCAACTCCAGTCAAGGCTAAAATAACCGCAACCCCAGTTCATGCGCCCGCACCTGTAGAAAGTCCGTATGTCACGATAGATCAGATGAGGTGGTATTTAGGGGCTGGGCCATTTATGCTAAATCAACGTACAACTGGTGATATAAATCAAGAACTCCTAAAAGGAAATTCTACAGATGAGTATTTCAAAAAGACAGTTGAGATGGATTATCGGAAGAAGAGTGATCAGGGAGACGGTGGAACTGCAGACGCCATTAGAAAAGAGTTTTTGACAAAGAAGCCAACAAAGGGGAGGTGGCATGCCAAGAAGGGGCAGGATTTAATTAATAGATACAACAAGACAATTAGAGATAGAAATACCTCGCCGGCTGATAGGGCTAGGGCAACCGAGTTAAGGAATAATCTTAAAAATGCATTAAATGGTAGATAAAATGAGTACAGCGCATATAAAAAATTTATTAAGGACTTTCCCAGAATTCGAAAACTCTTCTTACTACAAAGATTCAGATGATAGGAAATCTGAATATACAGTCTTTTACGACTTTTCTACTTATCTTATCTCTATGATAGAGAGTGAAAAAAAACTGGACCAATCTTTTATCAGTAACGTTTTTAGTTACCTAAATAACGGCTTAAATGGTGAAGATTTCGATTTATCAAATCTAATTGGGGTAGGTATTCTTGAGTATTTAAGTGAATCACCCAAAGCATGTACTCTACTAAAGAGCGGATTGCAAGGTGATGCGCAAAGGGTGTTCGAAGAAATATTAGATGAATCCAAGCCAGGTCATTAGTTAGTAGCCTTAGGCCAAGTGTCACTTGGGACGTGCTGAGTCTGGTTCTCGCAATAAATTCTAGCGACCTTTAAATTAAAGAAAGTATTGGTATCATTGGGGTTAAGGATTAATCAGGGAGGTAATCTTCCTGAAGAGTTGCGGGGATAATTTAGTAATAATAAGATGTTAAAAAAATTGAGTTCAATCAGTGCTGTTTCATTTACTTACTATATCGGCGCCAATCTGATAGCGTTTGCGCCAGCGCTAGCAGCGTTGGCAATTGTAAGTAAATTTGCTACTGCACCTTGGGAGTACGTCATATATAACGCCATTTTGTTTACACCAATTATTTACTTCAGCTTAAAATGGTCAAGTAAGAACATAAACAAGGGATATATTGTATTAGATAAAAAGCGGTTAACATATTGGTCTATTGGGTTCTTATTATTCTTTAACATTAGCTTCTTTCTGATTATGTTTGCGCAAATTGGATATATTTCTGCATCAATGGTGGCCTCAGCTGTTAATATGCTGATTGGCTCCATCTTGATTTATGTATTAACCCCCGGGTTAATAGTTGAGTCATCTCAAGAAGATGTTAGGGCAGCACAATCCACTACTTCTTCCGAACCACCAGCTAGTATAGCAAAGCAGGTATTCAGAACAGTCCTGCTTACTTTAGGCGGATTTATACTTTTGTTAATTGCGCCTTTTATCGGATACTTCTTATTAATTTCTGTATTACCTTGGAAAGTTGCTTTGGTTGCTATGGGTTTGTATGTTTTGCTAGCCATTTTCCTAGCAAAACGGTATATATTTAAGACCAAAAATTGAAAAATGACAATAAGATACGACAAAGAAGCTGATGCAGCTTATATATATTTAATTGAAGGCAAGGATATTAAATCTCAGTGGGTTAAACATTCTTATCTTTGTGATCCTGAATCAGTAGATGGGATGATTAATTTAGATTTTGACGAAAGTGGAAAATTGGGAGGTATAGAAGTCATGGATGCAAGCAAAAAATTATCTCAAGATCTACTAAACCAAGCATAATAACATAAATTTATGTTTCATATTGAGGATGAATTACATGCTGAATATATTGCAAATTTTTCTTCAATGCAAGAGGCCATTTTGGAGTTAATCAGAATCGCTAAGATACCTTGGGATAAGGCGCCTAATCGGGCGCCTTGTATAAGCTGGAGAGGGTGTGCTCGCAAGTATGTTATTAATGAATTTGATATTACTACGAAACCTTGGAAGCAGCTAAAACGTATCAACGCATTAAGTGTTGATCATAGTGGTCAAAATTGGGACCCAGAATTCATCAGCAAATTAAATTTATAAAAGCTGATGTTTTTTAAAAATTCATAGGAAGTCCCAACTTGCCAAAACTATTGATTGACCCCCTTCCAATAAGTTCCTATAATAATCTTAATTAACCCAATAAACATGCAAAGACTCAAGATTGCCTTTATGGCATCAGTTATGGCTTTGGCAACACTTCTAGGAGCATTTGTTCCCCAGGTAGCCAAGGCAGATGAAGCTCAGTGGCCAAACGATGTGTTGGTCTCTAGTGCTCTAGCGCGCTTCGAAGCTCAGGCATCAGGTTACGATGCCACCACAAACAAGTACAAGTATCGCTTTACTTGGCTCATGCCAGCTCATCGCACTTACTCGTTCCTTATTGATGGCAAGCCGTTCATGCCAAAGGTTACAGCCAATGGCACCACCGAAACCCCATACTGGTTTAGCCCAGACATAACTTACACCATTTCCATTTACCCATACGCTAATGGCAAGGGTGCAATTGTTGGCCAAGGTAGCTTCAAAGCTCCAAGTGTAACTCCACCAACAACACCTCTAACATACGAGGAAGAATTGCGCTTAATTTATGATTATGTTTCCGAATCTCCTGATCTACCAAAAGGGACTATTAAAAGCGCTACAGATAGAGCCGCGATTGTATCATTGATGAACTTTGAAATTGAGTCATCAGCTTATTCTGAAATCAAACAATATTTTTCTGCTGACAGTGTCGCAATGTTTGATCAAACCCCTTTAGTGGTAAAATCTATGGATGAGAGTAGTTCTGGCTCAGTATCAACCACTTCATTGATATTCAAGCCCGAAAATATAAAGATTTACAAAGGCGGTCAGTACGCTTCACTAAAGGCTAAGCTTAAAGATAGGTCAACAGGTCGTTCCAGTAGTCTTACTTATGTTTTCATTAAAGAAAATGGGATTTGGAAGTTTGATTACCTCCAAATGTTTAAAATCATCTTTAAGGAAGCCTAAGAAACTCAGATAGCAAACAATAAAATTTCCCCAAAAAGCCCTCCCAAACAGGAGGGCTTTTTTCTCTTAAAGGAAACCCCGGACAAGCGGCCAGTGCAGAAGCACTGGTCTTT
>CAZYQT010000015.1:0-23121 GCA_964650255.1 uncultured Candidatus Saccharibacteria bacterium
TTGTTGGCTCGGGAGCTGGGATTCGAACCCAGGACCGATCGGTTACACATTATCCTAATCTTTCGAAAAGGGGTGGACTATATCATCATCCCTTAGGATGCGAGGCGCTTCGGTCTTGCGACCTACTCCTTGCGGATAGTCTCTGAACCTTCCGTCTTTAGAACGGCTTGGCTGCTGATTACCTTATCTTGCGAATTAGGCTTCCAGCAATTCACCTCGTTGTCATCGCATCGTTACCGATGCGAGCTGCAATATGCCGTCGTGAATTTCCATGTGACAGTTAGAGCAAACTAGAACGCATTTATCTAATTCTGCCTTAACTTTCATCCAAGATCTTGAAAGGCCTCGGAATGAAATACCAAAATCTTTTTGGCTAGGATCAAGGTGGTGGAACTCTAAGGCTCGCTTACTCCTTGCATATCCACAATTTTGGCAACAGCTACCTTTGTATTCAAGAGCCATTAGTTTTATCTGTTGGCGTCTTTTCGTAACTGCCTTTTTTAGGTATTCACTTCGGTCGGAATATGTACGTTTATCAGACATATATTTATCCTAGCAAATGCTAGATAAAGTCCCGATAAAGTTTTGTGTTCACAGCCGATTGCTCTACCACTGAGCTACTCCCGAATATTGAATTTTCCGCACCAGCATGCCTGGTTAGCACGCTAGCACTCAAGCAGTTTAGCAAATTCGCTCAGATTTATCAATAGCTTTTCTTCGGAAAATACCGATTTTGTGGTATTCTTAAAGCAGTAGCAGACCAAAAGAAACAAAAATGATTGGCCAAAAATCAAGCCAAAAACTAAACAACCAGGCAGGTTTTACCGTTCTCGAAGTGATGATCACTATTTTTGTAATAGCTGTGTCGCTTTTAGTTTTTCAGGCTACTGCGCACTCTCTAACATTAAACAAGCAAGGGCGTAGCCGAGAAATCGCTCTTAGAATTGCAGACAAAAAACTCCAGACAATCCGTACCACAGCTTTTGCTTCCATTCCTGCATCCGGATCTTTTAGTGACCCGCTATTATCTACATTGCCAAACGGTCAGGGCAATATAGAAGTGTCTAATATAAACTCCACTCTGAAGGACGTTGCAGTTACAGTTAGTTGGACTGCCCCAAATGGATCCACTTCCGATATTGAGCTGCAAACTTATGTGGCTTCTGGAGGGATTGGGCAATGACCGACAATCAAAAAGGCTTTACATTAGTTGAGATTGTTATTGTTTTGGGAATCAGTTGTTTGTTGATGATTGCACTATTTAGTTTGTATGATTGGCACCAGAAAATATATTTACAGGAATCAAATTCCATTCGAATCACAGAATCAGTTCGTAGGACTTTATATAATATGTCAGAAATTATTGCTCAGGCCACAAGCATACAGTCATCACACGCTTTTAGCGGCACCACTTATTCTACTGGTGGTAGCAGTGTAGTTTTACAAGTCCCATCAGTTAGCAGTAGCGATGCAGTAATACCAGCCACCTATGACTACATAGCCTTTTATTTAAGTAATGGGTCTGTGTACCAAGTGACTGAAGCTGGGAGTGGCAGCGTCCGTGTTCCTGGCACTCGCAAGTTAGCAGAAAATGTGCAAACCTTTTCGTTAACCTATAATAATGGTGATGTTACTTTGGCTTCAAATGTCACTATTGATATGCAAACTTATTTAGCTACTCGTTACAGTTCCGTGACTGTACACGTAGGGGATAGTATTTTCTTAAGGAATCAATAATATGTTTAAACCTTTTCAAAAAAATGAAAATGGCTACATTCTAATTCTGGCAATCATTGTGATGGCTATTTTGATTACCATATCTTCGGCGCTATGGGGTTATACAACGCTACAGGTTAAAGGAAGCAGGCAAGCTGTTGGTAAAACCCAGGCCTGGCATATTGCTGAGGCCGGCATCGATAAAGCATTGAATCAGCTTAATACAAACGCTTCTTTTAGCGGTGAGACTGATGTGGCTTTAGATGAAGGAACATACACAACCACAATAAGTAGTATTGATTCAAATAATAAACAAATTACTTCGACTGGATATATCCCAAATAGCAGCAACCCCACCGCAGAAGTCACAGTAAAGTTGAATGTTAGTATTGATTTGTCCTCGGTTGCTTTCAACTTTGGTGTGCAAGTTGGTACTGGCGGCCTGCAAATGGATAACAACTCGCAGATAAACGGCAATGTATATTCAAATGGCGATATTACCGGCGGGAATGGGACTATTACCGGTGATGCCACAGTAGCGGGCGGCGGCGCAGCGGTGGCTGATCAATCTTGCACAACCAACAATGTTGATTTTCCGTTCAACCAGTCTGATCGCAGGGATGTGGCTCAAAAGTTTACTCCAGCTGTAAGCGGGCCATTAACTCAGGTCAGGGTTTATTTAAAGAAAACTGGCTCCCCAAGTGATATTACTGTGAGAATTATGACTAATAACTCCAACCAACCTAGTACTACTCAAGTTGGGGGCAATGGTACGATCTCTGGCTCTACGGTCACTGGCAGTTATGGTTGGATTAATGCATCATTTTCAAGCGCTCCAAGTTTAACTGCTGGTACAGCCTATTGGGTAATGCTCGATACATCCAGTAGTAGTAGCAATTATTACACTTGGGCAAAAACCAGTAGTGATGCGACATGCAGCGGAACTGGTGTCTACAGCACCAACGGAACAGCTGGGAGTCCGGTATGGACTCAAGCTTCTGCGGATTTCAATTTTCAAACTTATATGGGTGGTGTAGCCACCAAGCTTACTAATGTTAGGGTCAATGGTAATGCCAGAGCAAACACATTGCAAAGTTGCACTATTGGGGGGAGTGCCTATTACAGCTCGACTAATACCTGCAGTGTCACAGGGTCATCAAATTCAGGGGTGGCTGATTCTCCGCAGCAGTCTATGCCAGTCTCTCAAGCTCAAATTGATGAGTGGGAATCTACTGCAGTGTCAGGTGGCACCACGGCTGGACCATATACAGTTAACGGTTCAGTTACCATGGGGCCACAAAAAATTAGCGGGAATTTAACAATAAACGGTACTCTGTATTTAACGGGCCCAGTGTGGGTAGAGGGCAATATTACAATTAGTAATGGTGCTGCGGTGCGTGTTGATGGCTCACTTGGTAATTCCGGTACAGTATTATTGGCAGATAAGCCATCTAACCAAGCTGGCACCGGACTGGTTACTATTAGCAATAATGTCACAATTGCTGGAAATAATAATGTAGGCAGTTACCCAATGATTCTCACCACTAAAACTGGTACGGCCATGACCATTAGTAATAATGCGACGGGATCTATTTTCTATGCATCAGCTGGTACAATAGATGTTTCTAATAATGCCGGTGGAGCACAAATAACTGGTTACGCTATTCATTTAAATAATAATGCTACGGTTACCTATAGCATCGGTTTGCAAAATGCCACATTCGCCAATGGTCCAGGTGGGGCCTGGGCGCCAGTTTCTGGAACTTACATCATTTTGGATTAATAATTTTTGATTATGCATTTCTTTTATTTGATTCAAACCGCTCATGCCCAAAGCCCGCCCGAAAATGGCCGTGCTATACAGCGCACCATTATAGATGAGCAGGAAATCATGCCGGTTGATGTTCACCCCGCTAAAACTCAGGCTAATAATACTGTGCTTTTTGGTTTGGCGGCAGTTGTTTTGGTTGTTATTGCTTTGGGTTTGGCCATGGTGTTTTGGGGTCCAAAAGTAGGGAAGCAACAAACTCCTAAAAAGTAGTTTAGGGGCTGCTCAGGAAGTAACTTACCAAAACCACACATTGCTTCTATTTCTGCTGTGAGGGTTCGCCAAGCCTTCAAAAATATTTTAAAAAATTTTTACCGTTCACTGTGCTGCGAGCGGTTTTTTTGTGGATAAATGCAGTCGCACAATCGCGTAAAAGTAAAAAGTATCTCAATTCTGAGGAAATTTCCAATTTTGCTTAAACCCAAGATGTAGCGGTATAATTAGATGGCGAGATACAACATTTAGTAATTAGTCCTTACCTTATGAATTGCCCCAAATGCCTGAATCTAGACACGAAAGTGGTCGATTCTAGGCCAGTTGAAGAGTCCGCTGCTATTCGTAGGCGCCGGGAATGCGAGAAATGCGAGTTCCGGTTTAGTACCTACGAGCAGATCGAAATTTTAGATCTTAAGGTCCTAAAGCGTGATGGTAGCCGTCAGCCATACTCGCGTGAGAAACTGGAGCGAGGCCTCAGGCGAGCGTTTGAAAAACGCGAGCACAATGACCAAACTTTTAAGAAGATTATTGGCGCCGTAGAACAAGAGATTCAAAAGAAGGCAGTGGGCGGAGAGCTGACTAGTAATACTATCGGCGAACTAGTCATGAAGGCCATCCGCAAGATCGATAAAGTTGCCTATATTCGTTTCGCCAGTGTCTACCGTCAGTTCGAAGACATTGAAGAATTCAAAGAAGCAATTCTGAAGTTGTAATAAATAAAATTTAAATTTAATCTAAAACCCACAAACACTTATGGAAATCAAAAAGAGAAGCGGAGAAACAGTCTCCTTTAACCCAGAAAAAATTAAACTTGCCATTAGCAAAGCCTATGTAGAAGTAAACTACAAAGCTAATACTGCTTTAACTGACGAGCTTTCAGAAGCAGTTATTACAGAAATTGCCCAGGTCTTTGAAGGGCGAGTGCCAGGCGTAGAAGATGTGCAAAATATTGTCGAGAAGAAGTTAATGGAAGCCGGCCTTTTTGATGTCGCCAAGTCTTACATTATTTACCGTTATGAGCACACCAAAGTTCGCGAAGAAAAGAAGCAGGAAGTTTTAGAAAAAATTGATAAGTCCGAAATAATGGTTCGCAAGCGCAATGGCACAACAGAACCATTCTCTCTTCAAAAAGCCCAAATTAGCCTAGAAAAGATTTTAGGTGACCAGGCTGCTGACATCGATGTTCCAATGGTAATTAATCAGCTGCGATTGGAAATTTATGAAGATATTGCAACATCAGAAATTGAACGAGCACTTATTATGGTTTTGCGTTCATTCATCGAAAAGGATCCTGCTTACTCTACAGTTGCTGCCCGTGCGCTTTCCAACAAACTTTACAAAGAAGTTATTGGCCCAGATGTAATCGACTTCTCCAAATTAGATGAACAACTTAGAGAGGCTTTTGTCCGCTGTATTAACACTGGGGTATCGGCCCGTCGTTTGGATCCACGAATGTTGACCTTTAATTTAGAGTACATTGCTTCTGAGTTGGCTACCGAACGCGACAGCCTGCTTTCCTACTTGGCTGTGCAAACTTTGAACGACCGCTACTTTACTCGTGTACCAGAAACCAAAGAGCTTTTGGAAACCCCGCAAATGTTCTGGATGCGCGTGGCCATGGGAGTGGCTTTGAATGAAGAAAACAAAGAAGCTAAGGCCGTTGAATTTTACCGCATTGTTTCAACTTTGCACTTTGTGCCATCATCTCCAACATTGTTTAACTCTGGCATGATTCACTCGCAGTTATCATCTTGTTACTTAACTACTATTGAAGATGATCTAGACAATATCTTTAAATCTTTGGGTGATAACGCCCAACTTTCCAAATGGAGCGGTGGAGTTGCCAATGACTGGAGTAATCTCCGAGGTACTGGCGCTTTAATTAAGCGTAATGGGATTCAAAGCCAGGGCGTAATTCCTTTCTTGAATATTGCTAACGCTACCACAGTGGCTATTTCCCGTAGTGGCCGACGCCGCGGGGCAACTTGTGCTTATTTGGAAAGCTGGCATTATGACATTGAAGATTTCCTAGAGCTTCGTAAAAACACTGGTGATGAACGCCGCCGCACTCACGACATGAACACTGCTAACTGGGTACCAGACTTGCTTATGCAGCGCGTAAAAGCCGATGGGATGTGGTCTTTGTTCAGTCCAGATGAAACTCCAGAACTACACCATATTTATGGTAAAGAGTTTAAGCGTGCTTACGAACGTTACGAAGCAAAAGGTTTGGCTGGTGAATTAAACTTGTTCAAGCAAATGCCAGCACGTGATCTTTGGAGAAAGATGTTAACCATGTTGTTTGAAACTGGTCACCCATGGGTTACTTTCAAAGATCCAAGCAACATTCGCAGTCCGCAGGACCATGTTGGTGTAGTACACAGCTCTAACCTTTGTACAGAAATTACTTTGAACACAACCAAAGATGAAACCGCAGTTTGTAACTTGGGCAGCATTAACTTGGCCCGCCATATTCGCCAAGGTCAGCTCGATTTGGAAAAACTTCAGTACACAGTAACCACAGCGATGCGCATGCTCGACAATGTTATTGACTTAAACTTCTATCCAACCAAGGAAGCCGAAGCTTCTAACTTAAAGCACCGCCCGGTTGGTTTGGGGATTATGGGTTTCCACGACGCGCTTTACCAACAAGATATTCCATTTGATTCCGAAGCTATGGTTGAGTTTGCAGATGCCAGTATGGAAGCCATTTCTTACCATGCGATTATGGCTTCTTCTATGCTTGCCAAAGAACGTGGTGCGTATGGTTCTTATCGCGGCAGTAAGTGGGATAGGGGAATTTTCCCAGTTGATACTATTGCTTTACTCGAGAAAGAGCGCGGCGAAGAAATCCCAGTGTCTCGCACCGGCAAAATGGACTGGACGCCAGTGCGCGAAGCTGTTCGAGAATACGGAATGCGTAACTCTAATTGTATGGCCATTGCTCCAACCGCTACAATTTCGAATATTTCTGGAGCCATCCCATCAATTGAACCGATCTACAAAAATATTTATGTAAAAGCAAATATCTCCGGAGACTTCGTGGTGATTAACCAGTACTTGGCCGAAGATTTGAAAAAGCTAGGTTTGTGGACCGAAGATATGCGCGCTCAAATTAAATTTAATGATGGTCGCATTGGAGACATTGCTGGTATTCCACAGCAACTCAAAGACAAGTATAAGGAAGTGTTTGAAATCGATCCAAAGTGGTTAATTCGCGCAGCAGCTTTCCGTGGCAAGTGGATCGACCAATCTCAGTCCTTGAACATTTTCTACGCAGGTAAGAGCGGTAAGGATATTAATGATATTTATCTGTATGCTTGGGATATGGGCGTGAAGACTACTTACTACTTGCGTACCATGGCTGCTTCCCAGGTGGAGAAGTCCACTGTTGATACTGCTACTTTTGGGAAGACGCACATCCGCGGTGGTCAGGGGCCAACTATTGGCCAGCGGGCAGAAGACCAGATCCCTGTTAGCACTGCCGTTCCACAGGCCGCACCAGTCCAGGCTCCTGTACCCGAGCCAATGATAATGGCATCTGCCGAACCCGCGACACCGATGCAAGAAACTATCACTGAAACCGTAACCGAATCTGTTAGTTATAAAGTTGAGCCGGCTCCAGTATCCAGAATGAGTGCTGGGTTAGCAATGGGTGGAGCAGCTGTTCTTGAACAAACCAACTTTAAACTTTGCCGTCTCGATGATCCAGAGTGTGAAGCTTGTCAATAATTAATCTCAGCCAAATAAACAAATGCCAATTACAAAGACAGATAAACGAGTAAATATTAATGACCGTCGCATCATCAACGGGAAAGATGCCGATGTAGTGCAGCTATACCCAATGAAGCATACCTTTGCTTGGGATGCTTACATGACAGGGAATGCAAACCATTGGTTGCCAACCGAAATTGGCATGCAGCTCGACATTGAACAGTGGAAGTCTAATAGTGTTTTAACCGATGAAGAGCGCCAAGCGTTTGAAACTGTGCTTGGATTTTTTACCACCGCCGATTCTATTGCAGCCAACAACATTGTTATTGCCGCCTATCGACACATTACTTCGCCGGAGTGCCGAATGTATTTGTTGCGCCAGGGTTATGAAGAAGCGATTCACACTCATGCTTATCAATATATAGTAGAGAGCCTGGGTATGGATCAAGGTCGGATTTTTAACATGTATCGTGAAGTGGATTCAATTTACAACAAGGCATCGTTTGTACTGACCTTTAACGAAGGTATTTTCGATCCTAACTTTAAGACTGGAACATTGGAGGCAGATCAGAAGTTTTTAGAAAATATCGTGGTCTTCTCTTTGATCATGGAAGGAATTTTCTTTTACAGCGCCTTTGCAGTAATGTTTGGTTTCCAGCGTCAAAAGAAATTAGTTGGCAGTGCAGAGCAAATTCAGTACATTATGCGTGATGAATCTCAACATTTGAATTTCGGCATCAATTTAATTAATACAATAAAAGTTGAACAGCCAGAGTTGTGGACCCCGGAATTCCAACAGCATGTTATTGATTTGGTAAAAGAAGCAACTGTCTTGGAATACACTTTTGCGCAAACTGTATTTCCAAAAGGTATTTTTGGGATGAATGCCGAAGGGTTTAAACAGTACATCGAGCATATCGCTGACCGTCGTTTGGCCAGTGTTGGCTTGCCAACCCAGTTTAATGTACAGAATCCATTTCCATGGATGTCCGAAGCCGTGGATTTGAACAAAGAAAAGAACTTCTTTGAAACTCGCGTGACTGAGTATCAGACCGGTGGGACGTTGGATTGGTAAGGGATGAAAAAATAAAAAGAGCCTAAGTAAGGCTCTTTTTTGATGGGTTGAATTTTGGGATAGATCCTGCTATGCTAAAGTCTCTTATATTTCTCAGGAGGCGTCTATGAAAAATTTATTTGGTTTATGTATTGGGATTGCAGTTGTGGCAATTGTGTTGCCAATTGCATTTCTCGTTGTTGGAAGAACTGGTTTCAGTGGACTCAATCTGAGTGATTGCTAGCTCTTCCGCCTTAGTATTGTGCACGGTCGAAAAAGACGAAACATCGACAGCCTCCCGGTTTGAGATGGGTTGAAAGGGTAGCCACCTGGCAGTAAAACTTACCCCTCAACCACTGTCTGTGCTGCAAATACGCGAAAAACAATAGCACCTACTGTGTACAAAAGAGGCTGGCACGTTTTATCGATGTCAGCCTTCTTCTTTTTATAATTTATTACTATTCATCCGCGAACATTTTTTCTAAGTCATCCGTTACATTTATATCTGTGGTTTTCATTAGCCGAATGAAGAAGTGTTTAGCTAATTGGTTCAACTCGCTTTCAATTTCAGGAGCTAAAGTGAAAGGCGAAATCCAAATACTGTTTTGCCATTTTTTAAAACCCAGAGAGGTAAGTTTTGAGCGCAGCACATTCCGCACCTGCCGCTTGGTTTCTGGGATATCGAATAAAATAATTTTCCAAACTCCGTCGCGTTTTTTGTCGATTGTGTGGATTAAAATTTTTCCATCTTCGGAAATAGAGTAGCGGTCGTTACTTAAATCTACCAAGCCTTGGCCTGTGAGACGAAACACTGTGTCGTAAACCTTTTTTTTGCTGGAATCATTTGGGCAGAGTTCGTAAAGTTTATGCAGCATCAAAGGGCCCTTGTCATTGAGCAAAATAAGAATGTGTCTAGATAGTTCTGATAGTGGTCTCGGCATAAAATCATCATACTATTAACAATTTAGTTCCGTCAAGAGTAAAAAGTATGAAAAAAACAAAAAAGATGATATAATATTCCAGACAAGGCACTCAGCCTACTCACGAGTAACCACATGTTCGAAACAAATATCCAAAACAATTCAGCACTTATTTCTTTGGCTAGAGCAGCAGAAATTACCGGGTATCACCAAGATTATTTGGGGCAGCTTTGCCGTCTAGGCAGGCTTCCTGCTAAAAAAGTTGGCCGAAATTGGTTTACCTCACAAGAAGCTTTGCAAAAAATAGGAGCAACTACCTTGGAAGAAAACATGACTGAGGCTGTGGAGCAAGCTGTTGATGAACAAGTTGGTGTGCAGAGCGCGGAACAGGCAAGTGCACCGGGATTAATCCAAGCAGTCACCATTAGTCAGGTTGAGGGTTTGCCAATTGCTCTTCGAACCATCCCTAGGCCAGTTCAGGTTAATAATAGCGTGCAGTCTATCCTTACTAATTTAAGGATTGAATCCTTACAAAAGGAAGTTGCCCACCTACGGAGTCTGTTAAACAGGCTAATGGAAGAGGTGGCTAGGCATACTTCTATTTTAGAAGGTCGTTCATCAGAAATGAAAAATATCCAAGATTCGTTACGTCATTCTTATATTTCTAATTTAGATTTTAATCCAGTAAGGTCTAGTCGGACAGAAAATGTTTCTGATGGCGAAGAAGTAATGGTGGGCCACTTACACTACCGATCATCAGAAGATTCAGAGATTAGCTGGCCTGGATTTACAGTAGTGACTTGGTTAACTGGGGTAGCAGTTCTAGCTGGGTTAGTATTTATGGGTTTGAGCGTGGCCTCAGGTAGTTTTTTTGGGCCACAGCCGAGTGCTAGCGTAACATCTATATACCATCAACCGGCTCAGCAGCGTTCCTGGGAAATAGTAGAGCCAACTGTAGCTGGTGCAAGTTCGGATACAGCTCAGGAGCCGACACAATAATTTACCCACAATAAGCCTATTGATTATTTAACAAATGTGGTACAATAAATTATCAATTTCGATTAGTAACAAATACAAAAGAAAGGACAATTTAAATGGTTGAAAATAATAATATGCCACCACGCTCTGGCGCTAGCGCCTTGCCTTGGGTGATTTTGGCACTAGTGCTATTAATCCTTGTCGTGGTCGGAGTCTTGTTCCGCGACCGCTTGTTTCCGAGTAAAGAAAAAGATCCTGCAGCAACGGAGCAGCAGGCATCATCTGGCTATCAGGCCGTGTTCCTCACTAATGGCCAAGTTTACTTTGGTAAGTTATCTGGCATGACCGCTTCTTACGCAACTCTCAAAGATATTTACTACTTACAAGTAAGCACCCCTCCAGCAACAGATGCTTCTTCATTAAACCAGCAGCAAGCTCCTCAACAGCAACAGCAATTATCTTTAGTTAAGCTAGGAGAAGAATTACATGGCCCAATCGATGAAATGCGGATCAACCGCGACCAAATCCTATTTTACGAAGACATGAAGGAAGAAGGTCGGGTAATGACTGCGATTCGTCAGTTCCAGAAGAACCCACCTGCTAAGGCTACTACTCCAGCTCAACAAGCTCCAGCTAACACCCCGACCAACACAAAGTAGGCCTCAAAAATTTCAAAACAAAAAACTCCCCGACTGGGGAGTTTTTACTTTTTATGATCGCGGTCCTTTTTAAAATTGTCCAATATTGTAGGCAGAGAGATTAGGATTAAAAAGAGAGGAACCCCCACCATTACTATAATACCAGCATTAATCATTGTTGTTTTTTCTTAATAATAAAAGACTAGCTATATATAAAAATATTGATATTGCTCCGCCTAAAAATGGTGATTTTGCAGCTGGTGATCCAAATATATAAGGCAAGATTGTTATGCCCATGATTATAGCTGCAAGTTCTGTGCAAGCTTCGGCAATTCGTAAAGTTTGCCTTTCGTTTAATTTTATCATAGGCTTAGTAATGGTTATTGTCAACGAATTAAGTATAAAATAGGCCCGATAAAATTGATGTAAAGTTTTGATAAAGTTTGGTTTAATTTTTGCAAAACAAAACTCCCATATTTCAGAGAGTTCCGGTTTGATAGATTGATCATTCGACTATCAAGGATTCAGCTAATTGGGTGAATGCTAGTCTTTGCCTCGTCTTCTCCTCCAGCCAATCGAGTAGCTTCTTGCCTTCTTCACCAGCCAAGGTTTCGCAAAAACGGTGAACAATCTCCATTGGTTGGGCTGGAGAATCATTCCTTACCTCAGCTATGTAGTTGCCCATTTTGGCTGGGAAAGATATGCCAATCCCATCGCCACCGTAATGGGACACCTTCCAGTTTGGTATTGTTTCTTCGCCCCATTGCTTCGCTAGCCTAGTGATTAAATTGTCTACAGATTGTCTTAGCTTTTGATTAGCCGTAGAAAATTCGTGACCTGTTCGTAGTATCCTGGATATATCATCCTTTATATCGCCCATATTTCCTCCTGCGTTTTCCGCCCGCCGGCATCTTCTACCCAACTATTTTAATATTATTTGCCATTTGATGGCAAACGCAAAAAAACCCCGCAAAGCGGGGTTAATTTATAAGCGGTTATTTAGAAAGTTCCACAACCATTTTGTCGAATCCAGCTGGCGCTTTAATTGCCATCTCAGAAAGCATTTTGCGGTTTACTGTAACACCTTCTTTTTTAAGCACCGCAGCGAACTTGCTCCAGGTGGTACCATTTTCGCGAAGAGCAGCACCAAGGCGGACTAGCCACAACGCGCGTTGGTCGCGCTTTTTGTTGCGGCGGTCGCGGTAAGCGTATGTACCAGCTTTAAGTAGAGCTTCGCGCGCTTGTCGTAAGTTAGTAGAGCGGCGGTTATCAAAACCTTTGGCTTTCTTTAAAATATTGTTACGGCGTTTTACGTGGCTAACGCCTCGTTTGATTCTTGTCATATAAAATAAGTAGAGATTAGTAGTTTACTGATGTACTAAGAGAGACTTTAGTCTATTGCTTGCGCTACTCATGATGTTGTCGCGGCGCTTGTTCTTAGTGGTTTTACCGCTTTCGCGGGAGTTGTAGTGATCTTGTCCAGAAGCGCGTTGCATAAGCTTACCGCTACCGGTTTTGCGTAAGCGCTTAGTAGCACCTTTGTGAGTTTTTGCTTTAGGCATGAAATTTAAATAGTTACTTGGTTGTTGTTGATGCTGGCGCAATCGTCATTGTAAGAGTATTGCCCATTTTTTTAGGTTCCACTTCAACTCGATAGGGGGCGGTTAAAGCTTCGCGAAAGCTGACAATCTGTTTTTCTGCCACATCGAGAAAGGCTTGTTCTCGACCACGCATGCGCAGTTCTACTTTTACCCAGTCGCCATCAGTTAGAAATTCATCTGCCTTACGGGCCTTGGTAAGAATGTCATGCGTTGCAATTTTGGTCGAAAGGCGGACAGTTTTTACTTCCACTTTCTTTACCTTTTTCTTTTGCTGCTGCTCAAGCTTCTTTTGCTGGTATTTAAACTTATCGTAACTGATCAGTTTTACTACCGGAGGCTTGGCTTGTGGTGAAATTTCCACCAAATCTAAGCCGTGTTCATCGGCCAGTTTAAGGGCCTCTGTAAGCGACATAACACCTAACTGCTGGCCTTCATCATTGATGAGGCGCAGTTCAGGTGCCGTAATTTGATGGTTTACGCGACTTGTTTGCATTCGTGGCACTATTATAACTTTTCTGGCGGAATTTGTCAAAAGGCATTATTGGGGTTGAAATGTAGTATAATTAATGTAAGTCACTTCTATAGAAACTAACATCAAAAATGAAAACTGAAGAAATTGTTGAGCAGATTGCCGAGGCTCCGGCTCGCGCGCTCGACGCTGCTATTGAGAAAGGCAAGGCTGCTGGTAAAGTGGTGTTTTCCAAGCAGCCGCTCCGCCGCGCAGAGAATTATTGGCATTCGTTGGGGCCTGGTTTAACCACCGGCGCTTCTGATGACGACCCTTCTGGTATTGCCACTTACTCTCAAACTGGTGCACAGTATGGCTTCCAGTTAACCTGGCTGGCTTTGTTTACCTTCCCGTTAATGGCGGTTGTGCAAGAAATGTGTGCGCGTATTGGTATGGCCACAGGTCGTGGCTTGGCCCGCAACATTCGAGAAGAATACCCTAGTCGAGTTCTGTACGGTTTAACTGCTTTGTTGTTCATAGCTAACACCTTTAATTTAGGTGCCGACCTTGGTGCAATGGCGAAAGGCTTGCAGCTTATTATGCCAGGCGCTCCATTTTTCCTAACCATTGGCTTTTTTACTATTGTTAGTTTGGCTCTGCAAATTTTTGTTAGCTATTCTCGCTACGCTCGGTATTTAAAATATCTGTCATTTGTATTGCTGCTCTACGTGGCCGCAGCTTTTGTTATTCCCGGTTTAAATTGGAGTGATATTTTGCATCAAACCATTGTACCTCACGTTCAATTTTCCCGTAATGCACTTTTGCTTATTTGCGCAATCTTGGGAACTACCATTTCCCCGTATTTATTTTTCTGGCAGACATCACAAGAAGTTGAGGAGCGGCGCTTAGTTGCACATGGTCATACATCTACTGGCCAAGCGCGCTTGCGTCACGATGATTTAAAACCAAAGGATGTTAAGAAAATGCGTACAGATGTTTGGCTAGGAATGTTTCTTTCCAACGCGGTAATGTTTTTTATAATTGTGACTTGTGGTGCCACATTGTTCCCAGCTGGGATTGATGTTAGTTCTGCGGAGGCCGCTGCGGCTGCTCTTAAACCTATAGCAGGGCAGCAGGCTTATATGTTGTTTGCCCTCGGCATTATTGGTACTGGTATGCTGGCTGTGCCTGTGCTTGCTGGTAGCGCTGCCTACGCCTTAGCTGAAGCTTTTGGATGGAAATCTGGATTGTACCGCAAGCTGAACAAGGCCCATGGTTTTTACGGAGTGATTATTATTGCCATGGTTGTGGGGCTGCTGATGAACTTCATTGGTCTTAACCCAATTAAAGCCTTAATTTACTCCGCAGTGCTTAATGGCCTAATTGCACCGATAATTTTGTTTTTTGTTGTTAGAATCAGCGGCAGCAAAAAATTGATGGGCCCGTGGTCCAATAGACCTTTTGTGAATTGGATTGGTTGGATTGTGGTGGGGCTCATGACGGTTTCCGGTGTGGCTGCCATAATCTCCTTACTGGTTTAAACAGTGATATAATGGAATTAACTATGCCCCAGCAAGATATCCAAGCTAATATTGATAAGGTCAACAAGCTGTATGCTGATTTTAAGCGGCAATTAAAAATACTGACCGATCAACAGCAAGCAATTATTTCTAAATTCATAGAGCATTTAGAAAATACTAAGTTGGAACAAATTCGTAAGACTATTAACAAATAATTATGAGGCAAACACCAGAGGAAGAAGACATAAGCGAAGTTGATGCAGAAGCCATGGGCTTAGAAGAGGGTGAGATTCAGGAAAACCCTGAAGCTAATGTTGAGTTAGGCGAAACTAATCTAGAGGATTTGAAAAATGATCGTCTTGAAGCCATCGATTCAGAAGTGGCAGCAGCAGTGGCGAAGCCAGAGATTGAGTTGGAGCAAGCGGCCTCATCAGTTGGTATGAGCGAGTCTGAGCTAGCAGAAATGGAAAATGCACAACAAGCTAAACAGGAATTGGATGAGACCAATTCCGAGATTAAAGATCTTGGCCAAAGTTTCCGCGAGAAAATTGGTGAAGTTGGCACAGAAAAAGATGAAAGCGTTAATGCTGAAAAAGTTGAGGTGAGTGCGGAAAAACAAGAAATTATAGACAAGGCTGGTGAGCAGCGTGCGGGGATATTTAAGCGCAGTGCATACAAGATTTTAGATTTTGCTACAGACATTGCTCCATTTATTTCGGGCGGTAAGGAGATCTATAAAGGGATTGAAGGTGAATCTGATGGAAAAAAATTAACCACCAAAGAACGAATTGTTCATGGTGCGCTTGGTGCAGCCTACATTGCTTTAGATCTAGTTGGTGTTGGTGAAGGTCGAGAGGCTGCAGTGGCTGCTGGTAAAGGAATTGTTGCAGTTGAAAAGTTAGCAGTATACGCGGCCAAGAAAGGTAAAACCAAACTCGCAAGTATGTTTACTAAGACAGCTGAATTTATGGCAAGGAATCCAGAAATTACAGCCAAGGTCGAAGGGCAGATAGATAAACACATCAATAAGCAAATTAAAAAATTTAGATCCCTTGGTGATAACTACACTAGCGGGGATGAGGTAGCAGCTTAATATGACAAAAGAAGAATTATCAAAAATTATCGATCAACTTGTTGCTTTGGGTGAAGATAAAGACGAATTAAATTACTGGTTAAGTATTTATGATGACTTAGAACCAGATGCGCAAACAGAATTGGTCAATAATTTAAAAACTGAGCTGCAAGATCTGCAGAAGTAGCATACCTAAGCCCCAAATCGGGGCTTTTGAGTTATCCACTTTCTGTTCCCCAAAATTTCATTTTTAGAGTTATACTATTGGCAAGAAGACTATTAACTAAAAAAACATGGATTCTAATGGTTACTTCCAAGACTGGGGGGATGCAATTGGACAATCATTGCAAAATGTCTGGACTCAGTTCCTGAACGGTTTGCCAGCCTTTTTGGCGGCTTTTATCGTTCTCATCATTGGCGTGCTCATAGCCTCATTTTTGGGTAAGTTGGTGAAAAGGGTATTGGATATGGGTAAGATTGACGATTTGGTCAATCGCACCGGCATTAACCGCCAGCTTGGCACATCTATCAGCATTACGACTGTGATTGGCTGGGTTGTAAAGTGGTTCTTTATCATTGCGACTTTGCTTGCTGTGGTAAATATCTTGAATATTGAACAGGTAACCTCGTTCCTAAACCAGGTCTTGTTCTACATTCCGAACGTGGTTGTGGCAATTATCATCCTTGCTTTGGGGGTTATTGCTGGTAACTTTGTTCACAATATTGTTGATAGCACAGCGTCTGCTTCTGGTATGTCGCCTGCAGCTGTTGATGCTTTAGCTGGAATTTCTAAGTGGGCAATCGTTATTTTTGCCTTACTAGCAGCTTTGGTCCAACTGGGCATTGCTTCCAGTTTAATTCAAATCTTGTTCACAGGATTTGTCGCTATGGTGGCTTTGGCTGGTGGCTTGGCATTTGGTCTTGGTGGCCGCGAGAAAGCTTCTCGCTGGCTTGATAAAATTGACCGCCATCACTAATTACAAAGTTTAAAGTTTACTAAAACAAAGCCCGTCGCGATTGCGACGGGCTCTTTATTATCCCGGGTGGTTTGCACTTGAAACATTGTCTAGTTGACTTTTTATACAAAAAGTGCCATAATCTTTTGTAGATTCTGATAGACAATAGAAATTGGGGGACTTGAATATGAAAAAGATTTTTGGTTTATTATTTTTAGTTTTTTTGGTTTCTTTGGGAGCTCGGCAAGCCCAAGCTCAACAGGCTGACTGCGGACTGCATGTTCGCAGGGACTCAGTCACAGTCCGGTATTTTTCTCGCGATTTTAAGCGCGCGCTGACCGATATGCATCAGGCGATAGCGGCAGCCAAGCACAGGCAACCTGGCTTCCAGGATATGGTTAAGCCCTTGGTGCCGCGGCTGCCAAAAAAATACATACCGCCGAAGAAGTAATCACAATAATCCACAGAACAATCAATAAAACGTCCAGGGCAATAGTCTTGGCCGTTTTTTCTTTGCCTAAATTTAAATCACCGGGAAATATGTGTCGGACAGATTGGTAATAAAGAATGTATTTATCCCGCGGCTTTCTAATAATTCCTCGACGGTCATGATTATTCTCGGTGTGCAACCTTCTAGTTCCATCTCAACTTGATATTTTTGCAAGGAATTTTGTGTACCGATAGGCGTTATTTTGGTAATGTTTCCAAATTGGTGCTGAGAATTATCATCAAGTAATTTTTGCTCAGTTAATAATGTGAAAGTAATTGGATTTTTGCCATGATCTGATGGGCATGTGACGCCTGGGATTTGGATAGGCAAAGCGTTCGCTAGCAAGTTGTTATTAGTCAGCAGCTCATTAATTTTTGTTGGGTCTTGAGGGTGAACTTCGTAATAGGTTAAGTCGCCAATTTTTTCGATTAGCTTCCAATCTTCCGGGTTGCTTCTTGCGTAATTTGGAGGATTATATAGAGAAACAATAGCGCCTTGTGTGCCAATTATTCTCCTGGAATTTAAATAAGTTTCAATTGATCCTTCTAATGGCCTTGAAAGTAGGGCAATGCAAAATATAGTTAAACCAACCCCCAGCCAAAATTTCAGACGGTCAATTTTTTTCCAACTAGCTTGCTGCCAAAATATTAGAGCGCCTATGAGGCTGGCGTATATAGTATTTTTTAAAAACTTGTACGGCAGGCTGGCTATCGAAATATCTGCAAGATAATGAAACATCGTTACAAGCAGGCCGTAAATGAGAATTGGTAGTGTGGCCAACCAATATGAAACCTTCTGTTTGTCTCCATCACCAGATCTTTTATTACTAGAAAGTAACAAGATGAAAATTAGCGCAGTCAAAGCTATCGGCGTCTCGCGGTTAAGGAGACCGCCATCTAGCATATTTTTAAGGAGGCTAAAACTAACAATGGAATAGGTAACAATGAATAAGGGTTTGAATTGAGTTTGTTGCTTGTGAAGTTCGATAAATTTCCAAACTAACAGAACTAAACTTACTAAGACTAGTATTGATCCAATCCAGAACCAAATTTGAGACATCATGCCTAAGTAGGCAAAACCAGTGTCCGCATTTTCTTGGCTGGCAGCACCAAAGAAGTTTAAAAGCGTGCCATTTACGCCTTTCATGACATGGTTGTGAAGTAGTCTTGTACTTGATAATTCCCCGTTGTGGAAAGTCAGTACATAGCTATTTATTTTAAAACCCCATTTATGGAAGAAGACTAGGAGTAGGGTTAGGTTATAAATTAGGCTTGCGGTTACACTGACTAACAACCATTTGGTGGAAAGGTTGGCATCTCCCAATTTTTTTATCCTTGGCAGGAAAATTCCAAGGATTGCTAAAAAGCAGGTATACCACAAAAATAAATCAACCTTTACCAAGCTACGGCCGCTGGCGTAAAGGTTGATTAGATTATGGATTATGAGGGTAGCTAGATAAGAGTGTTGGATAGCAAAGAAAATAGCGAGCGTGGTCGCAGCTAAAATCCAAAGCCAAACTTCCCTCGGTTTATTCATTAATATGCTTTTCTGTCACCATTCGGATCGGTTGGATCCGAGTCTGTTACTTCGACTGTGGTGTCTTCGCAGCTTTGCTCTTCTTCTATAGAGCTAGGACTGCCTCCACCACCCTCTATTCGAGGGGTAATAATGTGATCTTGGTTTGAAATGCTAGCTTTTGCGGCGGGTTGTGTGGTCGCAGGCATCTTTGCATCTGTAGAGCCACCAGGTCGTGCAGTCGCAGTGGTGCAATTGCCATTCTCATTTGGACTCCAGGTATCGTCTACGTATGGAAAATCTGGGTCGTCTAAGTTATCGCAATCTTCTTCGTCGTAATACTGCGCTTCTAGCTCGATCCTTTCCTCTTGCAAAGATTCAGCTAACCCATTTTGGGTATTAATAAACAACTGTTCCTCCGGTGTATATGGTGGGTGATGAATCTGCTCCCAAGCATGTATATTTGCCATTATTGAATTGTACTCAGCGATGTGTTCATTAATATCTGTTGCTATCGGATCGCAAACAGCGCGTGCACAGCCTTCATAACCAATAACCAGGTTGTTGAAATGATTAATTTCTACCAGCCACTGCCCAGCAGATATTGGTCTGTGGTTGGCTCTGTTGGCTGCTTCTTGAATTTCGTCCATACAGCTTGTTACAGCAGCCGAGGAAAACAGTGGTTTAGGACGATTATGGTCTATGGCTGCCATAATCAGGCCACCTAATATGAATCCTATTAATGCCGAAGCAATTACTGGGAGAGTAATATTTTTCATCATTTGTTTTGGTTAACTTGATTTTTTACTTTATTCGGTGTGGTTGTCATTTTATGCTTATAACTATCAACAAAACCAAGCACAATAGCTCCAGCAATAAGCCCTATTAGAAATGCAACAATCATCGGTTGGGTAATTTTCATATTTTGCTTTTATTTAAGTCACTATTATTATATCTGATAAATTGCTGCTGACATAAAAAGATATCCACTTCTGCAAAGCCGCACTTAGACCCTTGCATTTTTCCCGATTTGTGCTACAATATTCAATTCCCAGATTTATTTCACCTGGAACTTACGGAGGACAAAATGTTATTGAAAGAAAATAAATGGAAATTTCATCCCGGCCGCGGGCTTGAGAACGATTCTTATAGTTACGAAACCAAAAGTCGTTATCGGTATCACCGTCAGTTTTTGTTCGGTTTTCTTGCGACGATTTTCGGCGGAATTTTTTACTACTATCTCTTTGAGCCAGCTGTATTGCACTGGCTAGGTTTGTATCAGAAGTTTATTGTGGAGTGGAGCTTGCCGATATCGCTTTTGCCTGCGGTCGGCACCGGGCTATCTTTCCCAACCGCAACCTTTGTTAGTGTGCTCATGGCGCAGGCCATTAAGAGATATTTTCATGTTGGAAAGGCGTTGTCGGAAATTAAAGGCGCTACTCACGGCATTATAATGAGCCTAAACTTTTGCAGTTCTGATTCGGCCAGGGCCAAGTCCTTTGTTGAATTTAGAAGAGTGCTAAGGGTATTATGCTGCCAGGCCTGCAACGAGCCATACAGCGTAATCGTCGAAGAATATGAAAGTAAGGCAGAATTCAATACTTGCTTTAGTCCTGTTTTGGAAGGTTTCCGCGGGGCATTAAGTAACGCAGGCCTCGAGCAATTGGTGGTCGGCAGTAACGGTCGTTACTTCCACACCTTGATCCAGGCTTCCACTATGGTTGAGCAGGCTGCACAAGTGAGAATGTTACAAAATTTGTATTATCCTTCCGTGGTGTTACTTATTACGGTGTATGTATTTTTTGCTCTGTTTATCGCTTTGTATGCGGGCAATGCTTCTACTTTGATCGGCACATCTTTTAGTGCTGTTGTAATTGGCGCCGGAGCTTTATTAATACTCATGGCCAGAAGTAAAGCAATTCCATTCGGAAGAACAAAATCCGAGTATAGAGTGAGGGCTTTTTACAAACGTTTGGAATCCGAAATTGATAACGCCGACAAGACAAAGGCCATTCTTTCTTCTTCACCGCGTTTATAAGGGTGCATAAAAACCCAGACTGAATCCAGGTGAAAAAAAATTAGGCTGCGAGTAAAATCGCAGCCTTTTTACTTATAAACTTTAATCATCATCTGGGCAAGATTCTGGACCGTTCCCACCGTTCAACATAATAAAGAGGCACGCAGCATCGTAGGTGCTGTGTTTTCCATTTCCGGAAACATCGCATAGTTCCATTTTCGGGTTACAGTTCATACCAGTGGCGCTTACGAGGACGGACACATCTCCTGTGTTAATTTGGCCATCTTGGTTTATATCGTACCTGAATCCTATACTTTGATTGGTTAACATATAATAACCAGGTGGCATGTCGCCAACCCTGGTTCCGATGCAAAAAGTAATTGAGAACGATTGACCGTTAATTGAGCGATACATAAACTGATTACGCTCGGGAGTGCACCCCTCTCCTGGCGGATTAAGTAACGGCGGCAATGTCGTCATGAATTGTGGAACTAGTCCGGGAACAGTAGCGGTCTCTGGGTATCGAGGCGTTGACCCTTGAGGTGAAACAGGATACGCACCGTTGTAGGCGTAATACAGCTCCAAAGCCTTAGCTAATTGCCTAGCATCAGCAACGCGTCTGGTGTCCCTAGCTTTTGCCCTGACTTGGGTAAAGCCCAGACCGGTTATAGATGTTAACAATGCAATAATCGAAATGGCCAGCATCATGTCGATGATGGTGAAGCCTTGTTGCATGTTCCTGTTTTTCATATCTTAATTATACCACATGGAGCATGTTAGAAGCACTGGCAAATGCTTCGGTATTTTCTATCTCAGTTTTTATGCTATAATCCATGCACGTACCCCGACTGGAGGTACATTTTTTATGGAAATCTCCCATGGCTGACAATACATTACTTCGATTTTCCGAAGTTACATTTGAATACGGAATTCATAAGCGGGTTCTAGATGAAGCTAGTTTTTCAGTGCGTGGCGGCAGCAGAATTACCTTGATGGGTCAAAATGGCGCTGGCAAGAGTTCTTTGTTTAAGCTTATAACGGGTGAACTGAAACCCCAGGAGGGGTCCATTAGCATTACCCCGAAAGATGCCACCATTGCTATTGCTCGGCAAGTAATGCCGCTTGATGCCATGGAGCTGACGGTGCACGAATACTTTGCGACAGCTTTTAGCGAAAAAATATACAACCTCGATAAACTAATTGCTGATGTGCTCGATGTAGTAAATTTAGAACTTCCTAAAGAACTTTTTTCAGAAAAGAAAATTAAAGAATTTTCTGGTGGTCAGCAAGCCAGACTGTTACTTGCGCACGCTTTAATTCAGAATCCAGATTTGTTGTTGCTTGATGAGCCAACTAACAATTTAGACAAACAGGGGATTGAACACTTAACCGGTTTTTTGATGATGTATGAAAAAACCTGCTTAGTTATTTCTCACGATGCCGACTTCTTGAATGCGTTTTCCGACGGTGTGTTGTATTTAGATGTGTTCAATCATAAAATTGAACAGTACTCCGGTAACTACTATGACGTAGTTGAAGAAATTAAAAATCGGATTGAACGGGAAAATTTGCAGAATGCGCGCATGCAAATGCAAATTAAGGAAAAACGCAGCCAAGCAGAAGTTTTCGCGCACAAAGGTGGCAAGCTTCGCGCAGTGGCTAAGCGCATGCGCGAAACTGCAGAAGAAGCTGAGAGTAATATCGTTACAGTTCGGCAAGAAGACAAAACTATTCGTGATTTCGAAATTCCTATGCAAGCGTTTGATCAGTTTTTTGATGGGAAAATTTTGACCTTAGATAGTGTGTCAACTTTTCAAAATGGCAAAGTTACAGTTCATAAAATAGAAATGGTTATCCGCAAGAATACTCACGTATTAATCGCTGGGCCAAATGGTATTGGTAAGAGCACTCTGCTGGAGCAATTAGCTAGTGGTTCTGGTGATGGATTTGAAATTGCCCCAGAAGTAAAAATTGGTTATTACAAACAAGACTTTAGTAATTTTGATTTCAAACAAACTGGCTTCGATGCTCTAAAAGAGGTTATGGCAGAATTCGATGAACACATTCTTCGTTCAACTGCAGCTGGGTTTTTGCTAGACGGTAAGCTTTTGGGTAACCCAATTGAAGCTTTATCTGAAGGGCAAAAAGGGTTGCTGGCTTTCTGTCGTTTAATGTTGCAAAAACCAGGACTGTTAATTTTAGATGAGCCGACTAATCATATTAATTTCCGTCACTTACCGATTATCGCCAAAGCTCTGGACAGCTTCGAGGGTGCCATCATAATGGTTTCGCACGTTCCGGACTTCGTTTCGCAGATTCGGATTGATGCAACAATTGATTTGGCAGTATTAAAAAAGAAGTAGCCTCAGCTACTTCTTTTTTATTTCTCTTAAAGGAAACCCCGGACAAGCGGCCAGTGCAGAAGCACTGGTCTTTTT
>CAZYQT010000016.1:0-20121 GCA_964650255.1 uncultured Candidatus Saccharibacteria bacterium
AACCCCTATCATCAGTTTGGAAAACTGAGATAATAACCATTATACGATACCCGCATAACTTTATTATACACATAAGCCGCCTGGCGGCGGCTGGTCGGGAACCCGGGACTCGAACCCGGAACCTCTCGGTCCCAAACCGAGTGCTCTAGCCAATTGAGCCAGTTCCCGTAAATTTCTTTACTAAATACTAGGATAGTATAGCCAAAATTGCTCATTTGGGCAAGCCTCGCAAACCTAAACAAAACAATTTGACTCCTTGCCGTATATATACTATAATCCATACAGCAATATATGAGAGTTTCCTTAGGAACCACAATATTATTGTCCATTTGCCGGTACTCAACATTGGGCAGATAAGCCAAAACTTCTAGTTTACAGCTTTTTCTGTCTCATCTGAGCGGCTTTTTTGTTTTTTGAACACATGTATCATACCTCTGTTGTTCACAAGATTTAGGTAGCGCAACATGCGGAAATATGGTGTAACACCTATTATACAACCCCGTCTGTGTTAATGACCTAAAAAACAGTAACTGCGGTGAGTCCCTTAACATAATTATTGCCCTCCCTATAAATACACCTCAGCAGGTGCCTCTTTAATTAAAAAGGATCCTTGGTCGAACTGCTAGGAAATATGGTTTTAGGAAGGATAATCAATAATCGGTCTTTTTTCCCGGACGCCTCTAACGAACTCTAGAGCGGGAGGGGAAAGTCCAGAATAAAGTTCGTTAAAAATCAATTAATTTGTTTTCTATCGCATTGATTGTCTCAATTGAATAATCAATTATGCCACCTCTCTTTTGTCTTAAATGAACACAAGCGAGAAATGACAACGATAGATAACGGAGTAAATAATGTCTAAATTTATCAATAAAGTAGTAACTGGTGTTTCTTCTGTCGCTATGGCGGCTATGATGTTCGCACCTCAGTTCGCTACTAATGTAAGCGCTGCAACTGCCGGTGAAGTCTACAAGACTACTGATGGTACCGTATGGTTCATCACTACCGACATGAAGCGCCGTCCATTCACTTCTTGGGGTGCTTTCCAGAGCTACGGCTTCTTGTCTGCTGCCCAAGTAAAAACTGCTGATGCAGCAGTTTCTGCTCTTCCTACTGGCGATTTTATCGCTCCTCAGGATGGCCGCATCTTCTGTGCAACTGCAACTAAGGGTTCTGACGTCAATGGCGAATGTGCTCTTATTACCGGTGGCAAGAAGGCTGCTTTCACTAGCTCATCTGTATTCTCTGGCCAAGGGTTCTCCTTTAGCCGTGCTTTCTACGGTGACTCTTCATTCTTGATGAAGACAACCGATGTTTCTAGTGCAACTGCACAACACCTTCCAGGCACTTTGATCAACAATGGTGGTACTATCCAGCTTGTTGTTTCTGGTGGTCTATGGGGTACTCCTTCCATGGATGTATTTAATTCATGGGGTTGGGCTATGGCTGACGTAGTTCCTTCTAACGCAGCTGACGTAACTTTGAGCCAAACTGGCGTTATCAAAGCTCGTATGGCTGGACAATTGTCTCCAGAAGCAACTACTGGTGAACCAACTCCAGGTACATCAGCTAGTTGTGATGATCTAAGCGGCGACGCTGGTTCTGTTGATTCTTACGACCTAGTTTCTAATCTTAGCGATGAAGAAGTTGGGGAAGATGAAGAAGATGTACCAGTAGCTGGTTTGGAAATCGAAGCTGACGACAGCTCTGATCTATGTATCACTGCTGTTCGCCTAGTGTTCAACGAAGGTACTGCTGGTAGCGACTTCGAAGACTACGCTTCTGAAGTATCCCTATGGTTGGGTGATGAAGAAGTTGGTCGCGTAGACGCTGACACTTTCAACGATAACAACGACTGGACCGCAACTGTATCACTAGATGGTGCTGTTATTGGTGCAGGCGACACTGAAGAATTGAAAGTTGCTGTTTCTGGTATCAACAACCTTGATTCCGGCGACGCTGGTGATACATGGACTGTAGACTTCCGCCAAGTTCGTTTCCAAGATGGCGATGGTGCTACTGTTTCTGAAGACCCAACAACTGGTACTGTAACCTTCTCATTCGAATTGTTTGCAACTGCTGCAAACACTGAATTCAAGATTTCTAACGGTGAAATGGACGACGAAGTTAATGACGCTCACGTTATTAACATCGACGCTACTGATGAAACTTCCGATGAATCAATTTTGTCTTTCAACGTTGAAATCGAAGGTGATTCTGACGTTAATCTTGATGCTATGCCGGTAACTATTACCGTTGCTAACCAAGACAACGTTGACGAAATGATCTCTGGTCTTTCTCTATGGTTGGACGATGAAGAAGTAGGAACTGCTAGCATTGGCAGCGACTGTTTAACAGACGCTGACTGTGTATCTGTAGGTACTACTGAAGATTACTTGTTCGACAATATGGATCTTGACCTGTCTGCAGGCGAAGAATACGAGTTCTTAGTTAAAGTTGACATCTACGGTATCACTGATACCGGCGACGTAGCTGCTGGTGACACTATCAGTGCTGCCTTTGGCGAAACTGAAACTGATAACGCTGAATTCAAAGCTGAAGACGAATCAGGTGAAGACCTAGCAGACGCAGACAAGACTGGTACTGTTACCGGTTCTGCTTCTGAAGTTCGCGATATCGGCTTCCAAGCTGCCTTCGTTTCTAGCGATGCTAGCGTAGATACTGGCGAAGTTCTTGTTATCTCTGACGTAGGTACTTTCGAAATCGTGTTTGATGTTACTCCATTTGATGGTGATATCTACATCGACAAGACTGGCCCTACCACAGCTGGTGGCGCTACAGAATCTGATGTAAACCAATTGGTTGCTACAGGTACTGTATCTTGTGTAATTGACGGTGTGTCTAACTTCACAACTGCTACAAACAGCTATAAGGTCCTAGAAGGACGAACTGGCCGTTTCCGTATTACTTGTGACGTTCGTGACGGTGCTACTGACTTGGCAGATGGATTTAACAACATCTCTCTTGGCAGCATCTTGTACGCTCTAACCGATGTTGACGGCGACTTAGTCTACAACTTCGACTTAACAGATTACAAGACTCCTACCGTATACTTGGATGACCAAGGCTTCTAATTTACTTTGAATGAAGATTCTTTTGAATCGACATTCACTTAGTTAGAACTGGAAAACCGCCCTTCGGGGCGGTTTTCTATTTGTCTAAAAATAGTTGGGTTATTGTATATTTTCTTAACTAATTATGATATTATGTTGGGTATGCACTGGAAAAAACCATATACAATCGGAATTATTATTTTGCTCATCATTGCTGTTACTACAGCAGGTATAATTGGCTATCGCCGTAAGATCCAAGTTAAAAAAACTACCCCTCCAGTTACAGAAGAAGCCAAGCCTGAAATAAAAGAAGAGCCCCCTTTGGTGGTTCAAAACGACCAAGAGGTTTCAGGTATTTTTGATAAATGTTTGAGAGAATTTAAGTCGGACGAGTATGATCGAGTCACTTGTCTGCTCCCATACTTTGAAGCAGTAACACTAAAAGATGGATCAAAGGTGGCCTTGGCCAAAGCGGAAGATTTAAAGATCCATGCACAAATAAATGATTGTCACCTCCCAGCGCATATAATTGGCCAGACCAATTATAAAAAGTTTAAGGACATTGGTAAGGCATTTGCGGATTGTCCTCTAGGCTGCTTCGAAGGTTGTTATCACGGAGTAGTGGAAGGGTTCTCCGATGGCGCTGGTGATGTTGATGCTCTGGTTACAAATAGTAACATCCCACCAGTGTGCAATTCATTTGGTGATAATCGTAAATTCCAGCTGCACTGTGTTCATGGTATTGGACATGGACTGATGCGGCATGGTATTGGCCAGTTAAGCGAGAAGATTGATGTGTGCCGAAGAATTACTGGTGATGGATTCCGTAGCGGCTGTACCTCCGGAGTAATAATGGAATATGTTAACAGTTATTTAGTTCTTACAGAAAAACAGCTCAAAGATGCCATTCCGCATATGTGTGACACATTTCAGCAAGATCAGTACAAAGACTTAATGTGGCTCTGTGTACAAGAAATTGCTGATGGGGTAATGGCCTATACTGCGAATGTTGCCAAAGCGAATCAGTACTGCAACTTGGTTTCTCCAGATTTAATCGATCAGTGCAAAGCCGATGTCGCTGGATCTAGGCACAACCCGAATGTTAAAATGGATCATGCTCAAGAAGAAGAAAGTCATTTAAACTTAAATCATTAAAACTAATTTTATGAAAATTTTATCTCAGCCCAAAAAAATTATCTATATTGTTGTAGCATTGTTAATTATTGCCGCCGGAGTGTTTTCTTTAGTTCAGTATCAGCGGAAGCAAGCACCTCGTCATGACCTCACCTTTGCCCAAGTAAAGCAATTGCCGGAAAAGCAGAAAAAGCGTGTATTGGAAGCGCGTGAAAAAGAACTCAAAAAACAATACGATGCACTGTCAAAAGATGCTGGTGTTTCTGAAAAATATTTATTGTACACCTCTTTGGCCGAAGTTTATATAGAACTTGGTAAGTACCAAGAGGCGATTAAGATGCTAGAAATAATGCCCGCTGAAAAGATTAATAATAGCCGGGTGACTTATGCTAACGCATTAGCTTATCGGGGTTTAGGCGACAATAGCCGTGCCAAAATTTACTATGTGAAAACAGTTGAGCTGGACGACTCAAATGTTGATGCCTGGAAGGGTTTGTTCGAGGTTTCGCCTAACGCCACTAAAGAAGAGCTTGCCAATTGGTATTCTCTATCCGTTAAGGCTACAAAAAATAATTTGGATTTAGTTATTGGTTACGCCCGTTTCCTAGAATCAGTGGGAGATAAAGAAAAAGCCATCATCTACTGGGAGACAGCTCGAAATGTTAACCCTGATGGCGCTGAGGAGTACGCTAAAGAAATTGAAAGATTAAGGCAGTAATAGTTAGTGCTGCCTGGTTTTTTGTTGCGGTTTGCGTAGCTTATAGCTTTCGCGCAGCGCTTTGTTCTGCTTACGATCAGCTCGCTTTTTGTCGAGCTTTTTGTATAGATCATCTTTGGTGTCTGCAAACTCAGTTTCTTTGGTCAGCTTAATGAAATTGTTATAGCGTTGTTGGGAAATTTTTCCATCTTTTAAGGCAGCTAATACTGCACAGCCCTTACTTTTAATATGGTCACAATTATGGAAGCGGCATCGGGTGGCCAAGTTTTCAATATCTGTAAAAAGAGTTTTCATTGTGTCTTCTCCAGACAGCGTTTCCAGCTCACGAATCCCTGGGGTATCTATTAAAATGCCGCCGTGGGGGAGAATGAACATTTCGCGGCGAGTAGTAGTGTGGCGGCCTTTGGCATCAACTAGGCGGACTTCGCCAGTGGTTTGGACCTCGCTACCTAAAAGCGCATTTATAAGAGTGGATTTGCCAGCCCCAGATGGACCAACAAAAGCAATGGTGCGGCCCGGTTCAATTAGGGCTTCTAGTTTGTGTAGGCCGTTGCTGGTTTTCGCTGAAATGGCATGCACTTCTAGGTCGGGAGCCAGAGCTTCGGCTTCTTTAATTGATTTTGAGTTGTATTTAGCGCTGTCAGTTTTATTCAAAATAACGATGGGCTCCACTCCACCTTCATATGCCATAGATAGATAACGTTCAATTAGAGGCGCGTTGAAGGGTTTGTCCAGGCCGTAAACAATAAATAGGTAGTCTATGTTCGCTCCAATTATTTGCGCCTCTTGTGAGTCGCCGGCAGATTTTCTGGCAATTACAGAATAGCGCGGTAAAACTGATTGAATAATGGCTTTGTCCTCGTTATTAAGTTTCTCAATAACAACCCAGTCGCCAACTTTGGGAAAGTCGCTGGGTGTTTTAGCTTTATGACGGAACTTGCCTTGGATAATTCCCCCAAGTTCACCATCTTTGGTATGCAAAACAAAATTAGTTTTGTTTTCAACGCCAACTCGGCCGACTTGCTCATCGGTTTGATTTTTGTCAGCAAGGTTCGCATGTTGCTTGCGCGTGTATTGGTTCCAGCCTAATTCAGTTAATCGCATACTTTAATTGTAGCACTAAAAGAGATCGTATTGGGTTTTTAATACTTTGGGAATAAAAAAGTTTCTGGCTAGTTTTTTGGTTAAAGCAAAAGCCGCCCAGCAGGGCGGCTTTATGTTCGGGCCTTGGAGGCCATAGGGCAAATCGGATTACCATCTGCATAGTACCAGGGAATTTTACCTTTTTCAAGGTGGTGGACCGGACGGGAGTCGAACCCGCTGCAAATTGGTGGTAATCCTTTTTGTCCTACCAAGGTACCCGGCCCACGTACTTACATATTAAAAAACACCAGTTCAAGGTCACGTAAAGTTTTGATAAAGTTTGCATCAAGATTTTAAATAAAAAAACAGCGCCCCAATTAAGGAGCGCTGTTTGAATGTGTTAGCTAAACTGGATTACCAGTTGTTGCCACCACCGCGGTTTCCACCGAAGTCGCCACGAGGACGATCTTCTTTTGGACGAGCTTCTGAAACAGTAAGCGCGCGGCCTTCGAATTCTTGGCCATGGAACTTAGCGATTGCTGCTTGAGCTTCTTCAGGTGTAGACATTTCCACGAAGCCGAAGCCTTTGGAACGACCAGACATTTTGTCTGAAATTACACTAGCAGAAGTTACTGTACCAGCTTGTGCGAATAAATCGCTCAAAGTAGCATCAGTAGCAGAGTATGGCAAATTGCCAACGTATAGTTTGTTATTCATGTGTTCTTTAACAAATATTGAGCAAGGCGACTTTTTAATGGCTCGATATTTGTAACTACTTACGTTGACACAAAACGAGTTTCACTTGCAAGAGGAGTATAGCATTTTGATGGAATAAAGTCAATGCTTCTAGATTGATCAAATTTTCCTACTATCATAGGCCCAGTGTAGCAGTGCCTGCCGCTGTCGCCTTCGGCATGATAAATCACGAACATGGCAATTTTTGCGTATTTGTCCTATGTGACGACGAATCGCACGCCAGCGCTTAATCTGAATTTCGTCGTAACCAGGAATACGGCGACCCATATAATAGCGGCAATACCACTGAAACCATCCCCTGGGGTCGTGACGAGCGTTAATCCATCCCTTGCGTTCCCATTCTTTTAAAGACTGGGAGGCATTTATCTTAAAATAGTTAAGATTCGGATCCTGTTTTTCGTGGTTGAGTTTAGCGCGTTTGTACCAGCTAGCAGGGAATTCATTTTTGCAGTCAGTCATATATTTACCGCCAAACACCCCCAGCTCCAGCATTTGTTTTGGCGTGAGTTCTGGCTCAAAACCATCAGCAAAACTGCGCCCTTCAGGTGCAACCAGTTCGTAAGAATAATTTTTTTGCATCAAGTCCTTAACTTTGACTATTTTCCGAACTACCTTTCCCATACCTGTAGTATAATGTAGATATGCGAAATAAAAAAAGTCTTTTACCTAAAAATCGTCACAATCCTAAAGACCACCACATGCGTCAGGTTTGTGCAATTTTACCTCCAAATGTAGATGAAGAGGATGTGGCTTGGACCACAGGCCAGCTAGATGCCCTGGTTAGTATTAAGAAGGGTGGATTTTCTGCTCGTCGACTCATCAAAATAATGAATGAGTTTATTACGGGATATAAGTTTATACGTCATTACAAAAAAGCAGTGAGTATTTTCGGATCAGCGCGCACCTCGCTTGATAAAAAAGTTTACCAGGAAGCATACAAGCTTGGTTACGAGTTAGCCAAGGCAGGTTTCGCAGTTATTACCGGTGGGGGTCCGGGAATTATGCAGGCAGCAAATGAGGGGGCTTTGAAGTTCGGCGGCGAATCAGTTGGGTTAAACATTCAACTTCCAAATGAGCAGCGTATTAATCCATATGTAAATGAGGCAACCTCGTTCCATTATTTTTTCACTCGTAAAGTTATGTTGGCTTCTGTGTCGCAGGTGTACGTATTTTTTCCTGGTGGATTTGGCACCATGGATGAATTGTTTGAAATGCTAACCTTAATTCAAACAAAAAAAGTCGCCCCCATTAAAGTCATTTTGGTGAACAAAAAATTCTGGAATCCAATGGTGAAGTGGATCCAGAATACAATTTTTAAAGATAATCAAGCCATTGGCAAGGCTGATTTAAATCTTTTTCAGGTCGTTAACAATGCTGATGAAGCCATGGTTTTGGTTCGACAAATGATGCGTCATAGAAAAATGGGTTTGTCTCGCGAAATGGATTCGTTGGGATACAACAAAACTGAAGGACTGGTGATGCCGAAAAAGCATAGCATCAAACGTATCCATAAAATGATTATAGATTAGTTGATTTTGGTGATGTACGAAGAAGAAACTAAACGGAACAATGAACACATCTGGGCATCTGTGTTTATTAATGAGATTAATCGACAACATCATTTTGATTATACTTTGGTGCCTGAGCGGGGAGAGGACTCCCCGGTGGATATGTACGCAGTTTCAGAAAGCGGCAAGTTTCCAAAGCTGCAACTACAGTTAACCCACGCAGTAGAATTGCCTTTTATGGCTTACGAGGCCCCCATAGCCGCAGATTACACCAAGCATCCGACTATGGAAGCCATTGAACGAAAGCATGAAAAGCTAGAGCGCCAAGGAGCCAACTTGGGAGAGCTAATTCTGGTTGTGCAGGGGTATATGAATCAAGATACTGCAAGAACGGTTTTCTCTGACCGTGCTTTTAAGAAATTCAAGCACTATCCATTTCAGGGAATTTATTATGCCGCCCCTGCAATGATGTCGGGTGATACTGATGAGTCTTTGCAAAAAGGGTACATTGTAGCCATCAAAGATGCATTTGGTCATGGCCAGTAAGACTAATTCGGCGTTTGGCAGCCTTTCTGTAAAAGAGCTTAAAATTTTGCAGCGGCTGAATACTCCAACCAAGATTCAAGATTTCTTGGATACTCTGCCAATGAATTTTTCTGATGTAGATCCGTGCTTGTCTGTGCGTGGTGTTTTGCAAAAGCGTACAGCTCATTGTTTTGAGGGTGCACTACTGGCTGCAGCTGCACTTTGGTATCATGGACAAAAGCCGCTACTTCTAGATTTGACCACCTCAAAAAATGATGAAGATCATGTTGTCACTCTGTTTCGCGGCGGCCCAGGGAAAAAATATTGGGGAGCGATTAGTAAAACTAATCACGCAGTACTTCGCTATCGAGAGCCAGTTTACAAAACAGTGCGTGAGCTTGCAATGTCTTACTTCCACGAATATTTTTTGAATTCTACTGGCCAAAAGACGCTACGTACTTTTTCTCGAGCATTTGACTTGTCCAAATATCAAAAACTTAATTGGCTCACATCACAAGATGGCATAATGGAACTAATTCAGAGATTATCAGATTCACCCCATGAGGAGATATTAAGTGCGGCGCATATAAAATTACTTCGCAAGGCAGATAAGATTGAAATTCAGGCTGGCAAAATAGTGGAGTGGGAGCCTGGAAAGTAAAATTACAGATTGGCTAGCCAGTTCATGAGTGCCTTCGCTGGCAGTGGCCTGCTAATAAGGTACCCCTGGGCGATATCGCATTCCATTTCCCAAAGCAGGCTTAGTTGCTCTTCGGTCTCAACGCCCTCAGCGCAAACACTTAAGCCCAAGCTGTGCCCCATGGAAACCACTGCTTTGATAATGGCTTTGTCTTGGTCGTCGGAAATAGCATGTTGGATAAAGGACTTATCAATTTTCAATTTTTGGACAGGAAATCCTTTAAGATAACTGAGGGATGAGTAACCAGTGCCGAAGTCATCAATTGTTACGCCAATTCCTAAGGACTTAAGTTCTTTTAATTTGGCATTGGTGCGCGTTATATTGTCCATTGCCACACTTTCCGTTACCTCAATTTCTAAGTGCTCCGGTTTTAGGCCAGTTGTGTTCAGAATATCAGAGATCACTTTAACCAGGGCCGCTTCTGCAAATTGCCGTGCAGATAAATTTACTGTTACAGGTAGCTGCTTGTCCTGATGCTGGAATTGTTTGGCCTCTGTGCATACCTGGTTTAAAATCCATTTGCCAATTGGAATGATCATACCAGTTTCTTCTGCTAAAGGAATAAACTCGGTTGGCAAGATTGGCCCTAACCTAGGGTGATTCCATCGCACTAATGATTCTACTCCTAAAATTTTTCCAGTCGCAATTTCTGTAAATGGTTGGTAATGCATCTCAAATTCTCTATTGGCTAAGGCGGTACGCAAATCTTGTTCCAAAGAAAGGCGACTACTTGATTGCATATTCATGCTGTAATCGTAAAATTGGAACTGGCTCCGCCCGAGGTCTTTAGCGCGGTACATTGCCGTGTCCGCATTTTTTAATAATGTGTAGATGTCCTGTCCGTTATTAGGAAACATGGCGATACCCATGCTAGCAGTCACGTGCAGGGTATGCCCTTGAACCAGCATTGCCGGGGTAATGGCATTAACTATTTTTTGAGCCACCTTTTTAAGACTGCTCGCACTATGCACCTCATTAATTAAAAGGATGAACTCATCGCCTCCTAACCTGGCAACTGCATCAATTGAACGAATCGAGTTTCTTAATCGGCGCGAAATTTCTTTGAGGACTAAGTCACCAATCCCATGACCAAGGGTATCGTTAATATTTTTAAAACGGTCTAAATCTAAAAAGATTAATCCGATTTTGTGGCCATTGCGGATGGCTAGCGATTTGGAAATGTTGAAATTGGCGTCTAAGGCTTTACGGTTAGGGAGGCCGGTAAGCGTGTCGTGCAGGGCGTGGTAGCGGATAGTTTCTTCCGCTTCTTTGAGCTCAGTAATGTCACGCATTATTTTGGAAAAACCTTCTAGTTTGCCGTTTTCATCCCAGATCGGTGTAGTCGTTGCTACGGCATAGAAAGTGGTGCCATCTTTGCGGACACGCAAACCATTTCTGACTACTGTACCCTGTGTCCGAGCCAGCTCTAATTCCTTAACATGCTGATTAGCTTTCTGGTCATCAGCTGTAAAAAATATACTCATTGGCAATCCAATTATTTCCTCTGCCGAGTAGCCCAAAATTTTTCCAATGCCTTCGTTCCAACTAGTAACAAAGCCTTCGGGATCGAGGTGGAAAATCGCGTATTCTTCCACCACTTCAATTAGGCTTCGGTACATGTTTTCTCTTTGCTTAAGCTCCTTAGTTTGCTTGGCAAGCTTACGTTCAAAATCTCTTTGTAAGAGAGCTAGTTGCTCTTCTTTGGTTTTTCGATCTGTAATATTTAAAGAAATATTCATAATGGATATGACTTGGCCATTGTTGTCACGGCTGAAAACACTAGCTTCGGTACGTAACCATTTCCAGCTGCCGTCTTTGTGCTTCATACGATACTCAAAACTGGCGATTGGCTCATTATCCACATTCAAATTAGCTTGTGCTTTAGCATTTTTTAGAGCAAGGTTGTTTTGTTTAGCAACCACTTCTAAATCATCTGCATGAACAAGCGATAAAGCAAAATCAAACCCACCTTTAATAAAATCTTCAGGTCGATAACCTAAGATTCTAGTAACAGACTGATTCACAAAAAGGTATTGTCCAGTCTGGGTGTCGTAAACAGTCACCAAAGCAGGGGCTTGGTCAGCGATCGTAGTCAGCATTTGCGCACGGTCCATCTTTTCCATCATTTTATGAGCGGGTGTAATAATGTGTTAATTATAATTTGAGAATCTTAAAATAATATGATGATTTTTTCAGAATAATTTCATATCCTCATCATAGTCTTAAGGGTGTGAATAGCCCACTAAATAGGGTACTTGCTACCATTCTGATGCTCCGCAGCCTGATAACTTATTAACATTTTACGAAATTATATGATTATTGTCTTGTCTGGGTCTGGTGATTGTCCATTTCTCATTGCGTCAAAAAAGTCTGTCAATATTGGGGAGGTGGAGTAATGGCTGGTGAAGAATATTATGTAAGAATTGTGGAAATCACTACAGATTATTTAGGACCAGCTGCTGAGCGATTTGTGAGTCGGCAGATATCATCCTATTTTAAAAAACCCCCTCAAAATCTTCAGAAAGGGGACATCCCCATGCTGGCTATTCGTATTCGCAGTGGTTTACTAGTGTTAACAAAAGACACTGAAGTAGTGGATGAAGCCTATAAGAGAATTACCGACATTGGTGATTTATAGCCGATGTCCCTAGGAAATATCCGTAAAGTGTGTCAAAATACCAACGGATGTTTTTTATTGCCCATGCATGCGAATTGAAGAAGAAATAAAATTAGATTATTCAGACGTCTTACTCCGCCCGAAACGGAGCACTTTAACCTCACGCAAAGAGGTTATTTTAGAGCGAAGTTTTAAATTTTATCATTCACCAAAGGTTTGGACCGGGGTGCCGATTATGACTGCCAACATGGCTACTTGTGGAACCTTTGAAATGGCGCGAATCCTGAGTGAATACAAAATGATTACCACCTTCCATAAGTATTACAGTGTGGAAGATTATCAGGAATTTTTTAAAACTTTCAATAACCCAGATTATATAGTTTACACTTTAGGGATTCGCGAGGAGGATATTGAGCAGCTCAAAAAAATGATTGCCGCAGACTTAATGAAGCATTTTTCTTTTGTTTGCGTGGATGTGCCAAATGGATATTTAGAGAGATTTTTGGAATCGATTAAACTGGTGCGGAGTTTGCTTCCGGAGCATATTATTATTGCTGGTAATATTGTGACTTATGAGATCACTGAACAAATAATTTTAGCTGGTGCAGATATAGTTAAAATTGGCATAGGACCCGGTAGCGCTTGTACTACTCGTCGAATGACTGGTGTGGGATATCCTCAGCTATCAGCAGTTATAGAATGCGCTGACGCGGCTCATGGCATTTCAAATAGCCAGGGTGTGGGCTTAGTTATTGCCGATGGAGGCCAGCAGTATCCATCAGATGTCGCCAAGGCATTTTGTGCTGGTGCAGATTTTAATTTGGCTGGTTCTTTGTTTTCCGGATTCGATGAAAGTGCGGGCGAGTTGGTAGAAAAAAACGGGAAGAAGTACAAAGAGTATTTTGGTTCATCATCTAACAAAGCTATGTTGGATTTTTATGGTAAAAAAGATTCGCACCGAGCCAGCGAGGGCCGGTACGTGCTAATGCCGTACAAGGGCAGCATCCATAATTTTTTGCAGGACTTACTCGGCGCGCTTCGCAGCACAGGCACTTACATAGGCGCACGCAAGCTCAGAGAATTTTCTCGCCGAGCTACGTTTATTCGCGTGAATAAGCAACTTACCACTTACTTGGAAGAGTTCGACCAAGGCGCTTAAAAATTTATTTTTTGAGCTATAAAGTTGGTCACAATGATCACGCTGGACCACCAGCCCGTAAAAGAAACAATAAAACTCAAAGTAATTTTAGTTTGCCAACTATTCGGTAATATTTCTTGAGCCATCCCTTGCTTTTCTCTGGCTAGTAAAAATGGGCTAACTTTGAAGGTAAGAAACAGGCCGTTCAAAATTAGAATAAGGCAAATTCCTGCCAAAATGTAGCTGGTAAGAGAGATGGGGAAATTGCTAAAAAATAATATCCCGCCACAAGCAGCAAGAGTAGTACCTAACCAAATAAGCGGTTTGGTGATTTTATGCGAGCGTATAGTAGCCTCTGTCCAGTACGAAGATTTCCGGCCGAGGAAACCGTGCAGATCAATTACTGTGACAGCTCCTAATCCAATGATGAACCCGGCCCACATAAGCTGTAGTCCTATAAACTCGGAATTTATCATAATTTACCAATTCAAATATGTAATTGTTAGCTGTAAAATGCTGGCAAAACTTACCCAAAGCAAATACGGGATGTTAATATAAGTGATCCATTTGGCATGCTTATATATAATAGTCATTGCCCAAATCAAAGTGCTTAGTACTAGCAAGATATCGATTGCAGCGAGAAAATTATTTTTTAGACCAAATTGAATGGGTGTAAAATTAAAATTGAAAAAAAGATTGAGGACAAATGGGGCCGCAACTGCTGTTGGTAGCTTTTTGGTAATTACTTTGTAAAATACATAACCAAAAGAAATTGCTATTAAGATATAGAGTACGGTCCACACGGGTCCAAACAGCCAACTAGGCGGCGCCCATGCTGGCTTCATTAATTCCGCGTACCAATTATAAGAGTTATTCATATTTTATTTCGCATTCGCGGCAGCTTCTAAATCTGCAACTATTATTTTTTTCATTTGGAGCATGGCTTTCATGGCTCGATCCGCCTTACCTTTGTCCGGGTCGTTTAGCATAAGTGGTAGGGCAATTGGAATTATCTGCCAAGAGAAACCGTACTTGTCCTGCAGCCAACCGCATTGTTGAGCGTTTGGGTCGCCACCTTCGCTTAGTTTATTCCAAAAGTGATCCACTTCTTCTTGGTTTTCGCATTCCACATACAAAGACATGGCACCAGTTGGCTTAAAGAATGGGCCGCCATCGAGACACATAAAGTTTTGGCCATCAAGCTGGAACACAGCGGTCAGGACTTTTCCTTCCATGCCTTTCATTGGGCCTTCTAGTGGCCCTTCTGGGTACCTGGTTAAACTGAGGACTTTTGACTCTCCATTAGCACTGCCTGGCCGACTAGCGAAGATCGAGGTATAGAAATTCATTGCCTCCTCCGCTTGGGTGTCGAACCACAAAAAAGGTGTAATTTTTTGCATATTGGTTTTTTATTGTTTCGAGTTGAATGTTGACAACATTCATTACTACCCTTATGATATTATATCTTTGAAATCAATGGAAGAGAGGAAATATGGAAGAACTAGATGATGTACAAGTCGGTTGGTGGTTTTCTCATGGAGAAAATAAACTGGGGGACATGGATGATTTTACTTGAACTGATGAAGCTTTCGGCCAGTTGGTCGTTATTCAACCAGGAGGTACTCCCAGCAGGACGCAGCATTGGATTAATTTTTACTGTGCTTGTATGCCAAAAGATCCTGATGTTAGATTCGTGGCGCGTTGTGAAATATACGAACGCAGTACTACTGTAAGAGATGATAGCGCTTTCTGGGCTTGGGACGAGCTTATTCGCTTAAAAGGTTTTAAGCTTTTAGATCGGCAAACTAAGCATATTCAAAAGGCTGCAATCGAAACAGGCTAAAAGGCGAGGAATGAATGATATAGATCCTTCGATTCTCGCCTTTTTGATTTGGTTACATTTGTGGGTTTGGTTGGAGTAATGCCACTCGGTTTCCCTCAGTGTCTCTAATGGAAACATATTTTCCAATGCCTGGGATATCATCTATTGAGTCAGGACCTTTAGAAGCACCAACAATGGTACCGCCTGCTGCTATAACTTTTTTCTTAGCTTCTTCGATGTCGTCAACTGCGATAACAACACCTGGCACTGTGTTGTCTGGTGATTTAGTAAAGAAGCCGCCGTTAATTCGTCCTGGCTCTTTAATCATATTGTTGTCATCAGTTTCAGATGTGTGCACCACAGTGTAGTTGCCCATTTCTGGTCCCATTTGGTGAGCTTCCCAGCCAAATGCTTCGGCATAGAACTTGGAGGCACGCGCATGGTCTTCCACTGGAAATTCAAAGTGAACTACAGGATTCATTGTCATATATTGTTTTTTTAATGATTATTTATTAAGTATAACGGCAGGATATCAAAAAACTTTCAAAATCATCAAGATGGCCATTACTCCCATGGCCACATCTTCGATTAGGCTCACGGTGGTGAGGGGGAGTTTAATATAGGTGCCTAGGCAAGCGCATTTAATTTTGCTGCCGCGCATTAGTTCTTTGAACACACCTATTGAGCCAATAATCATGAAAAATAATACTATCCAATTGTTGTACGGCCCATTGAAGAAGCTGCCAGCTGCAAGTCCTAATTCAATAAAAGGATAGAGCTTGGCATATCCGAACCAACGCTTGGCAATTACATCGTATCCAATATAGCTTTCGGCAAAACCTTTTAGGTCTAGTAATTTAAAAATTGCAAATACCAAAAAGAACATCCCCATGAACATACGTATGAAGTTTTGCAGTGTCAGGCCTCCCCATTGGTGCGCCACTAGTAAGGACAATAAAATTATCCCCAATATCACGCAAGCAAATTTTGCATACTCTGCCGGGGTGGCTTCTACCTCGGTATGGTTATGGTGGTCGTGATTTTCTTGATGGTCCATATATTAATTATATCAGACTCAAATTGAGAACAAAAAACCACCGACCAGCGGTGGTTTTTTGAGAATTATCTAGTCTTCGCTAGATCCAGATCCTTCACTCGAATCAACTACGTCACTTGGAGCGCGGCAAGCCTTGGCATCAGTTTTAAACTTTTTCCAGGCAGCCTTTTCACTAGTCATCCAAGTTCGCTTGGCAGTCTTGTTCGCATTCTTGAAATCTTTCCAAGCAGTGCGAATCGCTGGCTTAATGTCTGACCAGCTGGTTAAAGACCAGGCAGCAGCTAGAGCAGTTGCTCTGGCTGTGTAAGCCGCGGTAACAGCGGTATTGTATGTTGTGTAAGCTGTTTTGATGCTGGTTTCGCGAGTCCCAACAGCAGTCTTCATACAAGCAATGGTTGTTGCACTATTAGCATTGCTGCCACTAGTGCCGTGACCACCATCAGCTAAAGCTGGAGCTGTAGAAACTGCAAACACAGATATAGCTAACGCAATTGCTGCGATATTTTTTGTGTATTTCATATTTTTGAGTTGTTTTAAACGACCTTTAGAACTAACCATATTATATCATGCTAGCTGGCCTGCCAGACCTTTAAGGCTTCGATTGGGTGAATGAGCATAATAATGTTTATTGTCAGGTTATCCTTTATTGCCCACAAAAGTAGAAGTTCTAGCACAAAGTATAAGGCGATGGACATCCATGGCTTGGTGCGCGCTGCGAAGATAAACCCTATAGCCATGGCAATCATATCGCCAATAGAATTGATGATGCTATCGCCAAAGTAATCGAGCGAAATAGTGGCGCTGCGGTAGCGATTAATAATCCAGGCAGAGTTTTCTAAAATCTCCCAGCCACCTTCGAGGCCAAGGGCAATTAAAAATTTTGTTGTCATGCTTAATTTCTTTTTGCGATCGATCAACCATAGGAGTAAATAAAAACCAAGTCCGTGCACGACATGGCTAAAAGAGTACCAATCGAACAAGTGCTGCGAGTTACCCGAACTCACAACTAAGCCGTGCCAGAATTTAACATAACCGCAAGCGCAAATTGCAATGCGCCCCTCGAGGTGCAGGAGGACTGCCGTTACGATGGTGATACCAAGAGCTATTAAGATTGTGGGCGTGTATTTTTTAATGTTCACAGATTTATTATTTTTTTGATCGCTTACTCAAAGCCCACTTAATTGATGGGCTTATTTTTTTGTCTTTACGATGAATACAACCGATCCAGCAGCATGGCCGGCGCTTACCTTCTTTAAGTTCACTAACCGTGCGTTTAATGTGGTCTCGACGAGTTTCTGATTTTTGTACAAAAGTTACCCAGCAGATCCATTCGTTGCGAGCCAATGGAGTGAGGGTTTCCCAAATAGCCAGTGAGGCTTTGTTGGCAGCAAGCGCTGTTTTTAAGTCAGTCGGGAGCTTGTGCGTTGTGCCATTAGAGATTGGTTTCATGTTTATATTATAACAAAATCATTCAATTGCATGTCAGGCATTTAGTAATATAGAATATTAGTATGGAAAAACATCGAATTTATACAATGAGTGTTGCCAGGGTTTACCCGTATTATGTGGCCAAGGCCAAGCGTAAGGGGCGAACCCAAAAAGAAGTGGATGAGATTATTCATTGGCTCACGGGTTATACAAAAAAGAAGCTGGAGTCTCATCTAGAAAAAAACACTGACTTTGAAACATTTTTTGCCAAAGCTCCAAAAATGAATCCCTCCCGTAAATTAATTACTGGTGTTATTTGCGGCATTCGGGTAGAGGATATTAAAGAGCCACTTATGAAAGAAATCCGCTACATGGACAAATTAATTGATGAGCTAGCGAAAGGTAAGTCAATGGAAAAGATTTTGCGCAAGTAAAAAGTCGCTAAACATGTTAGCGACTTTTTTAATTTCTAATTTAGCTTTGTGTATCAGCAGAAGGTCCATATATTGACGGCACCTTAGTACCCATAGCGCGCAGGTAGGTAGAGAGTTGGCCACGGTGATGAATGGCATCAAATAAGAATCCCCAGGCCATCTCAAATTTCTTTGCTTTCCACATTTCGCCCATGGAAGCATCGCCATTTTCCCATTCTTCGTCAGACAGGCCGGCGACATCTTGCTGCAATTGAGCCATACCTTCATCAAACTTAGAGAGCATATCTGCCTTGGTTTGATTTTCCATGTCGTGCGGGTTAAAATCTGGCGTGCCATTTTTCACAATGCCAGATATAGCCTTCCATTGCACTGCTAGCTGGGCTGCAATGTTGCCAGCTTCGCGAGCGCGGTCGTGAACTTTGTAATTAGCTTGATCATCAGGCAAAGCCTCAATTGCTCCTCGAAACTTTGGCGCCTCTTCCTTAATTGTGGAGAGGAAAAATTCTTTGTTAGCCATGTTGATTTGTTAATTATTTTTTGAATATTATCGTTCGCAGATTTCTTTCACCTTTTGCAGTGCCACTTCCCACATTTTTGCAAATTCGTCTTTGAATTGTTCGTCTATATCTTGATCGATCTGCAGTTCAGTAGTCCCATCTTTATCTACAAAAGTATAGTTTTCAAAAGCTGGTGTCCACTTTTTAGCTTCCTCGCTAGTGGTATCTTCCACTCCATTTTTGAGTATACCCAAATGTTCTATGGAGATGTATTCGTTGGGACGATTCTCAGCAATTCGGCTGATCATGCCGCCTTCTTCTCCTGTGCTTGGATCAGGCCCCGTAAATTTAATAGTAGAACCTTGGTCCCAGCTGCCTTCATAACGTGACCCAGGGTTAAAAGCCGCAGTCCATTCTGTGTAAGTTTCTGGGCCAAGCATGGTTTCCCAAACCTTTTCTTTGGGAGCGTTTATTAAAATTGATGTGTGTAGTTTTTGCATAAAAGTTAGAGGTTCCTATTTTTGTTCTTGCTTAAATATATTCATAGAGTAGTTATACTCTTTTTCGCATTCTTGCTCTAAATCTATTCCATAATGATCAGCCAGGCGCAGGGTCATAAAAAAGATATCGTACAGTTCGTCACCGATGTTCTCTTTAATAGTTTTATATTTAGGATCCAGCTCACGGTCTTTGAGATAATATTTTTCATACATCATAACGCATCTTGATAAATCTCCAACCTGTTTCATCAGTTCAATCATTGAGCCTTCAGCGCCCCATTCTTTTTGCTCTCTTTTTTTGAACTCTTCGATCAGCGCTCTAGTTTTAGTAATCATGTTTTGAGTGTCCATATTCGCGAGATTAAGTATTTTACTTATTTTGTCCTGTGACTTTAGTATAACAAAAACCAACATATTTATCTGGTGGTTTTTGTTTGCTCCCCACTAGCCATTGATCTTAGAGCGTATTTTGTGGAGGAGAGGGTAGTAGTGCCTAATATAGGCTAACTTAGATTTTTATTTCCAGGGTTAGCGATATTGTATCGCCCAAACTGATTTTTTCTTTTTTGCGTACCTCAGCCTTCAGTGGTAAAAGATAGGTGCTTGTTTTTTTGTCAGGGAAAATTGATGTTTTCCATTTTGTCTTACCAACTGTAACCATTACAGGGAGAGATCCCCAACCTCTTTTCATTTCAGAATATGTTTGGCTAATCTTTTTAGAATGATTCTTAGGTATGGTGATGAACTGCCAGCCTGCCATCCCCGGGTAAAGCCACACTTTTGATTTAACTTTGAACATTAAGCGGCTTCAAATCGTGCTTTATTTTCTGACATCCATTTTTGCATATCACCATTCGGGTCACTCATTATTTCTGGATGAGCTTCAGCATAATGAGGCTTAAGATTATTCATCCACTCTTCAAAGGTTTCTCCTTGCGCAGTTGCATCACACAAATCACATTTCATTGTTTTCATAATATTATGATTAATTGTTAACATTAATATTTTGATATTTTGATTATAACAAAAAAACCGTCCCATGCGGGTCAGCAAAAAAACACCAACTTTTATTGATGCTTTTTTGTTGGCTCGGGAGCTGGGATTCGAACCCAGGACCGATCGGTTACACATTA
>CAZYQT010000017.1:0-17943 GCA_964650255.1 uncultured Candidatus Saccharibacteria bacterium
CCAATACCCATCATAGCGGTACCAGCGTCTTGCATAATAGTGCGGATGTCAGCAAAGTCAGCGTTCACCACACCATGAGTAGTAATTAAATCGGAAATACCAGCAATACCCTGACGAAGAACTTCATCAACAGTTGTGAACGCTTCTATTAAAGAAGTTTTCTTATCAATAATTTGTAGAATGCGGTCGTTCTGAATGGAAATAATTGCATCAACTTTATCTTTCAAATTTTCATAACCTGCTTCGGCAATTTCTTTACGCTTGCTTCCTTCAAATGTGAACGGTTTGGTAACAACAGCAATGGTCAAGATGTCGCGATTCTTAGCAAGCTCAGCCACGATAGGCGCAGCTCCAGTACCAGTACCACCACCTAGACCGCAAGTAATAAACACCATGTCGGCGTTAGCAATAACTTCTTCGATTTCTTCTTGTGATTCTTCCGCAGCTTGACGACCAAGTTCTGGATTCATTCCTGAACCCAAACCTTTGGTGATAGATTTTCCAATATGAACTTTTTTGTCAGCTTGGTTATTGTGAAGAGCTTGGGCATCGGTATTCACAGAAATGAATTCCACGCCACGAATCCCTAGTTCTGCCATACGGCTCACAGCTGTAGTTCCAGAACCTCCAATACCCATAACTTTGATGCGGGCAAAGGTTTCAATTTTCGGTTTAACTTCCATAGATTTTTTCATCAGTGTTTATATTAAAGCAAAAAACGCAAAATAACAACTCAAGTACGACCCATTTTCTTCAATTGTTGTTTTGCGTTTTTTATTTTTTGCCCTGCCAGGTAATGACATGGGCGGTACTTTAAGCCGGAGTATGTACCCAGCCTAAGGCATGATGGCTTTAAACCATTTCTTCAATTTTACCACATTTTGGTTTTCTAACAACCCCCCTAGAGCCTTGAGTGGGCGACCCATATTAAAGCCTCCGAAGCTGCTGCCAGCAAACGTGCTGCCCCACAGAGATAGCCCGACTACTGTAGCAAATGATGGATCCACAACCTGGTCAATAATCGTGTCGGTTTCGCTCGGCACTCCAATCGCTACTGGCAGGCGTAAGTAGTGTTTGGCAAAATCCACCACCCCAGGAAGAGCAGCTCCCCCACCGGTTAAGATAATACCGGCTGGAAGTTTGCCATCACGATCAATTCTTTTTAATTCTGCGGTCACACGATCAAAAATCTCTTCAAGCCTCGCTTCAATAATTTCTGCCACTAGTTGCTGAGACACGCGCGACTCTTCTTGCGGATCAATTTTGGACATATCAATTTCTGCTAGCTTATCTACAAGTGCGGGGCTGGCTTTACCGTACAAAGTTTTTACTTTTTCTGCTGTATCGATTGTACATCGCAAACCAATGGCAATGTCGTTAGTCATGTGCATGCTGCCAATAGGAATAATAGCAGTGTGAATTAAATTATTTTCTTCATACACAGCAAGACTAGTGGTGCCAGCGCCTAAATCAACAATCGCCACGCCAAGTTCTTTCTGGCGCTTGTTCAAAACTGATTGCGCTGCAGCCAAAGGCGAAAGCACCAGCTGGTCTACTTCCAAACCTGCCTGAGTAATAGCTTTGTTAAGATTTTTCAGGAAAGGAAGTGCGCCATGGATAATAATAGTCTCTACCTCTAGGCGAATTCCAGTCATACCAATCGGGTCTTTAATTCCCGACTGGCCGTCTAGGGTAAAAGTTTTTGGAATGACGTGTATCACTTCCCTATTTGGTGGAATGGACACAGCTTGGGAGGCATCGATAACACGAATTACATCGTTCTCAGAAATTTCACCATCTGCACGCGACACGGCAATTACACCTTTGCTGTCCATGCAAGTAATATGATTACCGCCTACGGAAATATTAGCGTGGGTTACTGGCACGCCAGTCATGCGCTCTACTTTTTCAAGCACAGCAGAAATAGATGATACTGCTTCATCAATATCAACGATTACTCCTTTGCGAAGACCATTAGCTGGCACACTTGCAGCACCAATAATATTAAGCCTGCCGGTTTCTTCCAGTTTCCCCTGGACTACGCGAATGGTGTCGGTGCCGACATCTAGGCCAACAATGTATTGTTCTTTAGGCATTATTTATACTTTCTTGATTTTTATTTTAGTTTTTCTTTAAGCAGCTTGGCGATTAAGGCGCCGTCTGCTGTATTGCCGAAGTGGCCTTTGAGTTGACCCATGGCTGCACCAAAGTCTTTAGCTGTCCAAGAATTTACTGCAAGCTTTTCATCAATAACTTTTGCGATTTCTTCTTCGCCAACTTGCTCAGGCAAAAATTGAGCGAGGACTTTTAGTTCGGCTTCTTCTTTGTCCGCAGCTTCTACTCGCCCACCATCACGGAAGGCAGTTGCTGCTTCTTTGCGACGCTTCGCCTCAGAGGAAACCAAATTCAAAATGTCAGCTTCAGAGAGTTCTGAACCTTTAGAAATTTGTTCGTTTTGAATTCTAGTTTTGAGAGCTCGCAAAGTGTCAGCAGCAATCTGGTCGCGAGCCTTTACAGCAGACTGTAAAGAAGCTTCTACTGTAGCTAAATCTATCATTTTGTTTGTTTAAATTAACGGCGGCCGCGGGATGGCTTCATTGGTTTGCCCAAGCGCTTTTGCTCCTCGCGTTCTACGCGCATAACAGAGCGGCGTTGTGCAGCAGAGCGCTGCAAATTGCGGCTTTTGGCTGGGGCAAAAAAGCGTGTCTTGCGAGCACGCACTAAAACTCCGCTTTGTTGAATCTTGCGATTAAAACGGCGGAGTAGGTTGTCAAATGATTCGTTGTCTTTACGTTTAACTTCTACCAAAAATGTTCACCTCACTTCAAATGTATAAGCCAAGCCTTGCTGGCTGGCTTTAATCACTTGTAATTATACGTTATTTAGACCAAAAAGGTCAAATTTTGATAAAAAGCTGTCGAAAACAAAAAACTATCATCTGTTAACGTCTCCGCAGGAGACGTAGTCGACGAGGACTAGTGAACAGATGATAGTTTTTGTTTTATGGTTAAACTATTCTTCCAGCTGCTTCCCACCCAGCAAGTGGATGTGCCAATGAGGAATTACTTGGCCACCTTCTTTGCCAGTATTCATCACTAGTTTAAATCCGGTTTCAGAAACACCTGCCTGGGCTGCGTAATTTTTCGCAGCCAAAATCATTTCGCCAATCAAAGAGCTATCGGCATCAGTTACGTCATTCAAAGATCGAATATGCTTCTTAGAAATAACCTGCGCGTGAACTGGCGCCTTGGGCATAATGTCTTGAATGATCATTACATTTTCCCCTTCGAACAAAATATTTGATGGCACTTGCTTATCAGCAATCTTACAAAAAATACATTCGGTTGGAGTATCCATAATTTTCCTTTCGTTATTTTAAAGCGATGCTTAGTGCTAACGCTCTAAACGTTTTTTCACTTCTACAATAATTTTATCATAAGAAAATACTTCCTGCATCCCACTTTTTACATCACGCAGGATAACCATATCATCCATAGCTTCCTTCTGACCCATAATTAAAGCGATCGGAGCTTTGCATTCTTCGGCCTGCTTAAGCTGATTCTTCACGCCCACAGTTCCAAAGTGATCATGCACCCGAATGTCTACCGCAATAAGGTCGCGGAACAAGCGCAAACTGCGCTTCGAGGCCAACTCACCTAAAGGCACCAAAAACACCTCGCTATTATTCTCTACCTTAGGCTCAATCTCAGCCAACTCCATCGCTTTAATCAAGCCTGGTAAGCTACCGATCAGTCCGAAAGCAGGTGCTGGCTTTCCAGAAATACTTTTTAGCAACATATCATGATGCGCAGCCTCCCCTATTACGATAGTGTGATTTCCTTTTTTATACTTAATAACCAAACTAATTCCAGAAGTGCCCTCTGGGCCAATATATAGTTGGTTCAATTGATATGGTAAGTTGAGCTCATCAAGCGCTTCAAGGATATCGGTGAATTCTTTGCGCGCTTGAGTATCCAAAAAGTCCACAATTGCTGGCGCTTCCGCAGTCAGCACCTGGCAGTTAACGTTATTGCATCGAAGTACATTCAACACCCGACCACGCAAGTGCGCATTGCAAGAATCGCAGAGTTCGAACTCTTTGTCTTTTAAGTAGTCTTTCAAAATATTCGAGTAAGCAGCTTGAGCAGTTGGATCACCGGCAGTATTAATCTCCATTTGCACGTCTTCTGGAGCCAAACCAAGTCGCTGGGTCAAATCCCAAACCGCACTTATTACCTGCGCTTCAGTCAAATGATTAAACGCCCCGAACACTTCAAATCCAAACTGATAATTAAAATGCACAGTATGGCGAATGTCTGTCTCCACTACATTACCCAAGTATAACCACTTCGAAAGAGCCTGAGTTTCGTTAACTTTATTCTGGGCGTAATGCCTTAAAATCGAAGGTAATAGAGCTGTGCGCACACCTAAAGGCTTTCCGCCAGATTGTGCGTATAAAATTCGGTCTAAAATTTCTGGCTGGTTCTTATAATAATCCGTGTAAGTTTTCTCTTCTTCTAATATCGAGACCTCGGCAGGCTTAAAACCATACAACCTAGCAACTGTGCGAAGCTGCTGCATGACTATATTCCAGTATGGATTTGTTTCAGTAATAATATCTCGTTGACCAGAGAGAGCAGCGACTTTGGGTACTCGGGTAGCCGGTGCTGTAGCCGCGGTTTTTTTAGCAGTCTTTTGCATAAAATTTAGTTAAATACTGCGGCTGGAAATTCAGGGGTGCCGAAAGTAGCCAATGGGAAAACACGAAGCCAGGCAGTGCCAATAATATCTCGCTTCGGAAGAATCCCCCACGATCTTGAATCACTAGAAGCGAGCCTGTTATCTCCCATTACAAAGTATTGATCTGTCCCGAGAGTAACTTGATCATCTTTACCCAATGTAATATCCTGGTTAGAAAGGTATGGCTCTGTCAGCGGACTCCCATCTGGATGCTCTTTATTAAAAATATAAGCTTGGCCGTTCTGAATTTTTACTTTTTCACCCGGTAGGCCAATAATCCTCTTGATGAAATACTGGGAGGTGTCTTTTGGATAGCGAAACACGATCACGTCCCCACGTTGAGGCTCGTGGAAGCGATAGGACATCTTGTTTACAACTAAATATTCCCGATCGTGAAAGTTTGGCACCATGGAAGAGCCGGAAACAATAAAAGGTTCTGCTACAAAAAAACGAAATCCAATCATGATTACGAAAGCAATGATGATTATGCGTGCTAACTCCCACAAAAACGAACCGACCGAAGGAGTCTTTTCTTCCTCTGTGCTATCAGTTTGAACAATAATTTCGTTTTCAGGCATATTTTATTTCAATGAATGGTTTTTTAGAATAACATTCCAACTATACCACTCGAAGACAGTCATTGCAAGACCCTAAATGGCAACAAAATCATAGTTTTTTCATAGTATTAACGAGTCGGAAATTTTCGGCTATAATACCTAAGTCATTTTACCGAATTGTTATGAGTGATCACAACGAAAAGCCTGAATTCACCAAACATTGGCTTAACCAGCCATCAATATCTACCACCATTGTTGACTACAACACTGATGATGAACCCACTCCAGAACCGCTGCCTCCTAAAAAACGAAAGGGCAAGCGGATTTTAAAATGGGCGCTGCTTTTTTTTATTGCGATCATTATCGTACTGGGTGGACTTATTGCTATTCGTGCTACCGGTCTGGCTAATAAAATTTTTGTGGGCAAGCACACCAGTGTTTTCGGTCGAATCACTGACCTGATCTCTAGCCAAACTGGAGGGAATAAACTTCTAGGTGAGTCCAATGGGCAAATTAATATCCTCTTGCTCGGGATTGGTGGCCCTGACCACGACGGACCATACTTAACAGACACCATTATTCTGGCCGAGATTAGACCGAAAGACAAAAAGGCTACTTTAATCTCTATCCCTCGTGACTATTTAGTGAACACCAAAGAATTGGGCCAGCGCAAAATTAACGCAGTGTTTGCCGAAAGCTATCAAAAAGATAAAGACTGGGACAAAGCAGGAGAAAAAATTCGCGAAGTGGTTTCGAAAATGTCTGGCGAAGATATCCCCTACTTTGCCGTGATCGACTTTAAGGGTTTCGAGAAAACAGTCGACCTTTTAGGCGGTGTAGATGTTGTAGTAGATAGAACCTTCACAGATTACACTTACCCAGATTCCAAATTTGGATATCTACCAGCCGTAACTTTTACAGAAGGGCCGGAGCATATGGACGGCGCGCGCTCCTTAATTTTTGCGCGGTCGCGGCATGCAGCCGGAGAAGAAGGCACAGACTTCGCGCGATCGTTGCGCCAACAGAAAATCATCAACGCAGCGAAAGAAAAGGTAAAGGCATTAAATCTTGTAGCTGATGCGGGGAAAATTAACGAGTTGTTCACTATCATTGGCGATCACTTTCATACTAACTTAACTCCTGGCCAACTTTTACATGCTTATGACTTAACTAAAGACTTTGGGCAAGACCAAATTTCCAGCTTGAGCCTAGATGAAAAGACCGGACTTATTTGCCCGCAAACTTTGGAAGAAAGCGGTGCGTTTGTATTAACAGTTTGCCCTGGCAAAAAATCTAGCGACATAGAAGATTTTTTCCAAAATAGTTTTTCAGGCGCGCAAATAAATTCTGAAAAGGCAGTAGTCTGGCTTGCTGATAGCAGTACCACGGGCAAACTTTACAGCAAAGCCGAAAAGGAACTTACCAATGCCGGACTCACAGTTTACAAAGTTCTCTATGGTGGCAAGCCATTAAGCCAGAGTGTGGTTTATAGTGTAAACCACAAACCATCAACCTCAGACTTCATTGCTCAGACCCTAAAAGCCAGTCCAGTTTCTTTACCACCGCCAGGTATAAAAATCGACCCAAAGAAGGTCGATGTGATCGTAATTTTGGGTAGTTCAGACGCAGCGGACAGCACCAACTAATTCCTGTACAATATAGATATGAACCAATTGCCATTACTTGCCATTGTCGGAGAACCGAATGTTGGTAAGTCAACTTTAATGAATAAAATTGCTGGCAAGCGTATTGCTGTTACCTCTGTCGTTGCAGGAACCACGCGAGATCGCCAGTATGTAGACACCGTTTGGAACGGTGTTGATTTTACTATGATCGACACAGCTGGCGTTACTTTTGGCAACGAGCAAGAGTTGGAAGCACCACTTATGGAACAAGTTGAGGTCGCAGCTCAAGAAGCTAACATGTTGTTGTTTGTGGTCGATGGCAAATTGGACGTGGATACCATTGACCGCAAAGCCCTTCTGAAGTTCCGCAAAATGAAGAAGCCTATTGTAGTGGCTGTAAACAAACTGGACTCCCCTAAAAATTTAGAAGCTTTTACAGCGCCATTTTTACGCATGGGAATTAAGCATGTGTTCCCTGTGTCTTCCTTAACGGGCCGCGGCATTGGCGATTTACTCGACCAAGTGGCATTGGAGCTAAAAAAAGTTGCGGTACCGAAAAAGAATGTACCGGTTGGGATCGCAGTTAGCATTGTTGGCAAACCTAACGTTGGCAAGTCGAGTATTTTGAACAAAATTTTGCGCCAAAAACGCGTAGTGGTATCTTCCATACCCGGCACCACTCGAACTTCTATTGATACTCATATAAAAATTCATGGACAAGATTACAACTTTATTGATACCGCTGGTTTAAAGCGCAAAGAACATCGCCAGAAGCAACCAGATATTTTTTCTGGGTTCCAGACTTTTAAATCCATGCGCCGTAGCGATGTAGTAATGTTTGTCATTGATGCCATTGAGCCAGTGACCAAACAAGATCAAGTTATTGCTGGAGAAATTGTCGACCTCACTAAGGGTGTTATTATTGTGGCCAACAAGATGGACAAATTTGATGGGAAAGAAAAAGAGCTGCACGATTATATTTCTTTGCATTTTCCATTCTTATGGTTCTCCCCTGTCTTTTTGGTGTCAGCCGAAACCGGCAAGGGCCTAACCGAAGCCTTGGATGCCATTAAGCCGATTTACGAAAACCGCCTCAAAGAAGTTCCGCAAGAAAAAATTGATTTACTATTGGAGCGAACCATGAAAACCAACCCGCCAAAGCGCATGCTAGACCAAAAAGTACCGAAGGTGTACAAACTTGAGCAAATCCAAACAGATCCCCCTGCTTTTCTGCTAACGGTAAATCACCCGGCAGCTATATCAACACAATACAAACGTTTCTTGTTGAAAGAAATTATCAAAAATTTAGACTTCTGGGGTACACCCATCAAACTACATTTGAAAAAGAAAGATTAAAAAACCACCGCGTTTCGATAATACGAAACGCGGTTTAAAATGTAACGATTTCCCTCAATCAAGGATAGAAGAGAATAGAATTGCATCATCAGCAGCGATCCGGCGACCCTCTTTATTAGATCGCAGCCAGTTGCATTTAGCTGACATCCGCATCTCCTTTAAAAGCTCAGTTATATTTCTCATAAACCAACAAATGGTTTGATGGCTGGAATAAAATTGAGCAAGGATGATTTTCATTCGTCGCAGCTTTTTTCTCAGGCGCCTCATGGTCGAGAGTGGATCAGGAGAGATTGGTCGACGCATCAATTTGAAAGCGCGGATCACAAAGTTTGTGAAACGATCTATGCCTATGGTATCTAAATACGACCTCGGAATTTTGACCTTGTAAATTCTTACTAGTCGTTCGTCGCTTTGAATTATTGAAAACTCGTTAAGCATCAATGCTTCAAATTTCCCGCGCTCGGGTTGGAGAATTGCGAGTTTGCACTTATGCTGAAAAGCCTCTTCAGGCGGTAAGGGGTTATCTTTAGATTTCATAATTCACACTCCTACGATTTTTTTATATTATGCTCCCGCTCCCCTAGCCTTGTCAAAGCTAGGCTGGTATAATCATAGAGATGAAACTAATTACAGGACTTGGAAATCCAGGAAAACAATACGAACACACCCGACATAATGCCGGGTTTTTAGCAATTGATCATTTCCTAAAAACGCATGATGCGATTGTTTGCGCTAGTAAATTTAATGCGCAGATTTGTGAATATCACCAAGACGGCGAAAAGGTTTTTTTGGTCAAACCGCAATCTTTCATGAACTTGTCAGGAGAAGTTGTTCGCGAGCTAGTACATTTTTACAAACTCGATCCTACAACGGATTTACTGGTTTTACATGATGAAGTAGATTTGCCTTTAGGCACTGTGCGTGAGGGTCGCGACTCAGGTAGCGCTGGACACAATGGCGTACAGAATATAATTGATGAGCTAGGTACGAAAGACTTCGCACGGGTGAGGATTGGAATAGAGGTACGTGAGTCGCGCGACGACCTCCCGACCGATGCGTTTGTTCTGCAAAAGTTTAGCCCAGAAGAACTGCAGGGAATGGAAATGGTTTTACCAGGAGTAAATGATTTAATTGAACAATTTATAAAAAATTAATCAAATATAAAATGAGAATTAAATATCTTTTCCTGGTATCCATGGCCAGCTTGTCATTATTCGCACTAGGTTGTAATAAAGCAGCTAATAATGCTGACCAAGAGAATCAAAACACAATCGCAGGGCAATCCAGTAATGGCACCCCTCAGACTGCTGAGCTGGATAAAATTATCAAGGCGAATAAAATTTCAGGTGCTATTATTCAGGAGTTTGTGAAGGAAAGTTATGAAACAAAGATATGGGCTGTAAAAGCAGGTGGCATGAAAGAACTAGTGGCTTCATTCCCAATGCTCAGACAACAATCTGTTTTCGGTGGCAAAGGAGACGCAAATTTTGACAGGCAAATTGAGTATACAGATCCTTCTGAAAATCTTTTATCTGCTGATAAAAGTCTTATAATGGTTGAGTCTGGAACTAAGAGAAGAGTTATTGACCTATCTAAAATATTTCCAAAGTTAAAGCCATCAAAATTCTGGCAAGATTTCTTCGCAAGCAAACCAAAGAGAGATTATATGTTCCTTTCCTCATATGCTTTCTCTCCTGACGGTAAGTATCTCATAGGCGAAGGCGGTGCATCTATCAAACTCTACACTTTATTACCAAGCTTTAAGTTCAGTGCTGTGGATGCCGACACCTCATCGGCACTTTACTCTACAATGCTCTCTCAACCTGATGTGCTTGTAGAATTTTCGAGTACTACAGATGTTCCCCACCAATTCAAATGGTCTGCGGATGGGAAAAAACTCATGTACCGGGGGTATGCAAATTTGTTAGGTGGATATGATTTTGAAAAAAGAAAAAATATTTTCAAAGATTTCTCTTTCCCACCAGCCACAGCCATGAATGAATCCGGTACAAAGCTGGATACCTTTATAGACTTTGTTAACGATACCTATTTAGTTAACCGAGTGGATGGTACTTACGCCTTTACATATCAAAACAATAAGTACTCCTCAACAAAAATTTTTCCTGCGAGTATTAAGCTAATAGGGCTCATTCCGTGACAAAGTAAAACAAAAGCCGCTCAAATATTTGAGCGGCTTTTTATCTGCACTACCCCACCTACAAGTGAGAACTAGCGGACAAACGCCCACAAAGCTCTACTTAACCGCTAGAATCATAGAATAGGAGGGATGATCTATGACTTCGCGACTTGCAAGTAGGATACTACAGACAAATTGTGCTAGTAGTATAGTTTATTTTGGCATTTTTGTCAAGACTAACTAAATCCCCTAAATTTACCTAAACTTTAAGAAAACTTTAAGTGATCTTGAACTGGGATTTGTTAGGCTGTAAACATGAATCAATCCAAAGAATCAATTGAAGAATATATTTATAGCCTTGGGCCTTTGCTAGCCAAAACTCATGTGCGTACTGTGTCTTATTTTGACGAGCGATACCCTGCCTTGCTCAAAGAAATTACCGACCCACCGCCAGTACTGTTCTACCGAGGCAAACTTGTTAACCATAAAGAAGCTTGTGTAGCAATCGTAGGTAGTCGCAAAATGAGTAGTTACGGCCTGTTAGCTCTGCCCAAGATTACCAGTCCGTTAATTGATGCTGGGGTAACGATTGTCTCCGGAATGGCTTACGGTATCGATTCTGCTGCCCATGCGCAAAGTCTGAAACTGCAATCACGCACCATTGCCGTGCTCGGCTCAGGCGTAGACGACGACAGTATTTATCCCCGAGCGCATTTTAAATTAGCACATGAAATTTTAGACAATGGGGGTTTAATTGTTTCGGAACAGCCACCAGGTACTCCAGGATTAAAACATCACTTCGTTGCGCGCAACCGGATTATCGCTGGTCTAAGTTTGGGCGTAGTCATAGTAGAATGTAAAACAAAAAGTGGTGCTCTTCTTACAGCAGATTTTGCCGCGGACTTTAACCGTAATCTCTACGCGGTGCCTGGGCCAATTTATTCAAGCTTGAGCGAAGGCCCACATCAATTAATTCGAGATGGTGCCATGCTTACAACAAGCGGTGAAGAAATTTTAGATGACCTGGCCATCTCCATAAATCAATTACCGCTCAAAACAAAGCAAAAGTTTTCGGAAATCGAGCAGCGTGTGTTAGAATGCATGCAAGATGCGCCGTGCAGTATTGATCAGTTAATCGATGAGCTAAATCTTTCCGCTAACGAAATAGCCAGCACAATTGTTGCGCTAGAAATAAAAGGAGTAATCAAAAATCTCGGGGCAGATAATTTTATTAAGATATGAAAACTTTGGATTTAATTTTTCGCGAGCAAGATCGAAGTACGTTTGAACGCATTCAACGCGGCGACAAAACCATCGAAACTAGAGCTGGGTTACCAGAATACTTAATAGTTGAGGATGGAGATCAACTAAATATTAGTTGTGGTACCGACCACCTTACTAAAACCGTAGTTAAGGCCTTACATTTTAAAACTATCGAAGAGCTACTACAAAAATTTTCACCAGAAGATATTATGCCCGCAGGCACGACCCGAGAGCAAGTAATTGCGAAATGGAATAGCTTCCCAAACTATCCGGAGCGAATAAAAAAATATGGCATTATTGTCTGGAAATTAAAGTGATAATTTGACAATCGTCCCAACAGTGAGCTAATATCCACTTTGTATCTATTAATCACTATATCAATCTGGCATGTCCAAGCAACTTATTATAGTAGAATCGCCCACTAAGGCGAAAACAATTTCCAAATTTTTAGGCCCTGACTACGAAGTCGAGGCCAGTTTTGGCCATGTCCGCGATTTGCCGAAATCTAAGCTGTCAATTGATGTAGACCACAACTTTGAGCCTGTATATCAGATTGCACCAAAGGCTAAAGAGGTTATTACTAAGCTCAAAAAAATGGCAAAGTCTGCCTCCTCTATTATATTGGCAACTGATGAAGACCGCGAAGGGGAAGCCATCTCCTGGCACTTAGTAGAGGCTTTGGGCATGAAGTATGATGATCCCAAGCTAAAGCGCATTGTTTTCCACGAAATTACCAAGGGTGCCATTGATCATGCCTTAGCAAATCCCCGCGCCATAGATTTAAATTTAGTTGATGCCCAGCAAGCTCGTCGCGTGCTCGATCGCTTGGTTGGTTACGAGCTATCCCCTTTCTTGTGGCGCAAAATTCGTTACGGACTGTCGGCAGGTCGCGTGCAATCTGTCGCTGTGCGTTTAGTGGTAGAGCGTGAACGCGAAATCCAAGCCTTCAAAGCTGAAGAATACTGGAGCATTGAAGCCCAGCTTACAAAACTAAACGACAACCTACAGTTCACAGCTAAGTTATCCAAAATAAATGATAAAGCTGTTGGTAAAATGGGCATCAATAATGAAGCTCAGGCGAAAGAGATTACATCTGACTTAAATAACTCTGAATACAAAGTTATTGATGTTACCAAAAAAGAAGTAAAGCGCAATCCATCCCCTCCTTTTACTACTTCTACATTACAACAAGAAGCCGCTCGCAAACTTGGTTTCTCGGCGAAGCAAACCATGGCAGTTGCTCAAGGCTTGTATGAAAAAGGTTTCATCACTTACATGCGTACCGATAGTTTAAACTTGGCCAAAACTGCTTTAGAGCAAGCGCAAGTGGTGATTGCTTCTGAGTTTGGTAAGCAATATGGTTTGAGTGAACCACGCTACTATGCAAACAAAAGCAAGGGCGCCCAAGAAGCGCACGAAGCTATTCGTCCGACTGATCTCGCACTACTTCCGCAGCACATGTCTAGCAAAATCGAACGCAATGGGGTGCGTCTTTACGACCTAATTTGGAAGCGTACCTTAGCGAGTCAAATGCAGCAGGCCATTTTTGATCAAACTGGCGTAGACATTGCTGCTGGCCCATCGTCTAAATACACTTTCCGCGCTAACGGCCAAGTTATAAAATTTGATGGATTCATTCGTGCTTACACTGAAGGCACCGATGAAAAAAGCGAAGACGAAATTGAAGGCGCTTTACCAGAATTATCTGTTCAAGAAATTCTAAAATTGATTGAACTCTCTCCCCTGCAGCACTTTACGGAACCGCCGGCTCGCTACACAGACGCTACTTTAGTTAAAGCGCTAGAAGCGCATGGTGTTGGCCGTCCATCAACATATGCCCCTACCCTGACCACTGTCCAAGAGCGCGGTTATGTTACTAAGGAAGATAAAAAATACTCACCAACAGAAGAAGGCTTCTTAGTTACAGACATGTTGGTTGAGCATTTTCCAGAAATTGTGGACATCAATTTTACCTCAAAAGTAGAAGAAGAATTTGATGATATCGCTGAAGGAAAATTAAAATGGGTGCCTGTTATTGAAGAATTTTATGGTCCATTCAAAAAGCATTTGATTGAAAAAGAGAAAACAGTTGAAAAGAATATCGAAGTGTCCACCACCCCCTGTCCGCACTGCAGTAAGCCAATGCTCATCAAATATGGTCGCATGGGTAAATTCTTGGCCTGCCCAGAAGAAGGCAGCAAGGTTACTTTGCCAATGCCAGAAGAAGCTGCGCAGATTAAGGCTTTAGAAGAAAAAACCAAGGACGAGCGCTGCCCAATTTGTGGCAAACCAATGAAAGTTAGTCGCGGCCGTTTTGGATTCTTCTTGGGCTGCTCGGATTATCCGAAGTGCAAAGGCATTATGAAAATTTGGAACAAGACTGGGTTTAAGTGTCCGATGTGTTTGGAATCCGAGGACCGCCGGGAGAAACCTGGTGACGTTGTAGAAAAGAAAGGCCGTGGCCGTGGCAAACCATTCTATGCTTGTACGCGCTGGCCAGACTGTACTCTAATCTTGAATGTTAAACCAGAATCCGAAGCCCAGCTCGCCGAGCTTTATGCAGAATCAAAGAAGCCGAAACCTAAAGGCAGGGCCGGAGCCAAACGTAAAGTGGCAAAGAAGCGTGGTACAAAAAAAGCGCCTCAAGAAATATCTGAAGAAAAAACCGCTGAAGAGTAATTCAGCGGTTCATTTATTTTATTGCGGGTATAGTATGCCGTCTAACAACCAGCCGAGCTGATCCTCAGAAACATAACCGAGATGAGTGATAACATAATCTCGTTCAGTGGCATCAACGGTGTAAAAATGCTTATTAAGGCCTGGGTTATAAAGGCGGTAAAGAGCTTTGCCACCATGGCAAACCAGGTCGTTTACATTGGAACAATTGGCTGCTATCCATCCAGTAACACCTTCGTAGATATATCCTAAAGTCGGGGCATGGGTCATTTCATCATAGCTGGTAGTGTAAAAATGTTTGTTGATGTGTGGGTTCCACATACGATACATTTTAACAGTTCCATCTAGCTGATAACGGGAAACGTATCCAATCCCGCCTTCCATAATATACCCATGAGACGTTGTAACAGCATTCGCTTCATCTTGATTAGCAGTATAAAAATGGTCGTTGATTACCGGATTGTAAAGTCGATACAAAGCCTGTCTGTCATTTGGAGGTGGAGGTGGTATTGGTGCCGGATCGGGCGAAGGCGCAACTAGAGCCAAGGCTGGATTAGCGGTTAAGACTGCTGCCAAGACCATTGCGCCAAAAAAATACTTTATTTTACGCATAAAAATTCTTTAATGATATGTTTATAGACGGCTTATCTAAGCCTATGTTACAACTCATCATCCCAGGAAAAGTAACGGTTGCGTAAAGAATAAATTATTATTAACCCTATCAATAGAGGAATAGCGCCAAACAATAGACCGTTGTCGCCAAAAGCAATGCTTAACAAAAAGAACAGAGGCAAACCGACAACCACGCTAGAGAGAAAGGTGCCCCAAAAAAAGTTTTTATATTTTATATTTGTGAGGCCAGCTCCATAGCTCACTAGTTCAGAAATTGCACCGGTTAGAACACGCGTTACTGCCATAGCCTCCAGCTCCTTGTTAGGTTTAAATTTAAAACGCTGAACTTGCTTTAACCCACTTTCGCCGAATAACTTTAAAATTACTTTGGGCCCATACCGACGCGCTAACCAAAATGCAATTGATGAGCCAATCATTGAACCAACAAAGTCCGCACCAAAAGCTGGCACCCACCCGACAATTGGCACCGCGGCAACAGTGAACACAATCCCTGGTATTGGCGGCCAAAGGATGCCAATGATTTTTATCAACACTAAAATAAAAATAAACAAGGCTAGATTATCAGCTGACCAGGTAAGGACGCTCTGAAAATACTCAGTACGGGCAAAAAGACTGTAAGCGATTATGGTTACAACCAACACTCCCCCGGTACCGAGCAGGTAGCTGTATTGTTTGAGGTTAAGCTTCATAAGCTTTATGGTATCATAATTAGACTTTAAGGACTTGAAAAAAACTGATAAATGCGCTAAAATTGCTTAGTATTTACTTGAGCAACACTAAGGGTCTGTAGCTCAGTTGGTAGAGCAGTGGCCTTTTAAGCCATTTGTCGCGGGTTCGAATCCCGCCGGACCCACCAAATTAAAACATTCAGGATTTTTCAGAAAAGAAACTTTGGCAGCCCTTAGGGCTGCCCATTGTTTTTGTGGGGTGGATTCAATTTTCTTATTCTTTAAATACAGGTTCGAACCAAAGACTTTTTGAGCATAGGTCTTTTTATCCAAGAGAGAGGAGTCAGGAGTGATTTGGCTGAGTGTTTGGGCGATTTTTGTGAAATTTTTGAGAGGTTCTAACCATGAATTTTGATTCTGCTCCAAAGTAGCTATTTGCTCCTCTAAGGAGCGTTTTTCTAATACTAATTTATTCTTGTCAGTGAGATAGTCTTCTCGCTCAATATCTTGGTCAAGATACACCTCTCTTAGTCTTTCTAGTTTTTTATCTATTCCTGCAATTTTCAATCTCAGAGTTTGAACCAAACTCAAAGTAGTCTCTGCTGATTCCTCTTCATCTTTGGCAATTAGCTCTAGCCACTCTTTATGCCACTGCTCAGGCATGGCAAAGTCTTTTAACAATTCAGAAAGTTGTTGCTCTAAATCTTCACTTCGAATACCAGGCTGGAAACACTTTTGTTTCCGCTTAGTGCAGTGGTAATAAAGGTAGTGCCTGGTTATTCCATTCTTTTGATGTTTAGTTTTGGCTTCAGCTGTAATCATGCAACCACACTCGCTGCAACGCAGCAAACCACATAGTGGTTTGGGGTTAAATACTTTGACTAAGCCTTTACTTCTAGCCTTTAATACTTTTTGCACTTTATCAAACAGCTGTTTAGAAACTATTGGTTCGTAAGTACCTTGAAATAATTCTCCGCCGTATTTGAACAAACCTGAATAGAATGGATTGGATAAAATATATCTAATTGAATCACGCTTTAATGGTAGACCACCAGTGCTGTGCTCATTCTGAATTTTCTTAGTAACAATACCATTAGCAAGCAAAAAGACAGCAATATCTTCAAATGAGTACAAATTCGTGGAATACCTTTCAAAGGCTTCCCTAATGAGAGGAGCTTTCTTTGTATCTACAATAATAGTTTTGTTTCTTAAGTCATTTAAATACCCTAAAGGTGCTAAGCCTGGATATTGACCCCTCTTGGCTTTCTCATACAATCCTCTCTTAGTATTAGTACTTAAGTCTCTAATATATTGATTAGCTATGCCAAACTCCACATTCATAAGCATTACGTTATCTTGAGGATAGTAACTTCGGTCATGAGTTTGGATATGACTAATAGTGTCTTCTTGAAGGAGCCACTGGATTTGAGCAGCATCAACCGGATTACGAGCTAACCTGTCTAGTTTCCAACAAATGATGCCAGAAGCAGCACCTTGCTCAATCTTCTTAAGCATCTCATTGAAAATCACCCGGCCAGGAGTTTTGGCTGAGCGCTTTTCAACGAACTCCTCAACAATCTTGAGGCCGGATTCTTTGGCTAACTTTCGCAAAACAGCAAGTTGGTCATCAATAGACCGAACTTGTTTGTCTTCTGTATCTGTGGATTTACGGGCGTATAGAAAGTAATTTTGCATAGTTTTATGTATGTTACATTATATTATACCATTACCATAAAATATATCAAGCTGTATACTTATAAATGATGAATACTGAATCCATAAAACTTGGAAAAAACCTAAAGAGAATTAGAACAGGTAAAAAGATATCCCAGGGAGATATTGCCAGGACTCTCGGGGTTAGCCGTGGATATATCAGCAATATTGAAAATGGCAAAATGAATCCTACTCTCAGTACGATTACAGACTTAGCGAAGGCCATTAAAGTATCTGTTTCAGAATTATTAAAATAATATACCACAGGGAGTATCTAGAATAAAGCTGCGCGTCGGGAGGGTGGGACAAGCAGCTTTTCTACTATTATGCATTTATTCGCCCAAACACTCAGCCAAATCACTCCTGACTCCTCTCTCTTGGATAAAAAGACCTATGCTCAAAAAGTCTTTGGTTCGAACCTGTATTTAAAGAATAAGAAAATTGAATCCACCCCACAAAAACAATGGGCAGCCCTAAGGGCTGCCAAAGTTTCTTTTCTGAAAAATCCTGAATGTTTTAATTTGGTGGCTTCCTACGGTGTCGTTAGAACATGTTTGGTAGGTACAAGTGTATGA
>CAZYQT010000018.1:0-8792 GCA_964650255.1 uncultured Candidatus Saccharibacteria bacterium
TTCCCTGAAGGCAAGATAAAAGCCACCAGCGTTTAGCTGGTGGCTAGTTTACTTGACACCAAATCAGATAGGGAATATATTATAGAGACCCCCCACCAGGGGGTACAAGAATCAATTATATATTTATGAACAAAACGTCAGCAGCCAATAAGGCCGATCTAGTAAAGCGCCTTCGCTATATTGAAGGTCATGTACGAGCAGTAGCCAATATGGTAGAAAAGGATGCTTACTGCATGGATATCATTAACCAGAGCCACGCCGTAATAGAGGCTATGAAAAAAGTGAATTCACTGGTCCTGGAAGGCTACCTCGGAGAGTGTGTCCTCGATGCTAACAGCAGCAGCGCCAGCAAGCGCAAAGAAGCTGTTAAAGAATTAATAAAGATTTATTCTAAGAAGTAAGGGAAATAACATGAACGAAATACATAAAGTCATTATTGTTGGCAGCGGGCCAGCGGGGCTAACGGCCGCGTTGTATGCAGCACGTGCTGAACTCAATCCGCTAGTCATTGCCGGCATTCAACCAGGTGGCCAGCTAACTATTACTACAGATGTAGAAAATTTCCCGGGATTCCCAGAAGGCATCCAGGGCCCAGAGTTGATGCAAAATTTAACTAAGCAAGCAGAACGATTTGGCTCAAAGATTGTTTACGAAACTGTTGTTAGTGCCGATTTTTCGCGCACCTCGCCAAGTGAGCCTTTGAAAATCAAAACAGATAGCAATGAGTACCAGGCAGAAAGCGTAATCATTGCCACGGGCGCAGAAGTGATGTGGCTTGGCTTGGAAAACGAAAAGCGTTTGCGTGGCAAAGGCGTAACTGCCTGTGCGACTTGCGATGGGTTCTTCTTTAAAGATCTCGACATTGTTGTTATTGGCGGGGGAGACAGCGCCATGGAGGAAGCGAATTTCTTAACTAAGTTCGGTAAGTCCGTTACTATTATTCATCGCCGTGATGAATTTAAAGCTTCAAAGATAATGCTAAAGCGCGCGCAAGATAACCCAAAAATTAAATTTATTACCAATGTTACTGTGACAGATATTTTAGGTGCAGACAGCATGGAGGGTGTACGTATTAAAGACAACGTAACCGGTGAGGAGCGAGATATAGCTGCGCAAGGATACTTTGTGGCTATTGGTCATAGTCCTGCATCAAAAGTGTTTGCCGAAGCTGGGATTGAAGTGGATCAAAAAGGATACATCATTCCAAAAGCATTTACTCAGACTAATATAGAGGGTGTGTTCGTGGCTGGGGATGTGCATGATCATCGCTATCGTCAGGCTGTAACTGCGGCTGGGGAAGGGTGTAAAGCTGCTTTAGATGCTGAGCACTATCTTACCGAGATGGCTGGGCATCAAGTTTAAATAAAGAAATTATCAATTAATTTTAAAGCCATGAATAATAATCCATTTGAATCCGCCAAAGCCCAACTAGACGCTGCGGCAAAAGTTTCCAACGCAGATGTAAATATCGTGGAACGGCTCAAAAACCCAGATCGTTACATTGAGGTCTCGATTCCAATAATGATGAACAACGGCGAGCAGCGCATTTTTGAAGGGTTTCGTTCCCAGCACAACAACGCGCGTGGTCCTTACAAAGGTGGAATTAGATATCATCAGCAAGTGAGCTTAGACGAAGTCCGCGCCCTAAGTTTTTGGATGACTTTCAAGAATGCAGTGGTGAACGTTCCATTCGGCGGCGGTAAAGGTGGCATTATTGTTAACCCAAAAGAGTTGAGTGAAGGCGAACTCGAACGTTTGAGTCGCGGTTACATGCGTCAAATGTTTCGCAACTTTGGTCCCGAAATAGATGTGCCAGCACCAGACGTAAATACTACCGGCCAAATTATGGGTTGGATGCGCGATGAGTTCGAAAAATTAACTGGCACAACAGCACCAGGTGTAATCACTGGAAAAAGTTTGGAAGATGGTGGTAGCGAAGGTCGTACCGAAGCCACTGGTTTTGGTGGGGGGTATGTATTGCGCGAAGCCCTGAATGCCGGCTTAGTACCAGCAGAGAGAAAGACCATTGCCATTCAAGGATTCGGAAATGTTGCTACCTACTTAGCAGAGTACGTAAAAGAGCATGGCTTTAAAGTTGTAGCTTTATCCGATAGCAAAGGTGGTGTATACAATGAAAATGGAATTGATGTTTCTGCGGCAGAAGCTCACAAGAAAGAAACCAAAGCTCTGACAGGCCTAGAAGGCACCACAGAAATTACCAACGAAGCTTTACTGGAGTTAGATGTCGACGTGCTCGTACCAGCCGCGCTAGAAAATGTTTTAACTGGCGACAACGCTGGCAAAATTAAAGCCAAGTTTATTTTAGAAATGGCCAATGGGCCAACAACACCAGAAGCAGATGCGATCTTTGCTCAAAACGGCGTAACTGTAGTGCCAGACATTTTAGCTAATAGCGGTGGCGTGTGTGTAAGTTACTTTGAGTGGTATCAAAATCAGAATAATGAAAAGTGGACCAAGGAAGATGTGCTGAAAAAACTTGATGAGCATATGGTGGCGGCATTCGCCGCTGTAAGAGAAGCCCAGCAAAAACATAACACCAGCATGCGCACTGCCGCATATATAGTGGCTCTGGAAAGAATTTCAGAAAAAATGAAATAGAAAAAAGCACCCACAGGGTGCTTTTTGATTTAACAATTTTGATGTTAAGCCTGTACAAAGGTTGCCGGCGCGGCTTGCATATGTCTGTACCGACGAATAAAGAACCAGGCGCCAACACTTATTAAGACCAAGGCAATTACACCGCCCCACATATACGGGGGAATATTTTTCATCCAACTAGTGATAGCGTAAAGTTTTCCATCATTTGAGTCACCAGATTCTATTTTCTCGTTACAGCGATCAATATATTTTTGCAGACCTGGGTTAAAGATGCTGCCATTGTATTTTTGGGCAGCCAAGAATTCAATATTGGCTTTGCGGCAAAGGCTCTGGCTAGCCAAGTTCAGCCCAGCTACGAACCCAGCCATATACGGATTACTCGTAACAGTAATGTTGTTACTGCTCATAATCGAGGCAACATGCTCGACAGGGACGGCATACCCAAAGGTGTCGCCAATACCTTCTGCTCCGGTGAGGAAGGATATAATCCCGATTACTTCACCCTTTTCATTTAGCATTGGGCTACCGCTTGAGCCAGGGGAGATCTTCGCATCAGTTTGATACACCTCAGTGTCATCTAGTTTTTTAACTGAATTAATAGTGCCCTGAGTCATGGTGCGATTAAACAAATCCGAGTTATCGACTTCAGCGTTGTGTGGGAAACCAATAATGTAAATCTGTTGGCCAGTTGTAACTTTAGCCTTGCTTAGACTTAAAAATGGGGTGGGCTGGTTGGCAATTTTTAAAATTGCCACATCCTTGTGGGTCTTCATGTAGTCAGGGTGCCAATCAACCAGTGTTGCGGCAATACCACCGCTTGCTAATTTTTTTAAATCTTCTTCTGTTTCAACTTTGGTGTCAGTCTTTTGCGGATCTAAGATGGTGATGGTTTGCTTGGCATCGACCTTAGCTTTTTCGTAAATATATTGGATAATTCCGGTCTCTAACTCTGCCGACAGTTTAGCTGCTGCAGTCGCGGGGTTGCCGCCATAGTCTTGAATTAATTTTTCTTTTAGAACTTCACGAGAGGCTTCATCCATTTTGCCAAGTTGTTCTTCCATTACTTTTTCGTAATAGTACATAGCGTTGAGAGTAAATTCTTCTAAAATAGAATTTTTATCAACCACATGCGAGTTGGTCATAATATGGCCCTGATCATCAACAAAGAAACCAGTGCCCGTGCTGAGAGCGAGAGCTGGCTCACTATACGTTTTGCCGTTTGTGACAAATTTATGGTTGTACAAATCAATATCGAAATCCGGGTAGGAGATAGTGCCTTCGACGTTATTGAATACACGTATAACGCTTGAAGTTGTTATGTCGGCAATCTCTTCTTGTTTTAAAGGTTCTGGATCCACGTCTCCCAACACCATCCCGGTCTTTAAAATACTTGGAGCATCGTAGACAGCAGCAATGATTTGCCTGCCTAACAGGTTGGCTTGTTTTTCTGATGCCGAAGGCTGTTTGACCAAGCGAAACGGTGCTTTTGCTGCTTCTGTTTTGGCCTGAGCGTCTGCGCGATTTTGTAGTGCAAAGGAACTTCCAGTAGCAACTAAGATAATAGCTGTAGCACTGGCCCAAAGGGAAATTATGGTTTGTTTATGCGTCATTTATTAGTTGTTTAGATTTTCTTTATTATATCACTTTTATTTTATTATGGTACAATTAGAGTATGTATGATTGCATAATTATTGGAGCAGGGCCTGCTGGTATGACCGCAGCCATTTATACGGCTCGCCGTAAACTAAATACCTTGGTTCTTGCGAAAGATCCCGGTGGGCAAATGGTTTACAGCGCAGACGTGGAAAATTACACCGGCTTCTCAATGGTTTCCGGCGCGGATTTAACTTTGAAATTTCAAGAACATATGGCCTCTCTTAAGGAAGACTTGGAAGTAAAGTTAGGGGTGGAGGTGGTGAAGATCGAAAAAAATATTACTAGCTTTGCTGTGGAAGATAGCAAGGGCAACGTTTATTACAGCAAAGCGGTTATTATTGCTTCGGGGAAGTCGCCTAAGCATTTGGGGGTGCCCGGAGAAAAAGAATTGTTTGGAAAGGGTGTTGCCACTTGCGCCACTTGCGACGGACCGCTTTATAAAGATAAAAGTGTGGCAGTGGTTGGTGGAGGGAATAGTGCTATGGACGCAATTTATGCGTTGTCCAAAGTTGCCAAGCAAGTTTATGTTATTAATCTAGCCGAAGATTATACTGGTGAATCGGTTGTAAAAGATAAAATCATGGCTTGTCCAAATGTAAAAAACTTTCATTCAACAAAGGTGGTTAAAATTTCTGGTAGTGACCATGTTGAGGGTATGACTATTGAACCAATGGGTAAGCCCGAACAAGATTTGGAAGTGAGTGGAATTTTTATTGAGATCGGGTATGAGCCAAGCATTGGTTTTGCAGATATTGTTGAGAAGAATGAGCGCAATGAAATTAAGGTAGATAAGGATTTGCAAACAAATGTACCAGGAATTTTTGCTGCAGGAGATATAAACGATGCCTGGGGAGAGCAAATCGTGGTTGCGGCTGGCGAAGGGGCTAAGGCAGCGATGGCCGTAAGCAATTATTTATCTAAGCAAAAGTAATTAATAGATAATTAAGTTATAAATTTATGGAACGAGAAACTCCTTGGCCACCGTCATCAGATGCAGAAAAATTTGAGGCCAAAGATAATGTTATCCAATTCCCGCAACCAGAAAAAAGTGTAGCGACCTCGCCGGAACAAGTGAAAAAAGATAACGAAGAGCTGGTGGATGTTTGGAATAGTTTTCAAATGGCTCCAGAGCATCTAAGCGGCCTGAGTTTAGAGGATGCCCAGGCAGAATTAGATTCCGCTAGAAAGATTAAAAAATTCGACGACCGAACAGATTATTTGTCCCGCCGGATTCGGTTGATAAAAACTACAACCGACCGATTTAATACCGTGGGCGGTAGATACTACGACAAGTATAAAGGTCAGCTTGCTGGGGCTCCGACCAAAGAGCAATTTATGCACCAGCCATTAAAGTATATTGAGAGCGAAGATCAAAGTATGTCTCAAGCAGCTTAATAAAAAAGACCCCATAAGGGTCTTTTTTTAATATCTAGTTATTTACGCGTTCGACGTAAACCCCGTCGCGGGTGTCGATGCGAACAGTTTCACCTTCTTTGATGAACATCGGTGCATTTACGACCAGTCCAGTTTCCAGTTTTACTGGCTTAGTAACGTTGCCGCCACTGTTGCCAGTAATCCCAGGAGGGGACTCCACAACTTTCAAATCTACTTTAATCGGCAGTTCAATAGATACTGGTTTACCGTTAAAGCGAAGCACTTGAACTTTAGTCCCTTCGATTAAGAATGGTTCTTGTTCAGCTGTGACTTCCTTTGGGAAATCAATGGTTTCGTAAGTTTCATTGTTCATGAAGTGAGTGCCATCATCATCGGCGTAAAGGAAGTTCGCGTTTTCGCGGGTAACATCTGCACCTTCCACTTTTTCACCGAATTTGAAACTGTATTCTAAAACTTTTCCAGTAATTACGTTGCGAAGCTTGGCTTGCATTACTGGTTTACGCTGCGCTGTGCGCATGCGGTTAGACCAGATTACTTGAAACGGTTCGTTATTCATCAGCACGATTGCGCCGAGTTTTACATCGTTTAAATCCATGAAAGTTCGGGTTTAGTTTAAGGAGCTACGAATGGTAGCAAGGCCATGTGGCGCGCGCGCTTAAGAGCAGTAGTTACCATGCGTTGGTGCTTTGGACAAGAGCCGGTGCGGGCATGGGCTAAAATCTTGGCATGGGGAGACATAAAGCGTCGCAAAGTTTGCGTATCTTTGTAATCCACAGTGCTGATTTTATTCGAGCAGAAGTAGCAAACTTTCTTTACTACTGGTTGATTGTTATTGTTGTTCTTGTTGTAAGCCATAATTATTGTGATTCAAAGTGATTAAAATGGAATATCTTCTACACTGATGTCTTCGCCGCCACCTTGTTGGATGGTTGGTAGTTCTTCATCAGGGAAGGATTGAGAGTTACTGCTTGCTGGGCTAGCGTTATTGCTAAAGCCGCCATCGTTTCCAGCTGCGCCTTGTGGGCCACCCTGACCACCGTCGAGCATGATCATGTTGTCTGCAACGATTTCGGTCTTGTAACGCTTGGTGCCATCTTGGGCATCCCATGAGCGGGTGGTAAGGCGTCCTTCAATGTAAACGCGTTTTCCTTTTGAGAGGTATTGGTTGGCGATTTCAGCCAGCTTCCGCCACATTACTACGTTGTGGTATTCAACTTGTTCGACTTTTTGGCCGCTTTGTTGATTAGTGTAAACGTAGTTAGTTGCCAATCCAATTTGGCAAACGCTAGCACCATTCGGAGTTTGGCGTAGCTCCGGGTCGCGAGTGAGGCGCCCGATTATCATTACTTTATTTAAGTCCATTGTTGTAAGTTTAAGTGATAAAGATTATTTGGTAATATCTTCAGTCAGTGCTTTTTCGATTTCTTCATCGAGCACAGCTTCGGTTACAACGGTTTTTGGTTTAGGGGTGCGCGCTGGTTTTTCTGTTGGGGCTGGAGCTGGGATTTTCCCTTCAGCTTCAAGCTTAGCTGCCATTTTATCTTCGGCAATCTTTTCTGGTGGACGGTTACGGTTCATCTTTGCTTGTGCTTCTTTGTCTTTTTCAAGACGTTCAAGATGCTCATCGATGTTTACGATGATATAGCGAATAACCATAGCTTTCTGCGTACGCAGCTTGGCATCCAAAAGAGCCGCAGCTTTGCCTTCGGCAGTGAAATTAATCACCCCGTAATGACCGTTGCGAGTTTTTTTGATAGGGTAGGCGAGTTTCTTCTTGCCCAATTGTTCGTGGGCGAGATCAGTGCCGCCATTGTCACTGACGAATTGCTCAATTTGCTGAGCGGTTTGAGGTACCTGATCATCAGATACGCTCGATGCGAGGATATACATTAATTCATATCTCGGCATAAGGACTACTCCTTATCTCTACAACCCAATTGCTGTAGAGAATACGTTAATTATTTATTGCTTGATTAAATTTTTGCAGAAAACTTTTTAGTTAGTTCTAGTTTCTTGATGCGAAGTTCGACTTTGGTCAAACGATTATCTAGCTTGATAAGGTCTTTGCCTTGAGCATTAGTGTCTTCTAGGCTCTGCGTTGAGACTGCCTTGAGCCTTTCTTTAATATCCAGTAGCTCAACGTCAATAGAGCTAAACCGGGCATTCATTTTATCTTCTAAAGCATCAAATCTACCTTCAAGTTTTTCGAAACGAGCATTGATACCTTCGAACTTGCTGTAGACTCCTTCAAATTGTTCATGAATACGATTGAAGTCTTTTGCAAGACTTTCTGCCAAGGGATCAAACTTTTCATCAAAGTACTCCTTGATGAGTTTCATAATCAGCTTGGTGTGTTCTGTGAACTGTTTGTTTATGACTTTTGTATAGTCACCAAACTTTTTGTCTAGAACTTTATCTAGGTATTCGGTTGTTAATACTGCCATGGCTTTTTGTTTTTAATGATCATTAACAACAGTTTACCAAGGCAGTACTCAATTCCATGTAAAATCTATCTAAAGTTTGGATAAACTTTTCTGCAAATGTACTAAATTCTAACAAATCCAGAGGATTTTGTCCAGGAACAGGGGATATATTGACAAAAGCTCTATTTGATGGTATAATACTTTTCTAAAATAACTTAATAATCAAATTTCGGATTTTGGCTATGTAGGTTACAACTCAGGAGGAAAAGTTATGCGATTCTGTATCTGCTGTGAAATTCGACCAGTGGAGGCGGAGGGCAAACGGCTTTGTGCTGTATGTGCTCCATCAGAATCATATGGCAATCCTTGCAGGACACGCGGTGGCAATTGCGCTGGCCGGTATTGTGACCGATGCGGTCGCATTGTCGCAAAGTACGACGAGTACGGCGAAACAGACTGGCGAGTGACGAACGATGGAAAACTTTATTGTGACCTTATGTGTCATGATCCATCAATTGGACGCTGTCACCAATCCTGCGCTGGTTGTGACTATTGCATTTAGACGACCCTAAGACGGTCTGGAGGAGAAATGTAATTTTTGACCCACGCACAATTTAACAAAAAGGCTTTCGATATTCGAAAGCCTTTTTCTCTTAAAGGAAACCCCGGACAAGCGGCCAGTGCAGAAGCACTGGTCTT